>NZ_CP107929.1:1200000-1500000 GCF_036017915.1 Micromonospora sp. NBC_00421
GTCTCTTGCGTTCGTCGCCGGATCCGCCCTCGACCTCGTCGGTGAACCGGACCGGGGTGTCGGGGTTGGCCTGGTTCCACATGTCCATCAGCAGCTTGCGGGCCCCGGTGGGGTCGGCGCCGGTGGCGAGTCGGAGCTCGACCGGTGGTGGGCGATGTCCGCCGGGTAGCAGGTAGACCGCTGAGGCGCTCAGCGCGCCGCAGGTCAGCACCCCGCTGAGAAAGGAGCGCCGCGAGTACTGCTCGGACATGGTGCGGACTCCTTCGATCCAGGCCGGTTACATGCGCGCAACGAGTCATTCATCACGTTACGCTTTGGCGTTGATGAATGACGGGCCCGGTAGGGGCGCTTGGCGGAGGTTGTACTGTCGGAAACCGGATTCGACGCCGGGGCCGGCTCCGGTGTTCCGCTCTCTCGCCTGACAACATCTTCCGACGCAATTGTCAGTCCTGGAATATGCAGCAACGGGTCGCCGCTGTCGCACTGCCGGGTCGGTGGAACGTCGGGCCTCGTCGCCCGGATCCGGCGCAGCGGTCGTCACGGTCTGACCTGATCACCCGGACCCCTGATGGGCAGCCGATTGACCCACCACGACCAGTTAATATAGTTTCCTGATTCCTGTGGTGCCCGCCCGGGCGCACGTCGAGCCTGGGCACCGACCGGCTGGCGGCCCGCCGCCCCTTCCCCGAGGAAACGCCATGGTGCGCAGAAGAACAGTCGCCTACGCCGTGGGCACCCTGCTGACCGGCATCGCGGCGGTCGGCTACGGCCTGCCGTCGGCCAGCGCCGCGACCGCCGGCCCGATCACCGGTCTGGCCGGCAGATGCGTCGACGTGGCCGGCGCCGACCCGGCCAACGGCACGGCGGTGCAGCTCTACGACTGCAACGGCACGGCGGCCCAGACGTGGACGGTGGGCAACAGCGACAGCTCGATCCGCGCGCTCGGCAAGTGCCTCGACGTCACCGCCGCGTCGACCACCAACGGCGCCAAGATCCAGCTGTACGACTGCAACGGCACCGGCGCCCAGAAGTGGACCGCCGCCAGCGGAGGCGCCCTGGTCAACACCGCCTCCGGCAAGTGCCTCGACGTGACCGACCGGAGCAGCGCGAACGGTGCCCGACTGCAGATCTGGACCTGCGGTGGCACCACCAACCAGCAGTGGACCCTTCCCGGTGGCGGCACCCCCACGCCCACCCCGACCGCCACCGCCCCGGCCGGCACCAACCTCGACGACCCGGCGAAGAAGGACGTCGCCATGCAGCTCGTCTCGGCGGCGGAGAACTCCTCGCTCGACTGGCGCGCCCAGTTCTCCTACATCGAGGACATCGGCGACGGCCGCGGCTACACCGCCGGCATCATCGGCTTCTGCTCCGGCACCGGCGACATGCTCGAACTGGTCCAGGCGTACACGAACACCAAGCCCGGCAACGTGCTGGCCGGCTACCTGCCGGCGCTGCGCGCCGTCAACGGCACCGCGTCGCACGCGGGTCTCGACCCGAACTACCCCCGTGACTGGCGCACCGCCGCCAACGACCCGGTGTTCCGCGCCGCCCAGGAGTCCGAACGGGACCGGGTCTACTTCACCCCGTCGGTCCGCGACGGGAAGAACGACGGGGTCCGGGCGCTCGGCCAGTTCGCCTACTACGACGCGGCGGTCATGCACGGGTACGAGGGCATGCGTCAGATCCGCAGCCGTGCCCTCACCCGGGCGAAGCCCCCGGCGCAGGGTGGCAACGAGCGGACCTGGCTCCACGCGTTCCTCGACGAGCGGGTCGTCGAGATGAAGAAGGAGGAGGCCCACTCGGACACCTCCCGCGTCGACACGGCACAGCGGGTGTTCCTCGACAACGGCAACCTCGACCTGAACACGCCGCTGGTCTTCGCCGTCTACGGCGAGCAGTTCCGCATCGGCTGACTCGCGCCGTGCCACGGGGCGGTCCAGGGTGTCGGCGCGGTGCCGGCGCCCTGGACCGCCCCGCTCACGGTGCCCAGGGTGTCGTGATGTTCCAGGTGCTGTCCGCGGCCCACAGCACGGGTGTGTTCCACGCCGCGCCGCCGGTGCCGTTGCTCAGCCAGACCTCCGAGTCGTAGTGCCGCAGGTATCTGCCGCGGAAGTTGTAGGACTCCAACGAGACCCCGCCTCCGCTGACCCCGACCCGGGCGCACCAGGTGGCGTCCGCGCGGAGCAGCGCCGAGCCGTCGTTCGGCGAGTTGCGCACGCGCGACTCCTGGTGCCTGAGGAACTGCCCGGGGAAGTTGACCGACTCGAACGAATAGCACGCCGCGTCGGCCAGACCCGCCCGGACGGTGTACGTCGCGTCGCTCCTGAGCACCGCCGAGCTGTTCGCGTCCACGACCTCCGTATAGGCGAGGCTGTCCCGGTGTCGCAGGAACCGGTTGGTGTACCCGGGGGTCGTCACCTGTAGGGAACGGCGGGTGTTCAGTGGCAGCGCCACCGGCGCCGAGCTGCCGATCGTCCTGGACGCGTTGATCAGGGCCAGGTTGGCCGCCCGTACCCGGGCCTGGTCCATCTTGACCACCTGCCGGTCGTAGGTGAGGAATCCGTTCAGCTCACCCTCCTGGTCGGCGATCTCGGTGTAGACCGAGGCGCTCAACCCCTTGCCGAGCATGAGGTTCTGCGTGCCCTGCACCAGGCCGACGTAGCGGTCGGTCAGCGCGGTGGAGTTCGGTTGCCACTCGTAGGCGAAGAAGCTGCCGTTCGGGCTCCACTCGTGTCCGGACGCGCGCAGGCCGAGGCCGCCGAACTCGCCGAGCACGGCGATCCGGCTGCTCGACGGCACCGGCGAGTCCGGCCCCAGGTAGACGTGCCAGTCGTCGATGTCGCCGTTGCCGGGATCACCCGACGACTGGCAGCAGTTGTGGCCGCTGTGCGCGTTGACCAGCCGGGTCGGGTCCTGGGTCTTGACGGCCTGGGCGACCCGGCGGGTGTCGGCCAGCGCCCGCTCACCCCACCCCTCGTTGTAGACGGTGTAGGTGACGACGGCCGGTGAGCTGCGATGCTCGTCCACGATCTCGCGGGCCTCGGTTTCGAGCTGCGCCTGCTGCGCGTCGGTCGCGTTGATGTCCTGCGCGGTCAGGGACGGGACGTCCTGCCACACCAGCAGACCGAGCCGGTCGGCGTGGTAGAACCAGCGCTGCGGTTCGACCTTGATGTGCTTGCGCACCATGTTGAAGCCCAGGTCCTTGTGCTTCTGCAGGTCGAACGCGAGCGCGGCGTCGGTGGGGGCGGTGTAGAGCCCGTCCGGCCAGAAGCCCTGGTCCAGGGTGCCGGTCTGGAAGACGAACTGGCCGTTGAGCTTGGGTCGCAGGACACCGTCGACCATGCCGGTGCTGATCTCGCGCATCCCGAAGTAGTGGGTGGTCCGGTCGACCTGAGCACCTGCGGCATTACGCAGGGTGATGCGCAGGTGGTAGAGGAACGGGTCGTCGGGCGACCAGCGGCGGGCGCTCGGCACGGGCACCGCGAACTCGGTGAGACCGCCGGTGGCGGAGCCGACCACGGTGGTGCCGTCGAGCGCTTCGGCCAGGACGCTGTGACCGCTGACGTCTCCCCGGGTGAGGACCCGGACGCGCAGGGTGTTGTCGGTCAGGCGCGGAGTGAGGTCGGCCCTGCTGATCGAGGCCGTCGGCACCGGTTCCAGCCACACGGTCTGCCAGATGCCGGAGCTCGGCGTGTAGAAGATCCCGCCGGGCTGCTTGGTCTGCTTGCCGATCGGCGGCAGGCTGCCGTTCTGCCGGCTGTCCGTCGGGTCCCACACCTTCACCACGATCTCGTTCGCGCCGCCCCGCAACGGTGCGGTGACGTCGAAGCTGAAGGCGTCGTAGCCGCCGGTGTGGCCACCGACCGGCACGCCGTTGACCCAGACGGTGGTCTGCCAGTCGACGGCGCCGAAGTGGAGCAGCACCCGGCGTCCGTTCCAGTTCTCGGGCACCGTCACGGTACGGCGGTAGAACAGGTAGTTGCGGTTGTCCCCGGCGGCGCGCCGCACGCCGGACAGGGCGCTCTCCACCGGGAACGGCACGTTGATCCGCTCGGGCAGATCGGCGTTGAACTGCGGGGCGTCGTCGGTGGCGGACTGACGTAGCTGCCATTCGCCGTTCAGGTTGAGCCAGTCCGACCGGGTCATCTGCGGTCGCGGGTACTCCGGCAGTGGCGTGCCGTCGAGTGCCTGGGCGGTCCAGGGGGTGGTCAGCGGCGGGTTCTTGGCCGGTACGGCGTGCGCCGGTGCGGCCGGCGCGGCGAGCAGGCCGGCGACCAGGGTGAGGACGAGCAGTAGGGGTGCGACGAGGCGGACGGGATCGGGACGTGTCATGCCGTCTCCATCGGACGGGCCGTCAGGGCCGAGCTGCGCCACCGGCGGCTGGCAGTGGGGGTGTCGGGCGGCCGGTCAGGTCACGTCCGGTCCACGGGCCGGGCGCGGACGTCGGGAGTTCCGGGAGGGATCGGTGGTGGTAGTCATGACTCTGCGCGCTGTCCGTCCACGGTATCGGACTTCGGGGGACAAAGGGGCGACGGACGGGTGTCGTTCTGAGGCCCGGTCAGATGGCGTCGGGCCGCCTTGCTGAACTCGGCCAGCAGACGCGACCGGTCACCGGATCGGGTGGCGAGCACCACGTGGCCGGGGGCGATGCCCTCCAGCGCCACGGTGGTCAGGTCCGGGCGCAGACCGCGGATGCCGCCGGGCACGATGGCCACCGCCTGACCGGCGGCGACGAGTTCCAGCTTGTCCTCGGCTGCCGTCACGAGCGGGCCACCGGGCGCCGGCCGCCGTCGACGTCACGTGCGGCCTCGATCAGGGCCTGCGCGCCGGCAACGGTCGGTGGCTCGACCGGCGGAGGCGCCCCGGCGTACGACTCTGGGTCACGGCGCCCGCCCCGAGACCGGCGGCGAGCTGCGTCGCCAGCCCGCCTGCGGCGGGACCGCACCATCGCGGTCCCGCCGCAGGTCGCGTCAGCGCCGCACGACGGTGAAGCCGCCCGGCAGGACCCGTGCCGGCACGGTCGCGCCGGACACCACCGTCCGCGACCGGCGCACCCCCGCCGGGTCGTACGACTCGACGACGGCCGGTCCCGTGCCGGGCAGGGTGACAGTGGTGGTGCGCGGGGCGCGGGCGGCGCTGCGCAGCACCGCCGTGGCGTGGCCGTCGCCCGCGACGACGAACCGGGACAGCAGCGGCTCCAGCATGACCGCGTCGACCACCGCGCCGTCGCCGGTGGCCGTGGCCGCCAGCGCGGTGGCCCCCGCCGGCAGTTCGCCCGCCCCGGACAGGGTCACCGGCAGCAGCGCCCCGGGGGCGGGGGAGGTGCCCTGCGCGCCGGTCTGCCCGTGCCGCACCTGGCCCAGCGGCGACGTCCGGCCGTCACCGGCCAGGGCGGACCAGCGGGTGACCGCCGACGCGCCGGGGGTCAGGTCGACCACCGGCAGCACCAGCTCCGGCTGGGGCGACGGCGGCAGTTCCCAGCGGACGGTCGACCCGGCGGGCATCCGGACCAGGGACCCGCCGCTGATCGACGACTCACCGTTCCACGACGACGGCGGGGTGACCACTGTGGCCCCACCCTCGCGGGTGCCCTGCTCGGCCTCGACCACGCGGGTGCCGACACGTTCCACGATCCGACCCTGCCGGGCCGCCGCGGCCACCTCCGGTCGGGCGTCGAGGGCCAGCATGCTGAGCAGGCCGTGGATCGTCGACTCGGCGCCGGAGTTGCGGTTGATGGTCCCGTCGCCGGAGATGCCGTCGATCGTGCGCCCCGTCGCCGGGTCGTACGCGGGCACGCCGGCCGGGTTCGCACCGAAGTACCAGGCGGCGACGACCCCGGCGAGCTGGTCGAAGCCGCCGCGTCCGGTGGCGTCGGCGACGGCGAGCAGCGACTGCAGGCGGGAGTCCACCCCGTAGGCGATCTGGCTGCGGTCCACCGGGGTGGGGATCCGCCCGTTGTCCGGGCCGCCGGAGGTGAGCAGCCACGGGGTGAAGACGGCGGAGTCGGCCACCGCCGGGTCGAGCAGCCGCCGGTCGCCCGACACCCGCGCGGCGGCGGCCAGCGCGGCCGGCATCTGTGAGCCCCACCCGTGCCACATCGACCGCGACAGCGCCCACGGGCGGACCGCCCCGAACGGCCAGTGCCGGGCGTCGCCGCCGGCCAGCGCGGCGATGCCCGCGGCGAAGTGGCGCAACGCCAGGCGGGCCGTCGCCCCGCCGCCGGCCCGCACGTACGCGGCCAGCCCGAGGACCGCCTCGGCCGTCGCGTCGGCCCCGTCGGCGATCAACCAGGCGGGGGTGCGCTCGCCGTCGACGGTCTGGAAGGTGCCGTACCGGGAGAGGACCTGCCGTTGCAGCGCGCCGATGGCCAGGTCGAGGCGCTCGCGCAGGAAGCCGGCGAACCCGACGTCGGCGGTACGCCACGCGGCGTACCCCTCGCCGAGCGCCCACACCGTGCGGGCCAACCAGTACGACGGGCCGCTGTCGGACGGGTCCGGCAGCTCGACCGGCTCGGCGCTCGGGTTGAGGGTGCCGTCCGGCTGCGCCCACAGCACCACGTTGCCGGCGTGCGGCCCGGTCGTCGTCTGCAGGTAGGTCAGGCCGCGCAGCAGTTCCCGGGAGACGTCCCGGCTGCCCGTCGACCCGGTCTGCGTCCAGTGCCGCAGGTAGACCACGGCGGCCCGGGCCACGTCGTCGGCGTTGTACGCGCCCTGCCCCCAGGTGTCGGTGGCCGGGTCGTACGCCCCGCCGCCGACCCGGCGCAGGTTCCCGTCCGGTCCCGGCTCGGCGTACGTCCACAGCATGCCGACCTCGGGGGACTCGGCGAGCCGGTAGGTGGTGTGCCCCTCCAGCGCGGGCGGGGCGACGGCCTGGCGCAGGAAGTCCAGGTGCGAGAGGTTCGTCAGCGCCCCGGCAGCCGGCGCGGTGGCGGTGGACCCGGTGGCGGTGGACCTGGTGGCGGTGGACCTGGTGGCGGGGGCCGCCCCGGCGGGGGTGCCGGCGAGCAGGGGAGTGCTCAGGGCGAGCCCGCCCAGCAGCAGGGTGCGGCGCTTCACTGTGGCTCCTCGGTGCGGTCGGGACGGGGGTGTCGTCACGGCAGCCGGTCCAGCCGGGCCACGCCGATGCGGGAGTCCGCCATGCCGTAGAAGACGTAACGGACGCCGTCGACCTCCTCGACGGCGGTCGGGAACACCACGTTCGGCACGGTGCCGTTGCGCTCCTCGGCCAGCTCCGGCACGAGGATCGGCTCGGCGGTACGGGCCAGCACCCGCGACGGGTCCGCCGGGTCGAGCAGCATCGCCCCGGCGGCGTACTCGACGCGCTGGGTGGTGGGGTCGAAGCCCTCGGGGATCTCGCCGGTGACCCCGTGGTGGATCAGCAGCCAGCCCTCGGGCACCCGCAGCGGCGGCGGACCGGCACCGATCTTCAGCTCCTCGTACGGGAACTCCGACAGCGCCACGCAGCGGTGCCCGCGCAGCCGCACCAGCGCCCCGATGTCGGCGCGCACCTCGTCGACGGGCACGTAGGAGATCCAGATGCCGGGCCGTTCGTCGGTGACGCCGGCCGGCAGGTGCACCCCCTCGCCGGGGCGGAACCAGCCGAGGTCCCACATCGGACGGTGCAGCATCGCGTAGCAGTCCCGCCCGTCCGGGCCGGGCACCGGTTCGGGGAAGAACACGGCGTCCTTGTTGGGGAACATGTTCAGGTCGGTGTCCAGGTCGGGCTGGTAGCCGAACTGCACCGGCCCGAGTCGCTGCCAGTGCCGCAGGTCCGCCGACACCGCCAGGGCAAGGCGCGGGCCCAGTGGCCCGTACGCGACGTACGTCATCAGGTGTCGGCCCAGGTCCGGCACCCAGGTCGTGCGGGGGTCCTCGACCCCGGCGTTGTTCTTGCCCCGCTCCCAGCCCTCGTCGGGGGCCAGGACGACGCCGTCGCGGCGGACCCCGGCCGGTACGCCGTCGCGCAGCTCGACCTCGGCGAGGCCGACCCGGGACACGTTGCCCTCGGCGACGAGCCGGGGCAGCAGGTGCAGCCGTCCGTCCGGGGTGCGGCCGCTGGCCGGGTTCAACACCCCCTCGGCCTCCAGGGGCTGGCCGGGCTCGGGCGTCATCACGACGCCGATCCTGGTCAGGGTGTAGGGGACGGTGGTGGAGACAGTCATCGTCAGCCTTTCACTCCGGAACCGATGTCGGTGGAGACGAAGTACTTCTGGAAGGCCAGGAACAGGCCGACCGCCGGGGCGGCCAGGACGCACGCCCCGGCCAGCACCGCCCCGTACGGGTTGGCGGCGCGGGCCGCCACGTTGCTGATGTAGTTGGCCAGCGAGACCGCCAGCGGCTGCATGTCGGCCTGCTTGGTGACCAGGAACGGCCACAGGAACTCGTTCCACGGGCCGATGAAGGTCAGCAGGACGACGGTCAGCAGCGCCGGGCGCACCAGCGGCAGTGCCACCGACCAGAGCACCCGCAGCTCACCGGCGCCGTCGATGCGGGCGGCGGCGAACAGCTCGTCGGGCAGTTGCAGGAAGAACTGCCGGAAGACGAACACGGCAGTGGTGTTGATCGCGAACGGCAGGATCATCCCGAGGTACGAGTCGGCCAGCCCGTAACCGCGCACGATCAGCACGTACAGGGGGATCAGCAGCAGTTGGAACGGGATCACCTGCACCAGCAGCACGAGCGCGAACAGCGTCCCCCGGCCGCGGAACCGCAGCCGGGCCAGCGCGTAGCCGGCGAGCAGGCCGAACACCACAGTGCCGAGGATGACCCCGCCGGTGAAGATCCCCGAGTTGACCAGGGAGCCGAGCAGGTCCACCCGGGAGTTGATGTCCCGGTAGTTGTCCAGGGTGAGCCCCGAGGTGGGGAACGCCCCGGCCGGGGAGGTGTCCGGTTCGGCCTGCAACGACCCGACGAACATGTAGTAGAAGGGGAACAGGAAGACCAGCGCCCCGCCGAACAGCGCGACGGTGCGCAGTACCGTCGTCAGCCGACCGCCGGTGGCGCGCTTCCCGGGTGTGCCTGCCATGTCAGTCCCTCTCCAGCAGCCGTCGGTTGATCGCCGAGATCACCAGCACGCCGATCACCAGCAGCACGCCGATGGCGGCGGCCACGTCGGGCTGGCCCTGCTGGATGCCGCGCTGGTACATCACCAGCACCGGGGAGGCCGACGACCCGCTCGGGCCGCCGCCGCCGGTGAGCAGGTAGGGCTCGGTGAACAGGTTCGCGCCGGTGATGGTGGCCAGGATGACCACCAGGGCGGTCGCCGGGCGTACCGCCGGTACGGTCACCGACCGGAACCGGGCCCACGCCGACGCCCCGTCCACGGCCGCCGACTCGTACAGCTCCTTCGGCACGTTCTGCAACGCGGCGAGGTAGAGCAGGATGAAGAAGCCGAGCTGCTTCCAGGCCACGAACACGGCGATCACCGGCATCGCCAGGCCCTCGTTGACCAGCCAGGACGGGTCGGGCGCGAGCGGTCCGAGCAGCTGGTTGACAAGCCCTTCGGAGTTGAACAGGAACAGCCACACCCCGACCACGGCGACGCTCGCCGTGACGTACGGGACGTAGAACGCCACCCGCAGGAACATCCGTGCCCGCACCGCCTTGTTCAGCGCCACCGCCAGCAGCAGGGCCAGCACGGCGGTGAGCGGCACGTTGATGACGAGGAAGACGCCGATGTTGCCGAACGCCTGGCGCACCTGCGGGTCGACCAGCACCGCGCGGTAGTTGTCGAGCCCGACGAAGGGCCGGTCCACCACCGCCCCGGGCGCGGCGAAGAAGTAGTCGTGGAAGCTCATCCAGATCGCGAACCCGAGCGGGTAGGCGAAGACCGCGGCGACGAACACGGCGTACGGCGCGGCCAGGAGCAGGCCCACCGGGTGGCGGCCGAGCACCGCCGCCACCCGGCCGCGCGGGGCGCGGCGTCCGGTGCCCCCGCCGCCGGCCTTCGGCCCGGCGTCGGTGGCGGCTGCGGCGTGGGCGGTGGCCATCAGGATGCGGCGAGCTGCTCGGCCTTCTCCGCGGCGGCGGAGAGGGCGTCGGACACCGGCTTCTTACCGAAGATCACCGATTCGGTGTACGCGTCGCGGAACGCCTGCCAGATGGCCACCGAGTTCGGCACGTTGGGCACCTCGACGGTGCGCGCGGCCTGCTGGGCGAAGCCCTGGTAGGCCGGGTTCTTCGCGAAGTGGTCGGGGTAGGCGGCCGGCAGGTCGGCGCGCAGCGGCATCTGGCCGGTGGCGGTGAGCAGCGCGCCGTCCTGTTCCTTGCTGGTGGCGAACTTCAGCACGTCCCATGCGGTGGCCCGGTTCTGGCAGGCCGAGTACATGGCGACGTTCTTGGCGTCGCTGAACGTCTTCACCTGGTCGGCGGGCGTGCCGGCGGAGGTGGGCACCGGCACCGCGCCCCAGGAGACCTTGTCGCGGTAGACCGAGATGGCCCACGGGCCGACGATCGCCATGGCGGCCTTGCCGTCGGCGAAGGAGTCGCCGTTGTACTTCTCCTTGGGGGCGAGCCCCTCGTCGTAGAGGGTCTTCCAGAACTCGGCGACCCGCTGTCCCTCGGGGGAGTCGAACTGCGGCTTGCCGCCGTCGAGGAGCTGCTTGCCGCCGCTCTCGGCGGCGAACAGCGGGTAGAAGTCGAACCAGGACTGGAAGAACTCGCTTGTCGGCGCAGGGTAGATCGCGGCCTGCGCGGCACCTGAAGACTTGATCTTCCGGGCGGCGGCCAGGAACTGGTCGTACGTGGCCAGCTGCGGCTTCTCCGGGTCGAGGCCGGCCTGGGCGAAGATCTTCTTGTTATAGAAGATCATCACCGGGTTCGACTTCCACGGCAACTGGTAGAACTTGCCGTCCGGCGACGTGTACTGCCCGGCGTTGGCGCCGGTGCGCCCGGTGATGTAATCGGTCGCGCCGGCGAAGGAGTCGAGCGCGACCAGGCCGCCCTGCTTCTGGAACTGCGGCACGGCGGCCGGGGCGGTGTTGAAGATCAGGCATGGGGCGTTCCCGGCGGTGATGGCCGCCCCGATCACCTCCTCGGAGCTGGTGCCGGCCGGGATCTCCTGGGCGGTGATCTGCTCCTCGGCGTGCTGGGTGTTCCACGCCTGCACCATCGCCTTGCCCCAGGCGACCTCCTCGGCGTTGTTGGACAGCCAGACCGTGATCGGGCCGCGAGCGGCGTTGGCCTTGCCGGCGTCGCCGCCGCCGGAGTCGCCGCAGCCGGCGGTGGCGGCGAGGGCGACGGTCAACAGGGCGGCGGGAATGGTCCGTCTCATGTCTTCTCCGATCCGGGAACGGGGTCAGGTTCGTCCGCCCGCCGGGCCGGTGGCCGTCGGCGGTGCGGGTGCAGCGGTGTGGGGTCAGGAGGGTGGTATGGGCGGTGGTGCCGTCGATCCCCGCACGATCAGCCGCGCGGGCGGGATGGGGATGTCCGCTTCGGGTTTGCCGTCGATGAGGTCGAGCAGGGCGTCCGCGGCGGCCCGACCCCAGCCGAAGGGGTCGGTGCGGACGGTGGTGAGGGCGGGATTGACGTAGCCGGCGAGTTCCGTGTCGTCGAAGCCGGTGATCGACAGTTCGTCGGGCACGCGGATGCCCTGTTGGACGGCGATCGAGAGGCCGGCGATCGCCATCAGGTCGTTGCCGTAGACGATCGCGGTGGGCGGGTCGTCGCCCTCCAGCAGGGTGCGGGTGGCCTGCGCGCCGCCGGCCGCCGAGAAGTCCGACTCGATGGACCGGCCGGTGGGCAGGCCGGCGGCGGCGAGGGCCTGCTCCCACGCCTGCTGGCGGACGGAGCCGTGCAGGAAGTGCAGCGGCCCCGACACGTGGGCGATGCGACGGTGCCCGAGTTCCACCAGGTGGTTCACGGCGGCGGCGACCCCGGG
This sequence comes from Micromonospora sp. NBC_00421, assembly GCF_036017915.1. Lineage (NCBI taxonomy): Bacteria > Bacillati > Actinomycetota > Actinomycetes > Micromonosporales > Micromonosporaceae > Micromonospora > Micromonospora sp. NBC_00421. Next base: position 1,211,881 of record NZ_CP107929.1, read on the forward strand.
CCGGTCGTCGACCAGGAGGGCGGGGTGGTCGCTCGGCACGTCCGGCCGACCGATGGTGACGGCGGGCAGCCGCAACTCGGCCAGCAGGGCGATCCGTGGGTCGCCGAGCCGCAGGTCGAGCACGAACACGCCGTCGACCCGTTCGGCGTTGGCGAGCCGGCGGTAGCTGGCCTCCTCGACCGAGAGGTCCGGCACCACCTGGAGTACGAGGGCCTGCCCGCGGTCGGCCAGGGTCCGCTCCACGCCGGCGATGAACGACGGATAGAACGGGTCGGCCCCGAGCAGTTCGGGCGGCCGGGCGATCACCATGCCCACGCTGAACGCCCGGGAGACGGACAGGGCCCGGGCCCGGTGACTCGGTGCCCAGCCCAGCGACGCGGCCACCGCGAGGATCCGGGTCCGGGTCTCCTCGCCCACCCCGGGGCGTCCGTTGAGAGCGAAGGACACCGCGCCCTTGGACACCCCGGCCGCCCGGGCGACGTCGGCGATGGTCGGTCGGCTCGGTCTCACGCGCGGCACCCCCTCGGTCACAATCCGGCTTTACTCGATTCACATCGACGTAACAAAACTCACTGCGGAGGGACGCTAGACCGGTTTAGTGAGCCGCGCAAGCCCAGCGTCGGACGCTGCTTTCGGTCCCCACCTGCTCACGTACGGTGGTGGCGGTCGGACTCGACGCCCCGCTCCGCCGACCTCTCGACGACCACCGGATCGTCGACGACGCGGGCGCCTGCGTGTCGCGCGTGGCGGTGTGGGCAGTGCCATGTTTCGTCCAGGGGGAGAGGGGCATTTTCCGGCTGCGTCCCAGGTGGGCCGCACGTTACCCGGTGGAGGCGCACGATGACGGTCGGCCGTTCGGAGACGTCGTCCGTTGTCGGCGACGGGGCCGGGCACCAGGTGCGGTCCGCGAGGCCGTCTCGGGTGGCGGGACTCCGATGGTGACCACCGGCAGTGAGGATCCGGGGGCGGCATTCCGCTCGGCCGTGCTCACCGGACGTCTCGATCTGCCGTTACCCGGTGGCGGACACACGGGTGAGCGGTGGTCGCGCTTCGTCGAGCTCGGTCGCGCCGACCTGACGCTGGCCCGGCTGGGGGAGGGGCACGCCGACGCCCTGGCGATCCTCGCCGAACTCGGCACGACGATCGATCCTGGGTGGCGCCGCGAGCCGTGGGGCGTGTGGGCGGCCGTGCCGGCTTCGGTCACCGCGACCCGGGACGGCGACCGGTGGCGGCTGACCGGTGACCGGCCGTGGTGCTCCGGGGCGGGGCTGCTGTCCCGGGCCCTGCTCACCGCGACTGCCCCCGACGGCGTCCGGCTGTTCGCGGTCGAGGTCGATTCCGCCGGGGTCACCCCGCTGGCCGACACCTGGCCCGCCGTCGGCATGGCCGCCAGCGACAGCCGGACCGTCAGTTTCGACGGCGTGACCGCCGTTGCCGTGGGCGGACCCGGCAGCTACACCGCGCGGCCGGGCTTCTGGCACGGCGGGCTCGGCGTCGCGGCATGCTGGTACGGCGGGGCGGTCGGGATCGCCGACACCCTGTACGCCGCGGCGCGGCACCGCCGCCTCGGCCCGCACGCCATGGCGCACCTCGGGGCGGTCGACGCGGTCCTGACCGCCGCCCGCGCCGTCCTGTTCGCCGCCGCCGACGAGATCGACGCGAACCCCAGCAGCGACGCGGACCGGTTGGCGCACCAGGTTCGCGCCACCGTCGAGGCGGCCGCCACCACGGTCCTCGACCGGGTCGGCCGGGCCCTGGGGGCGGGCCCGTTGTGCCGGGACGCCCGGCACGCCCGACGGGTCGCCGACCTGACGGTGTATCTGCGGCAGAGCCACGCGGAGGCGGACCTGGCCCATCTCGGTGAACTCGTGACGGCGGCAGGAGACCCCGGATGGTGAGGCCGATCGTCGACACGGGCACCGACGAGGGCACCTGGCGGGCATGGCCCGCACCGGCCGGCTGGCCCGAACTGGCGCTTGACGACCGGGCGTGGACGGTGCCGCCGTTGGTCGTCGCCCCGCATCCCGATGACGAGGTGCTCGGCGTCGGCGGCCTGGTCGCGATGCTCGCCGGCGACGTCGAGATCGCGGTCGTCACCGACGGCGAGGCCTCACATCCGGATTCGACTGTCCATTCGCAGGCGGAGCTGGCGGCGATCCGGCGGGCCGAGACGGTCACGGCCTGCGGGCTGCTCGGGGTCGTCCCCGCCGCCATCGACCATCTCGGGCATCCCGACGGTGGAGTCGACGAAGCGGCGCTCACCGACGCATTGACCACCCGGCTGGCACCGGGCCGGTGGTGTGTCACGACGTGGCGCGGCGACGGCCACCCGGACCACGAGGCGGTCGGGCGCGCGGCCGCGGTCGCCTGCCGGCGTACCGGTACGACGCTGCTGGAGTTTCCCGTGTGGACGTGGCACTGGGCCCGACCGGACCATCCCGACGTGCCGTGGCACCGTGCGCGCCGGATCGACCTGACCGGGGTGGCCAGATCGGCCAAGCGGAAGGCGATCGACGCCTTTCGTAGCCAGGTCCTGCCGCTCGGGCCGGCGCCCGCCGACGCCGCGATCCTTCCCCCGAACGTTCTCGCACGCTTCGCGCGTCCCTACGAAACGGTGTTCGTACCATGACCTCACGCGGCACCCCGGCCGGATACTTCGACGACCTGTATGCCGGCGCCGAGGACCCGTGGAGTTTCGAAACCCGCTGGTACGACCAGCGTAAGCACGAGGTGACCGTCGCCTGCCTGCCGCGCCGGCATTACCGGTCGGCTTTCGAACCGGGATGTTCGACGGGCATGCTCACCCGCCGCCTCGCACCGCGGTGCGACCGGCTGCTGGCGGTCGACATCGCCGCCGCACCGGTGGCGACCACCCGGCAACGGCTGTCGGGCCAGCCGCACGTACGGGTGGAGCGGATGCGCGTTCCCGACGAGTGGCCGGCCGACCGCTTCGACCTGATCGTGCTCTCCGAGCTGGGCTACTACTTCGACGACGCCGGACTGGACCGGCTGGTGGCCCGGACGGTGGACTCGCTCGAACCCGGCGGCACGCTCGTGGCCGTGCACTGGCGGCCGGCGGTGGCCGAGCACGCACGTGGCGGCGACGACGTGCACCGGCTGCTCGCCGGCGTGGACGGCCTGGTGCGGACGGCACGGCACGAGGAGGCGGACTTCCTCCTCGACGTCCTCCTCCGGGTGCCGCCGCCGGCCGGATCCGTCGCACAGGCCGAAGGTCTGTGGTGAACCGGATGGCGGTCGTCGTGCCCGCCCACGACGAGCAGGCATTGTTGCCCGCCTGTCTGACCTCGCTCCTCGACTCGCTGCGTCACCTGCCGGTGCGCTCGGAGGTGATCGTCGTGGCCGACGACTGTCGGGACGCCACGGCCACCGTCGCCGAACGTCTCGGCGCCGTCGTGCTGACGGTGCGGGCCCGCAGCGTCGGCCGGGCCCGCGCCGCCGGCATGACGCACGCGCTGCGGCACGGCCCGCAGGGTCTGTGGCTCGTCACCACCGACGCGGACAGCCGGGTGCCCCGGCGGTGGGGCGGCTGGCAGCTGCGCCACGCCCGTGCCGGCACCGACCTGCTGGTCGGGACCGTGCGCGTCACCGACTGGGCGCCCAGATCCACTCAGGTCCGCGAACGTTTCGAGACCCGGTACCGGCGGGGTCTGACCGGCACCGGTCACCGGCACGTCCACGGTGCGAACCTGGGCTGCGCCGCCACCGCCTACGAGCGGCTGGGCGGATTCGCCGACCTGCGCCACGGCGAGGACCACGACCTCGTCGAGCGCGGTCGTCGGCGTGCCATGCGGGTCGTCACCGACGCCGGCTGCGCGGTCCGGACCAGCGCCCGGCGACAGGGCCGAGCACCGCACGGCTTCGCCGGCTACCTCGACGCCCTCGACGACCGGCCACCGGCCCTCGACGGTCGGGCCTGAGCGAGGGCCGTCCGGCGGGGCGCCGGCCAGGAACGACGCCGCTCTCGGCGAGTACCGGGGCCGAGACCTGTCGCATGCCCTGTCCCGGGGCCGGACCGGGTCCGGCCCCGGGACAGGTGGCGGTCAGGTACGCAGGCTCCACCGCTGGTTGGCGCCGCCGTTGCAGGACCAGAGGACGAGCTTGGTGCCGTTGGCCGTGTTGGCGGCGTTGGCGTCCAGGCACAGGCCGGACTGTTGACCGGTGATGGTGCCGTTGGCGTTGACGTTCCACTGCTGGTTGGCGCCGCCGTTGCAGTCCCAGATGATCACCGCGGTGCCGTTGCTGGTGCCCTGGCCGTTGGCGTCGAGGCACTTGTTGCCGTACACCTGCAGTTGCCTGCCCCCGGTGTAGGTGAAGCGCTGGCCGGTGGCGCTGCCGCAGTCCCACAGCTGCACCTGGGTGCCGTTGTTCTGGGTCGAGTTCGGTACGTCCACGCACCGGCCGGACTGGGAGCCCACGATCTGCTGCCCGTTACCCGGTGGTGGCGTCGTGGGCGGGGCGGTCGTGGGCGGGGCGGTCGTGGGCGGCGTGGTGGGTCCGTCGCCGTTGAGTGAGGTGATGAATTTCCAGACTTCGGCCTGCGTCCAGGACTTGGCGCCGGGTGCGTAGGGGTCGGCGGAGCCGTCGACGGCGTTGGGAGCGTGTGGTCCGTCGAAGGCACCCCAGACGACGGGGTAGCCGGTGCGGCAGCCGGTGTACCAGGTGACGATGTGGGTGAGGCTGCCCTGGGCTGGTTCTCGCGGGCTCTGGGGGGTACAGCCGTTGTTCTGGACGAACCGGTCGCGCATGGAGCGTCCCCCGGAGATGGGGAGTGTGCCGTCGCGGAGACCGTGGATGCCGAAGTAGGCGATGGGTTGGGTGCCGCCCTGGCAGCCGCTGAGGACGCCGCCGGAGTAGACGATGACGCCGCGGAAGACGGTGGCGCGGGCGCAGGCGATGGCATAAGCCATGGCACCGCCGTAGCTGAAGCCGGAGGCGAAGAGCTGGGTGGTGTCGACGCAGAGGCTGTTTTCGATCTGCCGGGTCATGTCGTCGACGAAGGTGAGGTCCTGGCCGTTGCTGTTGCCCCAGCCGTTGTTGATGCCCTGGGGGGCGACGAAGATGGTGTTGGTCTTGCCGTACTTGTCGACACGAAGTCCGTAGTAGGACCATTCGATGCCGCTGGTGCTGCCGTTGTCCACCTGTTCGGCGGTACCGCCGACCCAGTGGAAGGAGAAGACCAGCCGGTAGGGGTGATTCATGTCGTAGGTGTCGGGGATGCGCAGGATGTAGCTGCGGCTACGGCCGCCGCTGGAGATGGTGTGGGTGCCGCTGGTGAGGGTGGGCGCCTTTCCGCAGCCGGCGGTGGTCGCCAGGGTGGCGGTGTTGGTGGCTGCGGAGGCGAGTCCGCCGCTGAGGGCGAGACCGGCGGCCATGGTGAGGGCGACCGCGGCGGCTGCCACGGTCGCCGCGGTTGACCGGTGTTTCAAGACCTTCAACTCCTTCTGTCCTGGAGATGTCACATCGGGCTGCGGGCCGGTGCGGAGACGGTGTGGCGGACCGCCGTCTCCCCGGGTCTGCGCCTCGGCGGCGGGCCTCCCGGGATCACCCCCGGTCACCTCGTCGATTCCGCTGGCCGCGACGGCACCGTGCGTCGAGCCTCGGATGTGGAGGTGACGCGCTACGGTGCCGGGCCCGGGTCAGCTCGGTCGCCGGGGGGTTGGCCCACGGCCGAACTGCTGACCGGGCAAACAGGCCCAACTCAGACAGGGTTTGCACAGGCTCGGCGAATCGATTCGACACACCATAGATCCGCGCCCATCAGTGCGTCAAGTGACGATCGTCGATGAAGCAGTGGGCCTGGCCTCTGTCGCGGACAGCTGGCACCTGTGGCACGACCTGCGCGAAGCCGCGGGTAAGGCCGGTCACTGTCGCTGTCGGGTCCGCTCCCCGGTCCAGGCCGCTTCGAGGATCGCGGTCAGGCTGTCGGTGTCGGTCGGGCCCGGATGGTTCTGGATCAGACGGGTGACGCCACTGGCCATCTCCGCGAAGCGCGGGAGGTCGGCGCGTGCCACGCCGATGTCCGCCAGGGTCGCAGGGATGCCGATGTCGGCGAGGAGCCCGTCGAGCCAGGTGAGGAACGCGTCTGCGGCCTCGGCCTCCGAGGCGTCGGTCACGTCGAGCCCGCACACCCCGGCGAGGACGGCCAGCCGGTCGCCGACGGCGTCCCTGGCCGCGTCCAGCGCGTACGGCAACAGCAGCCCGACGCCCAGGCCGTGCGGCGTGTGCGTGGCCGCACCGATGGGGTACTGGAGAGCGTGCGGGGCCCCGTTGCCCGCGTGGGAGAAGGCGAGCCCGGCGAGCACGGCCCCGTAGGACATGTCCGCGCGCGCGTCCGTGTCGCCTCCGTTCCTGACGGCACGACGCAGGCTACGGGCGATCCGCTCCGCGGCCAGGAGCGCGTAGTGGTCGGTGACCGGGTTGCGGCCGAGGAACACCTGCTCCACCGGGTCGCGCGGTCCGTGGGCCCGGGGCCGCGCGGTGTAGCTCTCCACCGCGTGACAGAACGCGTCGATGCCGGAGTGGGCGGTGACCGTCGCCGGGCAGGTGTAGGTGAGTTCGGGGTCGACGATGGCGAAGTCGGGCACGATGTGGACGCTGGAGACCCCCACCTTCAGCTCGCGGTCCGGGTCGGTCAACACCGAGACGGGGGTGAGCTCGGAGCCGGTGCCCGACGTCGTCGGCACCGCGACGAGCGGAATCGTCGGCCCCGGCACCTTCGACTCGCCGTAGAAGTCGCGCGGCGTCCCACCGTGGCGCCGGATGACGCCGACGATCTTGGCGAGGTCGATCACCGTGCCGCCCCCGATGGCGAGGATCACGTCGGCGTCCACCTCGGCGGCGACCGCGACGGCAAGGTCGACATCGGTGAGCGGCACGTCCGGGGTCGCGTCGGAGAACACCTCGACGACCTCGACCTTCTCCCGGACGGCGGCCACGATCCCGGCCACGCCCGGCTGCCCCAGCAGAACCCGGTCGGTCACGATGAGGACTCGCGAGCCGCTCTCGGCCACCACTCGTGGGATGTTCTGTGCGACCCCTTCGCCCACTATCAGCTGGCGTGGTCCGCGGACGGTCTCAAGCATGTCGGTGCCTTTCCGGAGCGTCGGCGGCGGTATGTCGGGCGGACGCCCGGAGCAGCAGGCCGGTCACGGTAGGTCGATCGCCGCGTAGGTGAGGTCGAGGTATTCGAGGATGCCCTCGTGCGATCCCTCCCGGCCGATCCCGGACTGCTTCACGCCTCCGAAAGGAGCCGACGGGTCCGAGATCAGGCCACGGTTGATGCCGAGCATCCCGGTGTCCAGCCCCTCGGCGAACCGCAGCGCCCGCTGCAGGTCACGGGTGAAGACGTAGCCGACCAGGCCGTGCTCGGTGTCGTTGGCCCTCGCCAGCACCTCGTCGTCGGAGGTGAACGAGATGACCGGCGCCACCGGGCCGAAGATCTCCGTCTTCAGCATCCGCGCATCCTCGGGTACGTCGACGACGACCGTGGGCGGGTAGAAGTGGCCCGGCCCGTCCGGACGCGCGCCGCCCACCAGGACCCGGGCGCCACGGTCGACCGCGTCGGTGACGAGCTCGTCGATCCTGGTGACCGACGCCTCGTCGATCAACGCCCCGACGTCCACGCCGTCGTCGAGACCGTGGCCCACCGACAGCGCGCCCATCCGCTCGGCGAAGCGGGCCGTGAACTCCTCGCGTACCGGTTCCTCGACGTAGATCCGGTTGGCCGCGATGCAGGACTCCCCGATGTTGCGCATCTTGGCCACCATGGCACCGTCGAGCGCGACGTCCAGGTCGGCGTCGGCACACACGATCAGGGCCGCGTTGCCGCCAAGCTCCATGGAGGTACGCAGCACGTTGTCCGCAGCCTGTCGGAGCAGCACGCGCCCGACCTCGGTCGACCCGGTGAACGACAGCTTGCGGGTCCGACCGTCTGCCAGCAGTGCGGAGACCACCTCGCCGGCCCGCTTGGTGGTCACCACGTTGACGACGCCCGGGGGAACCCCGACCTCCTCCATGAGGCGGGCCAGGAGCAGCATGGTCAGTGGCGTCTGGGCCGCCGGTTTGGTGATCGTCGTGCAGCCCGCGGCCAGCGCCGGAGCGATCTTGCGGGCACCCATGGCCAACGGGAAGTTCCAGGGCGTCACGAAGACGCACGGTCCGACCGGCTTCGGTACGGTGAGGATCCGGTATCCACCTGCGGGAGCGGTGCTGTAGCGCCCCTCGACGCGTACCGCCTCCTCGGCGAACCAGCGGAAGAACTCGGCGCCGTAGGTCACCTCCGCCCGCGCCTCGGCGAGCGGCTTGCCCATCTCGAGCGTGATCAGCCGGGCGATCTCCTCGGACCGTTCGGTCAGTGCCCGGTACGTCGCGGTCAACAGCTCTGACCGTTTCCGCGGCGGGGTCGCCGCCCACCCCGTCGTTGCCTTGTCCGCCTCGTCCAGGGCGGCGAGCCCGTCGACGACGTCGGCGTCGGCCACCTCGGCGATGGTCCTGCCGGTGGCCGGGTCCTCGACGGCGAAGGTGGCGCCGCTTGCGGCGTCGCGCCAGGCGTCGCCGATCCGGAGCCGCCGGTGCTCGGGGGCCAGGACGTTGATCGGGTCACTCATCGCGTCGCCTCCTGTGATCCTCGTGGTGATGTGCCGGCGCAGGTCGCCGTCGCCGCACGGCGCGGCTACCGCCCGGCCTCGGACAGCGACAGCCCGGTGCCCGCGTCGAACAGGTGCGCACGGTCCAGGTCGACCGTGACACGCACCCGCTCGCCCGGCGTACCGGTGACGGTGGGTCGTGCCTTGACCTTGATGATCTTCGTTCCCACCCGGACGTCGACCACCGTGCGGTCACCGAGCGGTTCGAGCCCGTAGAGCTCCCCCGACAACGACGCGTCCCCACGCTGCTCGACGGACAGGTCCTCCGCACGCAGGCCAAGCAGCAGCGCACGACCGTCCTCGGCGGTGGCCCAGCGGGGCCGCGGTAGCGTCCAACCCTCCGCGCTGACCAGACGATCTCCCTCGGCGTGGCAGGCGAGCAGGCTGATCGGTGGGCTCCCGACGAATCCGGCGACCCACTGGTTGGCGGGACGCTCGTACACCTCGGTCGGCGTGCCGACCTGTTGCACCTTCCCCGCCTTGAGGACCGCGACCTGGTCGGCCATGGCCAGGGCCTCGACCTGGTCGTTTGTCACGTAGACGAAGGTCGCTCCGAGGCTGCGGTGGATGCGGGTGAGCTCGGTGCGCATCTCGATGCGGAGCTTGAGGTCGAGGTTCGTCAGCGGCTCGTCCATGAGGAACGCGCGCGGGCTGCGGACCAGCGCCCGGGCCAGGGCGACCCGTTGCATCTCGCCGCCCGACAACTGCGCGGGACGACGCTGCAGCAGCCGTTCGATGTGCAGCAGGTTCGACATCCGTTCGACGGCGGCGGCGATCTCACGCGAGGAACAGCGGCGTGCCCGCAGCGGCGAGGCGATGTTCTCGTAGGCCGTGTGTCGCGGGTAGAGGGCGTAGTTCTGGAAGACCATGGCCAGGTCGCGTGCGGCCGGGGTGTCACCGGTCGCGTCCCGGCCGTCCAGGTGCACCGACCCGGCGTCGAGCTTGTCCAGGCCGGCGATCGCCCGCAGGGTCGTCGTCTTGCCCGCCCCGGAGGGCCCGAGCACGACGAAGAACGAACCGTCAGGCACGTCCAGCGTCACCCCGTCCAGGGCCTGGACCTTGCCGAAGGACTTGCACAGCCCGTGTGCTGCCACGGTTCCCATCAGGCCACCAGCTCTTCCGTGCGCACGTCGTAGACCGCCGGGGTCCCGCCGGTGTGCCGTAGCCCGACCGGTGCGTCGGCGGCGAAACGGACGGTCGGTGGCATCCGCACCCGTACGTCGCGTCGGCCGTCGTGGTCGACCACGTAGATGATCTCGTCACCCAGCCACTCCGCCGAGACCACGCGGGCCGGGACCGAACCTTCCGCCCCTGGTGCGGTGACCTCCAGTGCCTCCGGCCGGACGCCGGCGACCAGACGACTGTCGCGCGGCAGGCCCGGCGGTGGCGTGAGGGCCAGTCCGCCCTGACCGCGCAGCTCCCCGTCGGCCACCTCCACCTCGATCAGGTTCATCGGCGGGGAGCCGATGAACGCGGCGCAGAAGAGGGTCGCCGGACGGTCGTAGACCTCCAGCGGCGTGCCGATCTGCTCGACGCGGCCCTTGTTGAGGATGGCGATCCGGTGACCGAGCGACATCGCCTCGACCTGGTCGTGGGTGACGTAGACCATCGTCGCCCCCAGCTCTCCCTGGAGGTGCTTGATCTCCGTACGCATGTCCGCCCTCAGCTCCGCGTCCAGGTTGGTGAGGGGTTCGTCCATGAGGAACGCGCGCGGTCGTCGCACCAGGGCGCGGGCGAGTGCGACGCGCTGCTGCTCCCCGCCGGACAGTTGGCGTGGCCGCCGGTCCAGCAGCGGACCGAGCCGCATCAGCCGGGCGGCCTCCTCGACCCGCGCGCGCACCTCCGGCTTGGGCAGCCCCTCGGCCCGCAGCGGGAACGCCAGGTTGTCGCGGGTGCGCAGATGCGGGTAGAGCGCGTAGAACTGGAACACCATGGCGATGTCGCGCTCGGCGGGCGGCAGGTCGTTGACCAGCGTGTCGCCGATGCGGATGTCGCCGGTCGTCTGCCTCTCCAGGCCGGCGATGGCCCGCAGCGTGGTCGTCTTGCCGCACCCCGAGGGGCCGAGCATCACGAACAGCTCACCGTCGCCGATGGACAGGTCGACGTGCTCGACCGCGACCGTGCCGTCCGGGTAGCGCTTGTGCAGGGCGGTCACCTCGATGGCTGCCATCAGCGTCGCACCGCCCCGAGCGTCACACCGGCGACGAGGTGCCTGCGCACCAGATAGGCGAAGACGAGCACCGGTAGCGCGAACACCACCGAGGCGGCGGCCACCAGACCCCAGTCCACCGTGGTGCCACCGATGAGGCCGGCGATGGCGGGTGGGGCCGTACGCACGCTGTCGCTGGAGGTGAGGAAGATGGCGAACACGAACTCGTTCCAGGAGAAGATGAGGGCGAAGACCGCCGTCGCGGCGATGCCGGGCAGGAGCAGGGGGAGGGTGAACTTCCAGAACGCCTGCAGCCGGGTGTAGCCGTCGAGCATGGCGGCGTCCTCGTACTCGGCGGGCACCTCGTCGACGAACCCCTTCATCATCCAGATCGTGAACGGGACGTTGAACGCGGCGTAGATGAGGATCAGGCCGAGCTTGGTGTCGATGAGTCCGACCTGGCGGTACATCAGGAAGATCGGCACCACGACCACCACGGGCGGCATGAAGCGGGTGGACAGGACGAAGAAGAGTTGGTCCTTCTTGGCCTTCAACGTGAAGCGTGAGTAGGCCCAGGCCGCCGGCACCCCCAGCACGGTGGCCAGCACCGTGGAGACCCCGGCGACCACGACGGAGTTGAGGAACGAGCCGGACAGGGCCGAGCGTCCGCCGCCGGAGGCGACGAACACGTCCCTGAAGTGGTCCAGGGTGACAGTGAAGCCGAAGAACTCGGCGGGTACGGCGTAGACGTCCCGGTTCTCCTTGATGGAGGTCTCGATCATCCACAGCACCGGGAAGAGCATCACGACGGCCAGCACGGTCAGCAGCGCGACCTCCAGCGCGGACCGGCCCCGGCCCCGGCCGCCGGAGCGGCGCGCGGGGGGCCGGGGGTCCGGGGCAGGACCTGCGGCCACGGCCTCGTCGACGGAGACGGCCATCAGTCCTCCTTGAGCTTGTTCAGGTAACGCAGGTAGAGCTGCGTGAGGACGATGACGACGAGGACCATGAGGATCCCGTACGCCGAGGCGGTGCCGGTGTTGAAGCCCAGGAACGCGACCTTGTAGACGTGGAACGACAACGTCTCGGTGGAGACACCCGGCCCTCCGCTGGTCAGGATGTAGACGAGGTCGAACAGCCGGAACGCCTCGATGGCCCGGAACAACACGGCGATGAGCAGCAGCGGCCACACCAGTGGAAGCGTGATGGTGCGGAACCGGAACCACTCGGACGCGCGGTCGATCGAGGCGGCCTCGTACAGGTACCTGGGCACCGCGGTGAGGCCCGCGAGTGCGATGAGCATGATGAACGGCGTCCACTGCCAGGTGTCCACCATGATCAGGGAGACCAACGCCGTCCGCTGCCGGGTGAGCCACTCCACCTGCCCCAGCCCGAGCGAGCCGAGCATGCTGTTGACCACGCCGAACTGCGCGTCGAGCATGAACCGCCAGAACAGCCCGACCACGACCGGCGACAGCATCATCGGCACCAGGAACAGGGTGGTCAGCAGCCCCCGCCCGTGCGTACGCCGGGAGATCAGGTAGGCGATGGCGAAACCGAGCACCGTCTGCAGGGCGACCGCGCCGACCACGTAGATCAATGTCGTCAGGGCCCGCTGGTGGACCTGCGCCGACGTCAGGATGGCGGTGTAGTTGCCGAAGCCGACGAAACGGGCGGGCCCGCCGCGGGTGGCCGAGTAGTCGGTGAAGGACAGGTACAACGCCCACAGCAACGGGAACACCGACATGCCGAGCAACAGCAGCAGCGCGGGGGAGATGAAGGCGACGGCGAGCCCGCGGTCGCCCAGCCGGCGGCGGGACCGCCCCGGTGCAGGCGGCGTCGCGGACGCCACCTGCCCGGGGTGGTCGGTCGGCACGGGGATGGGGTCACTCACAGCCCGCCGCCGCCCTTGCGGTTGCTGGAGTCGAGCACGCCCTGCTGCTCCCTGGCGATGTCGTCGAGCGCCTCCTTCGGCTTCTTCGCGCCGTTGAGGGCCGCGTTCACGCCTGTGTTCTCGATGTCGACGAGACGCGCGTACTCGGGCACGTTCCACATGTCCCGCATCCGCGGCACCGAGTCGGTGTACACCTGGTTGAACGGCCCGGCATTGAGGAACTCGGGCGACTGGAGGGCGTCCGTACGCGACGGCACGCCACCAGCCGCGGCCCACTTCTTCTGGACGTCGGCCCGCTCGAACCACTGCATGAAGTTCAGGGCCTCGGCCTGGTTCGCCGTGGGGGAGTAGGCCGACACGTGCATCCCCATACCGCCGAGCGGAACCAGGTTCGTCTTCTGGCTCGGCAGGGTGGCGAAGCCCAGCTTGTCGAGGATCTGCTCCCGGGTGGTGCCGAGCTTCGACTGCTTCGGATCCAGCAGGCCGCCGCTCGCGGCGATCCAGTTGAACCCGATGCATGCCTTGCCCTGGGCGACCGCCGCGTTCACCTCGTCGATGAACCAGTTGCCGGAGCCCTTGGCGGTCAGCGGCTTCATCTTGTTGACCAGGACGTCCATCGCCTCATGGCCGGCAGCGTCGTTGAGGACGCCATCGATCTTGCGCTTCTTGGCGTCCCAGAGGTTGCCGCCGTAGACGCCGTTGACCGTGTTGTAGGTGACGGCCGCCGCGTCGGAGCCGTTGGCCTGGTGGAAGGCCAGCCCGCTGACGCCGGGGTTGTTCGCCTGGCACTTCTCGGCGACGGAGATCATCTCGTCCCAGGTCTGCGGTGGCTTGTCGCCGATCAGGTCCTTGCGGTAGATCATCGTCCAGGTGTCACCGAGCAGCGGCAGCCCGTACAGGCTGGCGTTCTCGTCGCGTTTGCCGGTCTCGGCCTGGGGGAACTGGCCGTAGGCCGCCAGAAGGTACGGGTCGTAGGCCTTGACGTCGATGTTCTTCTTGACGAAGTCGGTGAGGTCGAGAATGTTACCGTTCGTCACGGCCTCGCCGATGTGTTGCGAGTCCAGGATCGCGATGTCGAAGTCGGTCTTGCGCGCGGCGAACTGGGTGAACATCGCGTCGTGCCAGTTCGCGTTCGGCACGGTGTTGACCTTGACGGTCGCGTTCGGCCGTTCCTTCTTGTACTCCGCGTTCGCGAAGGCTTCCAGTGCGTGGGCGGGTGGCCAGTCGAACCAGATGAAGCTGAGGGTCAGCGGGTCCTTGGTGAGCTCGGGGATGGTCGCCGGTGCCTTGGGGGCGCTCGTCTTCGCGCCGTCGTCCTGGCCGCCGCCGCAGGCCGCCAGGGTGGTGGCCACCAGCAGCATGGCCGCCGTCGCCAGCTTCACCTTCCGACCGGAAACGGATGTTCGTACTATTCGCTTCGGGTGCCGCATCTTCGTGCCTGCTTTCTGGGTGGGGACTTCCAGGGCCTCGCTCAGCAGGTGCTTGGTCGTTCAGACGTGTCGCCGGGCTGGTGCGGGGGTCGACCCGCGGACCGGACTCACGGGTACACCGCGACGTGCCGGGTCTTCAGGCCGTCGAGAGGGACGTCGGTGCATCGGCGGCCCGGTGACGAACCGGGCAGGACGTCGAGCATGCTCATGGGAGCTCCAGGGGACGGGCGGAGCGATGGCAGGCGGTGTCGCGACGGTGCAGGATGACGGGTGTCCGTCAGTTTTCCTATACGATCCGGTGGGGGGCGTCAGCATGTCGCAGCGTGGTGACCGATGTCAACAGGTTCCCGAAGACGCAGGAGAGGACCTCACGTCACGATGGACGACGAAGCGATGACCGCCCGGGGCCGCAGGGCCGTGACGGGCGGAACGTCGTCGGGGCGCTCTGGCGGCCGGCTCGCCGACGAGGTGTACGACACGCTGCTCGGCCAGCTGATGTCGCTGCGGATCGAGCCTGGCTCCCGCGTCACGATCGACGTCCTGGCCCGAGAGCTGGGGGTCTCGCAGACGCCGATCCGGGACGCGCTGAACCGCATGGAGGCCGAGGGTCTGGTCGTGCGGGTGCCCCATGCCGGCTACCGCATTCCCCCCCAGATCACCCGGCACCGATTCGAGGACATGCTCGAAGCCCGCCTGCTCCTCGAGCCGGCGGCGGCGCGCAGATCCGCCGAACGGGCATCTCTGGAGCAGGTGGCCGGGCTGCGACGGATGCTGGCGGAGATGGCGGAGTTGGAGGGGGGCGACGGGCCCACCGCCTACGGCGCCTTCGGGCTACGCGACGCGGCCTTCCACGATCTCGTCGCCCTGAGTGCGGAGAACCAGGTCATCCGGGAAGCGCTCGCCCGCCTGCACAGCCACGTGCACCTCTTCCGGCTGCACCACGACACCCAGGTCACCCACCTGGCCATGGCCGAGCACGAGGAGGTGGTGGCCGCGATCGCCGCGCGTGAACCCGACGCCGCCGCCTACGCGATGCGTCGGCACATCCTGCGTTCGGGCGAGCGGTTCCGTCGACTGTTCGACGAGATCGGGGACGCGGACGCGGTGGCGGTGGAGGCTTGACGGGCGGGCAGGGCAGGGGAATGCTAGCTCAATCGGATCGGATTGGATCGCGTCCACCACCGCCACCACATGCGAGGAGAAGCAGGTGCCCAGAGCGCTGCTCCTGACCGGCGACGCCGCCGAGGAACTCGACACCATGTATCCCTACTACCGCGTACAGGAGGGTGGCTGGGACGTCGACGTCTCGTCACGGACGAGACGTGACGTGCAACTGGTCATCCACGAGTTCGACCCCAACTCCGACGCCTACGTGGAGAAGAACGGCCGGAAGCTGCCGGTCGACGTGCCCTGGGCCGAGGTCGACGTCGAGCGCTACGACGCCCTCATCATCCCCGGAGGACGGGCCCCCGAGTGGATCCGGGTCGACGCCGACGTCAGGCGCATCACCGAGCACTTCTTCGCCCGCAACCTCCCCGTCGCGCTGGTGTGCCACGGCGCGCAGGTGCCGGCGGTGTACGGGCTGCTGAAGGGCCGGAAGACGGCGTGCTTCCCGCCCATCACCGGTGACATGGAGAACGCGGGCGCGACGGTCATCGACGCTCCCGACGTCGTGGACGGCAACCTCGTCTCCTGCCGGGGATGGCCCGACATGCCGCAGTTCGGCAGGGCGATGATGGAGCTCTTCTCGAAGTCCGTCGACTCCGCATCGGCATGAGCCCCGCCCCGGTGACGGCGCTTCGGACCGTCACCGTCGGCGGCTCCCCCGTCCACGTCCTGGAGGGCGGCACCGGGCCTGCGGTGTTGATGCTGCACGGCTCCGGACCCGGCACGACCGGGTCCGGAGCCTGGGCGAGCACGGCCCAGGCGCTTGGCACGTCCTGGCGCCTGGTGGCTCCTGACCAGGCGGGGTTCGGCCGTACCCCTGTCCCGGCGGGCTCCTCCGGTGGGCTCCGGATGTGGACGGAGCAGGCCGCCGGCCTGATGGATGCTCTCGGCATCGAGGACTACGCCGTGGTGGGTCACTCCATGGGCGGTGCCGTGGCGCTGGCGCTGGCGGCCGCCCGCCCCCGACAGGTCACCCGGGTCGTGGCGGTCTCGACGATGGGCGCCCCCGGGGCGCCGCTCTCCGCCGACCTCGACGCGCTCTGGGCCGCCCCGGCCGGCCCGCTCGGGGCACGGGACATGCTCAGTCGCCTCGTCCTCGACCAGACGCTCGTGACCGATGCGGCAGTCGACGCCCGTGCGGACGCGATGCGGGCGGGGGCGGCCGCCTACGCGTCGTTGTTCCCGCCACCCAGGGCACGATGGGTCGACGATCTCACCCTCCCGGCGCGCACGCTGGCGGCGGTCCGCGCGCCCGTGCTGCTCGTGCACGGTGCCGAGGACCGGGTCACCCCGCTCTGGACGGCAACCCGGCCCCTGCTCGAAAACCTGGCCGATGTCCGTCTGCACGTGCTCGGCCGCTGCGGGCACGTGCCGGCGATCGAGCACCCGGACGAGTTCAGGCAACTCCTGTCGTGCTTCCTCCGCCGGGACCGCCGTCACTGACTGGCTGTGCAGATCCGTTCGGCCCTATCGGCCAGCGTAAATTGCTAAAGCAGTCTTTCAGGTGGAAGAGAAGTCTGGTCGCGACTTTCCCAAATGTGTAGAGTGAGCGCAGCGCAGCCCCGGCTGGCATTCCGCCGCTCGGGGCGACGAGTATCTCGGGCAGGCCGGGGAGGGCCCGCCGGTGGTGGGGCGACTTTTCCGATGGCTATGCGCCAGGGGTGGGCTGAGGCCCCCCGAGCAGGCGATCGTCTCCGGGCGCGAACGGCACCGACGTCTATCGGGGATGGCTGACCCCCCGACGAGTTTCGGCGAGGCGAGGTGGAGGAGGAAAGCATCCATGGAAGACAATGCGTTACGGTCCCGGCGCGGCTTTCTGGGAATGGGGGTGGGGCTGCTCGGTGCGGCCGGTCTGGCCGCATGCGGAGGCAACCCGCCGTCGACGCCCGGGGCGCAGGCCGAGGTCCCGAAGGAGCTCGTCGACGCCGCGGCACCGTTGAAGGGCGCCTCGCTGGGGATGCTGTCGCAGAAGCTGTACTCGGAGGCGGCGAACGCGGCGCTCGACGCCTCGATCAGGAAGTTCGCCGACACCACCGGCACGAAGATCGGAAACAGTCTGGTCCAGGCCGACGCCGGCGACCTGGTGGCCAAGATCGACGCCGAGGTCAAGGGTGGCGTGGCGCGTGACCTCGCGTTCATGACCGACTCGCGGTTCGTCGCCCAGTTCCAGTCACTGGGCGACCTGGAGGACGTGACGGACGTCGTCCAGACACTGACGGCGAAGTACGGCGAACCCACCGCAGAGTCCAAGAACTTCTGTGTCTTCGACGGCAAATGGTTCGCCATCCCCTACCACTTCATCGGGATCGGGTCCTTCCTGCGCAAGGACTGGATGAGCGACGAGGGCATCACCCCCAGGGACATCTACAGCTGGGAGGAGCTACGGGACCTCTGCCTGGCGATCTCCGATCCCGGCAAGCGGCGGTTCGGCTGGGGCATGACCGTGAACCGGTCCGGTGACGCCAACGGCATGATCGAGGCGTTGATCAACTCCTACGGCGGGGCGATCGCCTCCAACGACGGTAGGAAGGTCACGTTCGACTCTCCCGAGACGGTGCAGGCGGTGACCTTCCTCGGTGACATCTACACCAACCCCAGGTACAAGCCGATGCTGCCGCCCGGGGTGGCCGCCTGGACCGATTCCAGCAACAACGAGAACTGGCTCGCCGGGATCCTCGGCTACACCCGTAACCAGTTCAGCGTCTACGCGGACTCCAAGACGAAGAAGAACCCCGTCTACGAACGCACCCACGTCTTCGCCGACTGCATCGGGCCGGCCACCGACAACTCCCTGCTGCTCGGTCAGTCCCAGGGCTTCGTCATCTTCAAGGGGGCCAAGAACGCCGCACTCGCCAAGCTCCTGGCGCAGTACCTGGTCACCGCGCCCGCACTGGTCGGGGTGGCGAAGGAGGCGCCCGGTCTGGCGTTGCCGGCCTGGGAGAAGGTCTGGGACGCCGACCCGTTCTTCACCGGCGGCGACCCGGCGTTCCCCATCATGCGCAGGATCACCCAGCAGAAGCTGCCGCTGTCCACGAAGAACGGCCTGGAATTCCCGCAGAAGGCCAGCGCGGGGCAGCAGGCAGCCGTCGGCGCCTACGTCCTCACCGACATGATGCAACAGGTCATCCAGGGCACGCCGGCCGCGCGGGCCGTGCAGGCCGCCCACGCCAAGATGGTGCAGATCTTCACCCAGCAGGGTCTGCCACAGTGACGTCGGTCCGCCCGGCACCGGCCCCGGCGTCAGGAGCATCCCCGCGACCGGAGTCCCGTTCTCCCGGCGCGATCCAGCGACGGCTGGGTCGTGACTGGCGGCTGGCGGCGTTGTTCCTGGCTCCCATGGCCGTGCTGGTCGGCGCTCTCGTGCTCGTCCCGATCGGCTGGGCTGTCGTCACCAGCACCACCGAGCGGCACGGGCAGCACAGTGTCTTCGTCGGTCTGGCCAACTACCTCGCCCTGGCCGACGACGGGCAGTTCCACACCGGCGTCATGAACTCGTTCGTCTTCACCGCGTACGCCGAGGTGTTCAAGACGGTGCTCGGGCTCGTCTCGGCCCTGCTGCTGCACCACCGACGCCGCGGCCGGGCCGTACTGGCCGGGCTGCTGCTCGTGCCGTGGGTGGTGCCGACGGTGGTCACCGCATTCAGCTGGCGCTCGTTGCTCGACCCGATCTTCGGCAGCGTCAACATGCTGCTCACCGAGTCGGGGATCGGGCCGCTGCTGGTCAGCGCGCACCTGGTCGACAGCTGGCCCGCGGGTTGGCTGTCCGAGGCGTCCCTGGCCATGCCGTCGGTGATCGGAGTCAACGTGTGGAAGGGGGTGCCGTTCTTCACCGTCGCCTTCCTCGCCGGGTTGAAGGCCATCCCGACCGACCTGTACGAGGCGGCGACCGTCGACGGCGCCTCGGCGTGGCGGCGGTTCGTCCACG
Source organism: Micromonospora sp. NBC_00421 (assembly GCF_036017915.1). Lineage (NCBI taxonomy): Bacteria > Bacillati > Actinomycetota > Actinomycetes > Micromonosporales > Micromonosporaceae > Micromonospora > Micromonospora sp. NBC_00421. Next base: position 1,231,109 of record NZ_CP107929.1, read on the forward strand.
TGACGCTGCCCGGACTGCGTCACGTGATCACCGTGACGGTGACCCTGTCGTCGATCTGGACGTTCAACAACTTCGACCTCATCTGGTTGCTGACGCAGGGCGGCCCCGGCGACGCGACGGCGCCGTACGTGCTGGTCGCCTACTCGAAGGCGATCCTCCAACTCCAGTACGGCGCGGGGGCGGCGGTCACGCTGGTCATGCTGCCGGTCATCGGTGGGCTGGTGTTCGTCCTGGTCCGGCTGTTACGCCGGGACGCCGGCACCGCGCCGCCCCGACGCGCCCGCAGGCCCCGGACGGCCCCGCCGACCCGCACGGCCCGCGCGGCACTGCCGTGGGTGGTCGCCGTGGCGGTCACCGGGGCGCTGGCCTGGGTGTCGCCGCACATCTTCTGGAAGGCGGCGCTGGTTCTCGGAGTGTTCGTGGTGATCGCGGCGGTGGTCGGCCGGGTGGTCTCTACGCTCGGAGCGTCGGGTCGTCGCCGGACGTCGTCGCTGGTGTCGGGCCTGGCGTCGGGCATCGCCCTGGCCGGGTTGCTCCTCTTCGTCCTGGCCCCGCTGTACTGGATCGCCGTCACGGCCTTCAAGTCCGACGGTCAGATCGTCATGCACGCCAGCGACCTGTGGCCGACGCCGTGGACCCTGCAGCAGTTCACCGACCTCTTCGCCACCAAGCCGTTCGGCCGCTGGTACCTCAACACGGTGCTGGTGTCCGTGGCGTCCACGGTGGTGGCGCTGGTCTGTGCCGCCCTGGCGGGTTACGCGCTGGCCCGGCTGCGCTTCCGCGGGGCACAGGGTTTCACCGTCACGGTCCTGATCACCTACGTGATGCCTGGCGCGTTGCTGTTCATCCCGCTCTACCAGCTGCTCATCGGGGTCCGGCTCACCGACTCGCTGTGGTCGCTGGTCGTGACGTACCCGACCTTCACACTGCCGTTCGCCACCTGGCTGTTGACGGGATACTTCGCGTCGATCCCCGTCGAGTTGGAGGAGGCCGCGCTTGTCGACGGCTGCACCCGCCTCCAGTCGTTCCGCCGGGTGGTGCTGCCGCTGGCCAAGCCGGGACTGCTGGCGGTCGCGCTGTTCACCCTGACCAACGCCTGGAACGAGTTCCTCTTCGCCTTCGTGTTCATCACCAAGGACGAGTACAAGACGCTCCCTGTGGGCATGCAATCCATGATCACCGGGGACGTCGTGCCGCAGGGACAGCTCGCCGCCGCGTCACTGCTCGTCAGCATCCCCGTGGTGGTCATGTACGCCTTGGGGCAGCGCTTCCTGACCGACGGGCTCACCGCGGGCGCGGTGAAGGGCTGACCGGGACAAGCGAGGAGGGGCGGTCTCGCGGTCGGGTCGGTTCAGCTGGCCGCTCGGCGCCGGATGGCCGACCTGTTCGCAGTCGACACTCGGCGTCCTGCGAATCCGGGACGGTGAGATCGTCACGTACCACGACTACCCGAACGCGATAGGCGGCTCCGCCGTCGCGGGCAGCGATAGGCGGCTCCGCCGTCGCGGGCAGCCTGGACAGGCTGGGTACCCTGCTGATCAGCCTCCCGGGGCAGCCGTCGGGGGTCGTGACCGGCAGCCTCTGCGGCCGTGATCCCCGCGGCGAGGTGACCGGACCCGGGTGGAGGAAGATCAGGTCAGTTGGCCGTTGCCGGCCAGGTGGCGGTACCAGTGGGCGCTGTCCTTCCAGGTGCGCTCCTGGGTGTCGTAGTCGACGCGGATGATGCCGAAGCGGCGGTCGTAGCCGTAACCCCACTCGAAGTTGTCGAGCAGCGACCAGACGAAGTAGCCGCGGACGTCCGCGCCCTGCGCGCGGGCGTCGGCCACCGCACCGATGTGCCGGCGCAGGTAGTCGATCCGCCGGTCGTCGTGGATCCGTCCGTCGGCCGAGACCACGTCGTCGAACGCCGCGCCGTTCTCGGTGATCATCAATGGCTGGCCGGGGTACTCGCGCTTCAGACGTAGCAGGAGCTCGGTCAGGGCCGGTGGGTCGATGTTCCACCCCATCGCCGTGTGCGGGCCGGGCTGCGGCAGGAAGTCGACGTCGTCGGCGCCCACCCACGGCGAGTGGGCCGAGGCGCCGTGCCCGTCGGCGTCGGAGCGGGCCGAGTGCCCGTCCCAGGCGCGGACGAGGGTGCTGGAGTAGTAGTTGACCCCGAGGACGTCCAGCGGCACCGCGATCAGCTTCTCGTCACCGGGGTGCACGAACGACCAGTCGGTGACGGCGGCGGTGTCGGCGAGCAGGTCGGCCGGGTACGCCCCGTCCAGCATCGGGCCGAGGAACGCCCGGTTGGCGAGGGCGTCGATCCGCCGGACCGCGTCGGAGTCGGCGGCCGAGTTGGACGCGCCCCGCACGACGTGCAGGTTCAACGTCACCGACAGTTCGGCGCCCGGCGTCAGCTCCCGGACCACCCGCCCGGCCAGGCCGTGCGCCAGGTTCAGGTGGTGCACGGCAGCCAGCGCGGCCGCCGGTTCGGTCCGACCGGGCGCGTGGACGCCGGAGCCGTAACCCAGGTAGGCCGAGCACCACGGCTCGTTGAGCGTGGTCCAGGTGTGTACCCGGTCGCCGAGCGCCGCGACGATCCCCGACGCGTACTCCTGGAAGCGCAGCGCGGTCTCCCGCACCGGCCATCCGCCGGCGTCCTCCAGTTCCTGCGGCAGGTCCCAGTGGTACATGGTCGCGACCGGTCGGACGCCGCGCTCCAGCAGGCCGTCGACCAGCCGCGAGTAGAAGTCCAGGCCGGCGGAGTGGAACCGCCCCGAGCCGCCCGGCTGCACCCGGGGCCAGGAGATCGAGAAACGGTACGCGCCCAGCCCCAGCTCGGCGATGTGGTCCAGGTCCTGCGGCCACCTGTGGTAGTGGTCGGCGGCCACGTCGCCGGTGTCGCCGTTGCGGGTACGCCCGGGGGTGTGACTGTAGGTGTCCCAGATGGACGGACCCCGACCGTCCTCGGTGGCCGCACCCTCGATCTGGTACGCCGCCGTGGCCGAGCCCCAGACGAAGCTCTCCGGGAAGTTCCGTGCCGTCATCGCCCCGCCCTCTCCGTGCCGGCCACCACGCAGTGGTACCCCGACGACTCGCCCGCCACCAGTTCGGCGGTCGCCACCCCGTCGCGGAAGCTCACCTCGAACTGGGCGCCCGGCCCCTCGCCGGGCGCCGGGATCCGTACCCGTTGCCGTTGCCCCTCTGCCGGAGCGTAGAGCCGCAGTTCCACCCCGTCGGCCCAGTCGTAGTCGGGTCGGTCGCAGCGTGCCCCGAACCCGATGACCGCGCCGGGCCGGGCGAGCACCGGCAGGCTGTCGTACCCGTGCTTCTCGGTCACCCACGCCGGCCCGGTGAGCTGCGCGCCGGTGACCAGGTGGGTCCACGTGCCGGCGGGCACGTAGAAGGTGACCTGCCCGTCGGCGCTGAGCACCGGCGCGACGAGCACGTCCGGCCCGAGCATGTACTGCCGGTCGAGGTGTGCCACGGCCGGATCGTCCGGGAACTCCACGATCATCGGACGCATCATCGGGATGCCCTCCCGGTGCGCCTGCTCGGCCGTCGCCGCCAGATAGGGCATGAGACCGAGCTTGAGCCGGGTGAAGTGGCGCAGCACGTCCACGGCCTGGTCGTCGTACGCCCACGGCACCCGGTACGAGCCGGAGCCGTGCAGCCGCGAGTGCGAGGAGAGCAGTCCGAACGCGATCCACCGCTTGAACACCGCCGGGTCGGGGGTGCCCTCGAAGCCGCCGATGTCGTGGCTCCAGTAGCCGAAGCCGGACGACGCCAGGGACAGCCCGCCACGCAGCGACTCGGCCATCGCGACGAACGTCGACTCGCAGTCGCCGCCCCAGTGCACCGGGAACTGCTGGCCGCCGGTGGTGGCCGAGCGGGCGAACAGCACCGCCTCGCCCTCGCCCCGCTCGGCCTCCAACAGCGCGAAGACCGCCTTGTTGTAGAGGTAGGAGTAGTAGTTGTGCATGCGCTGCGGGTCCGACCCGTCGTGCCACACCACGTCGGTGGGGATGCGCTCACCGAAGTCGGTCTTGAAGCAGTCGACGCCCATGTCCAGCAGCGCTCTGAGTTTGCCGGTGAACCAGGCCACCGCGTCCGGGTTGGTGAAGTCGACGAGCGCCATGCCGGCCTGCCACTTGTCCCACTGCCACACCGACCCGTCCGGGTTGCGCACGAGGTAGCCGGCCTGCCGGCCCTCCTCGAACAGGTACGAGCGCTGCGCGATGTACGGGTTGATCCACACGCACACCTTCAGGCCCCGCTCGTGCAGCCGGCGCAGCATGCCCTCCGGGTCGGGGAAGGTCGCCGGGTCCCAGACGAAGTCGACCCAGTGGAACTGGCGCATCCAGAAGCAGTCGAAGTGGAACACCGACAGCGGCAGGTCCCGCTCGGCCATCCCGTCGACGAACTCGGTCACCGTCTTCTCGTCGTACGACGTGGTGAACGACGTGGACAGCCACAGCCCGTACGACCAGGCGGGCACCCGGGCCGGTCGGCCGGTCAGCGCCGTGTAGCGGCGCAGCACGTCCTTCGGGGTGGGGCCGTCGACGACGTGGTAGGTGAGCGACTGGCCCTCGACGCTGAACTGGGTCTGCGCGACGACCTCCGAACCGACCTCGAACGACACGTGCTCCGGGTGGTCCACGAACACCCCGTAGCCGGCGCTGCTGAGATAGAACGGCACGTTCTTGTACGCCTGCTCGCTGGCGGTGCCGCCGTCGGCGTTCCAGACGTCGACCGTCTGCCCGTTCTTCACGAACGGGCCGAACCGTTCGCCCAGGCCGTACACCGTCTCGCCGACGCCGAGCGCGAGTCGTTCGTGCACGTACCGGCGGCCCTCGCCGTCGGTGACGATCCCGATGCTGCGTTCGGTGGAGGCCGTGATCAGCCGGTCGCCGTGCCGGAACTCGACCCGCCAGCCGTCGACGAGCGCGACCCGGACGGTCAGTTCGCCGGTGGTCAGCGACGCGCTGATCCCGGTGATGTCGACGGTGACCGGGTGCGTGTCGTCGGTGCTCAGCCCGAAGTGGGGTTCGCGGGGCAGCCCGCCGTTGTGGTGGCCGATGGTGACCCCGACCACGCCGGGCGCGGGGGAGAAGAAGCGGACGGTGACGACGGGCCGGTTGAGCGTGTCGCCCCGACCGTTGATCCGACCGGCCGGCGCGAAGACGGTGAAGCCGCGGTCGTCCGGCTCGACCGATTCGACCGTGCCGGGGCGCAGCACGCTGACCCCCGGGCGCAGTTGCCAGTACCCGTCGGTGAACTTCACTTCTCGGCTCCTGCCGTGATGCCGCGCGCAAGGGTGCGCTGGAAGATGAGGAAGAAGAGGATGGCCGGCACCAGGCTGATCAGGGCGCCGGCGTTTGTCGTCGGGGCGTCCATCAGCCGGTCGCCCTGCAACGACGCGAGGGCGACCGGGATGGTCTGGGTCTGGTTGTCGATCAGCATGACCAGCGGGATGAGGAACTCGTTCCAGGTCCAGATGAAGAAGAAGATGAGCAGGACGGCGAGGGTCGGCCGCAGGTTGGGGAAGACCACCCGCCACAGCACCGTCCACTTGCCGGCGCCGTCCAGCGCCGCGGCCTCCAACAGCGCGCGCGGGAACGTGCCCAGCACCGAGGCGAGCAGGTAGGTGCCGAACGCGCTCTGGATGACGGTGAAAATGATGATCACCGACAGTCGGGTGTTGTAGAGGCCGATCTCCTTGGCGGCGTAGTACAGCGGGTAGATCAACGCCTCCTGCGGCAGCATGTTGGCCAGCAGGAACAACCCGACGATCCACAGCCGGCCGCGGACCCGGCCGATACCCAGGGCGTACGCGTTGAGCAGCGACACGACGACGCCGAGCACCGCCACGGATCCGGCGATGAGTGCCGAGTTCCACAGCTTGAGCGGAAAGTTCACCTCGTTCCAGTACGTCAGCAGGCCCCTGGTGTAGAACTCCGTCGGCCAGCTCAGCGGCCCGCCCGACGAGTAGTCACCAGGCGACTTGAACGCGTTGAGCAGCATGAACGCGAAGGGCACCAGCATGACGAGCGCGCCCACGGTGACCCCGGCGAGCACCACCCAGCGGCTGACGCCCCGGTGGTGCCGGTCGCGCACCGGCCGGCGGACCGGGGGCGCGGTGATGATGACGGCCATCTCAGATCCCCCGGTCCCGACGCTCGCTACGGGCCTGCACCCCGATGAAGACCACGGCCACCACCACGATGATCAGCGTGAGCACTGTGGAGATCGCGGAACCGTACCCGACCTGGAGCTTCTTGAAGAACGTGTAGTACGCGAAGTACGACGGCACGTTTGTGGCGTTCTCCGGGCCGCCCCGGGTCAGCGCGTAGATCGGCCCGAACACCTTCAACGCGGCGATGGTGCAGGTGAGGGCCACCACGAAGGTCTCCGGTCGGATCTGCGGAAGTGTGATCGCCCGGAACCGGCGCAGCCAGTTCGCCCCGTCGACCTCGGCCGCCTCGTACAGCTCCGGGTCGACCCGCTGCAACGCCGCCATGAACACGACCACCGGGTAGCCGATCTGCACCCAGATCATCACCGCCATCACCGCCGGCAGCGCGGTGTCCGGGTCGCCCAACCAGTCGTGGCGCAGCGCTCCGAGACCGACGGCGTCGAGCAGACTGTTGAACGCGCCGTCGGGGCGCAGGATCCAGCCCCAGACGATGCCGGCCACCACCACGGGCAGCACCTGCGGCAGATAGAACGCGGCCCGCAACGCCGCCGCCGTACGCGGCCTGAACCGACGCCCGATGACGTCGAAGAGCACCGAGGCGAGCAGCAGCCCGAGCAGGGTCGGCACCACCACCATCGCGACGATCATCGCCACGGTGTTGCGGAACGACGCCCAGAACACCTCGTCGTGCAGCAGCCGCTGGTAGTTGTCCCACCCGACGAAGGTGGGGTCACCGACGCCCGACCACCGGGTCAGCGACAGGTAGCCGGTGCCGACCAGCGGCACCCCGATGACCAGGATGAACAGCACCGCTCCGGGGAGCAGGTAGAGCCAGTACGCCGCGTCCCGGCCGCCCGGCCGGCGGCGGGACGGGGGAGCGGGGGTGGGGGTCGCCGCCGACGGTGTGGCGGCGACGGTGTCGGAGACTGCCATGGAGGATCCTTCCCGACGGGGCGGGCGGACGCGCCGGTCGTGCCGGACGCGCCCGCCGCGCACCGGGTCACTTGCCGGTGATCTCCTTGACGCCGTCGGCGTACGGCTTGGCGATCGTGTCGAGCACCTGGTCGGGGGACTTGGACCCGTTGATCAGGCCCTGGAACCCGCCGACCAGCACGTCGTAGTAGCCGGGCACCGGCCAGTCCGGGTAGAAGGCCAGACCGTCCTGCTTGCTGACCGTGTTGAAGTCCTCGATCAGCTTGCGGTCCTTCGGATCGCTGATCTTGGCGGGGTCACCGGCCACCGGGACGCCACCGTTGTTGCCGATCAGGTCCTGGATCTCGGGGCGCAGGGTGATGTCGATGAAGTCGTACGCCAGGCTCTTGGCCTTGCTGTTCGTCGGGACGACCCAGATGTTGCCGGACGAGCCGGCGTTGAGGGTGTTGCCCGGGAACAGGAAGGTGTCCCAGTTGGCCTTCATCTCGGCCTTGAAGCGGCCGTACCACCAACTGCCCGAGACGATCATCGGCGTCTTGCCCGCGATGAACGCGGTGCCCATGTCCTCGGCCTTGAGGCTCGCCGAGTCCTTGGCCACGTAGCCCTTCCTCACCCAGTCGGCGAAGGTGTCCGCGCCGTACTTCAGCGGGTCGGCGCGGAAGTCGACAGGGTTCTTGTAGAGCTGGTAGTCGTCGACGAACTGCCTGTCGGCCTTCGACAGGGCCAGCTGGTAGAAGAGCTGCCCGGCCGGGTACTCGGCACCGGCCATGCCCAGCGGGGTGATCTTCTTGCCGACGAAGGTGTCCATCGCGGCGGTCAGCTCCGCCATGGTGGTGGGCACCTTGACGCCGTTACGGTCGAACAGGTCCTTGTTGTAGTAGACCGTGACGTACTCGCCGTAGTTCGGCACGCCGAACCAGTTGCCCGACCCCATCACGCCCTTGTCGCTGTACCGCGCGGTGGTCTGCAGGCTGGGGCTGAGCCTGTCGGCCCAACCGCGCTTCGCGGCCTCGTAGCTGAGGTCGGTGAGCAGGCCCTGGGACGACAGCAGGCCGGCCGTCGCGTTGCCCTTGTTGTACTCCATGATGTCCGGGCCTTCGGACGAGTTGATGATCATGCCGGCGTTCTGCTGGATCTGCTCGAACGCCTTGCGCTCGAAGCGCACCTCGACGCCCGGGTGCTCGGTCTTGAAGATCTCGATGGCCCGGTCCCAGCCGACCCCCATCGCGCTGTTCTCGCCCTCGTAGTGCCAGAGCTTGAGGGTCTTGGCCCCGCTGTCGTCACCGCTGTCGTCGTCGCCGCACGCGGCCACGGTGGTCGTCGCGGTCGCCGCCAGGGCGATCGCGGCGACGATCCGGCGGAATCGCTGCATTGCTATCCTCCTCGTTGAGTATCGAGCCCGGTACTTCACTGGGTCCGTCGTCGCGTTGCCGCGCGGCGACGGGCCTTTTCTACTGGTCAGCCCCTATCGGCGGGCGGCTTCGTGGGGCTGCGGTCGAGCCCCGGATCTCCAGCGCGCACGGCAGCAGCTGCTGGTGGCGCTCGTCACCGGCCCCGTCCAGGTGGCGCACCAGCGCCTCGATCGCGATCCGGCCCATCGCCGACCCGGGCGACGTCATGGCGGTCAGCGCCGGGGTGGCCAGCTCGGCGACCTGCGGCGAGGTGACCATCGAGACGACCGACACGTCGTCGGGCACGGCCAGCCCCCGCGCGGTCAGTTCGCCGAGGATGCCGAAGATCGCCGCCTCGTTCATGGCCAGCACGGCCGTCAGGCCCGGCGCCCGTGCGAAGGCGGCGGCCAGCGCGGCCCGCCCGCCCGCGGCGCTGTCCTCGGCCGGGATCATGACCGGCTCCAGGCCGTGGCCGGTCATGGCCGTGACGAAGGCGTCCCGGGTACGCAGCGCCGGCCCGTAACCGCTGGCCAGCGTCTCGGCCGAGTGGTTGACGTAGACGATCTGCCGGTGCCCGAGGCCGACCAGGTGCGCCACTGCCTCCCGTACGGTCTGCGCGAAGTCGATGTCGACGTAGGAGAGCCCGTCGGTGTCCCCGGTGCGCCCGATCAGCACCAGCGGCACACCGGCCTGCTGGAGCGCGGTGACCCGCTCGTCGGTGAGCTGCACCTCCATCAGCACGACGCCGTCGAACATCCGCTGGCTGGCCAGCCGGCGCAGGCCGTCGAGGTCGCCGCCGCCACCGACGGGCGACAGCACCAGGTGGTAGCCGACGGCGCTGGCCGCCGCGGCGGCCCCGGTGACGAACGCCGTCTCGGTCGCGCCCAGGCCGCGTTCGTCCATCGGCAGCAGCAGGCCCAGGATCCGGCTGCGTCGACTGGCCAGACCACGGGCCATGGCGTGGGGCTGGTAGTCGAGCTCGGCCATGGCGGCGAGCACCTTGGCCCGGGTGGCCGGGGAGATCGGCCGGGCGCCGGTGAGGACGTAGGAAACGGTGCTGACCGAGACCTGCGCCAGGCGGGCGACGTCCTGCATGGTGGCCACCGCGCACCTCCTCCGGCCAGGCAGGGAACCGCTTGGGAATGGTCGTCGAAGCGGTTCGACGAAGCGGTTCGACAGACGCTAGACCTCCTGTTACAGCGACGTCAATAGCCGATGTCGAAGGAGGTCACCTCGTCGGGCGTTCGGCGAACGGGAAGCTCCAGGATCTGCGGGAACCGCCAGGTGCGCGCCCGGTGAACCGTCGGCTGCGCCCGGTGTGCTGGGCTTCCTCGTGGGCCCGTTCACGGCGAAGGCGGTCTTCCCGGACGGCGTCACGGCCCTGGCGAACGTGGGCTGCCCGGTCGGTCGCGCGGACGGGACGCGCGACGCGATCGAGGCGGTCTTCGCGCCGGCCCGCGACGCCGGGCCGTGGGTCGAGTTCGGCGGCTCCGCGGACCCCGCAGGACCGCCCGGGGGCCCGTCGGGATTAGGAACGAGTTTCGTCTCCACGTGGTCGGTATCCGGATGATCAGGCGTCGGCGACGGTGACGACGACCTTGCCACCGGGCAGGGTGTTCGCGGTCGCGTCGGCGTGCAGGGCCGGCAGTCCGGCCAACGGCACCCGCCGGGCGACGTCGACCCGCAGCTCACCGGTGCTGACCCGGGCGGCCAGGTCGGCGAGTTGGTCGGCGTCGCTTCGGACGAACAGGTCGATGCCGCGCACGCTGCGCTCCTCGTCGGAAGGGGCGGGCATCCAGACGGTGGTGTTGACCAGGGTCCCGCCGTCCCGGATCACCGTGACCAGCGCGGCGAGCTGTTCCGGGGCGACAGGCGCGAGGTTGAGTACCAGGTCGACCGGCTCGGTCACCGTCGACGTCACGTCGGTGGTGGTGTGGTCGATCACCTCGTCGGCGCCCGCGGCCCTGACCGCGTCGGCGCTGCGCGGGCTGGCCGTGGCGATCACCCTGGCACCGGCCTCCTTCGCCAGCTGCACGGCGTATCCACCGACCGCTCCGCCGGCCCCGTTGATCAGCACCCGCTGGCCGGCGGTCAGCTTGCCGTGGTCGAACAGCGCCTGCCACGCGGTCAGGCCCACCAGCGGGAGCGCCGCCGCGTCGGCCAACGGGATGTTCCGGGGCGCTCCCGTCAGGATCCCCGCCGGGGCGATCACGTACTCCGCGGACGCCCCGGTCCCCGTCATCGGCAGGAAACCGATGACCCGGTCACCGACCGTGACCTCGTCCACGTCGTCGCCGACCGCGTCGACCGTGCCGGCGACGTCGAGGCCGGGAGTGTGCGGCAGCTCGACCGGGATCGGGCCCTGCATGTAGCCCGCGCGGATGTTGCCGTCGACGCCGTTGAACGACGTCGCGGCGACGCGGATCCGGACCTGACCGGCGCCGGGGACGGGCTGCGCGACGTCCTCGTAGCGCAGCACCTCGGGACCGCCGAACTCGTGAAAACGTACTGCCTTCATCGCTGAACCTGCCTCTGTGAGCGCCGCCGATGTGCTTCGCACCCGAAGCAGGGCATGACCCCTGTGGCACCGCTTCGCGTGCGAAGGCACCCAGCCCGGCGTCACCGGGGCTGCCCGGAGGCAGCCGCCGGATCCGCTGTCGCTGGCTACGTCGACCAATCTGGCAGGCCCCGGCGCGGTTAGCCTGGGCCGGACTGGCCCACCTTGACGATTGCCGGTCCGCCGGCGTCGCCGACGATCTCCGCGAGGCGCGCGGCATCGGCCGAACCCGGTGCCGCGGTGAGCATCAGCGCCGCCAGATCGTCGCCCGGGATGGTGAGAAGGCTGCCGACGAGCGTGACGGTGTCACGGTCCGGGTGGACGAACGTGGCGCTGCTCTCGTAGGCCGCCACCGGTCGTGGCGTACGCCACAGGGTGTCGAAGAGGCTGCTCCGGCTCCGCATCTCGTCCACCAGTTCGGCGAGGGCGGCGTCGGCGGGGTAGCGCAACAGCGCGCTCCTCAGGCTGGCGGTGAGGACCGCCTCATGGTCGGTCGCGTCGGCGGCAGACTGCCGGAAACCGTTGAGCGGATCGCAGAACGTACGCCAGGCGATGTTCCACTCCCAGGGTTCCCCGGTGAGATCCCAGTGCCCCAGGGCCAGGAACGCGCTGTTCACGGCGACCAGGTTCATCGCCGCGTCGGAGACGAACATCGGGGTGTCCGTGAACCGCTCCAGCAGCCGCATCGCACCCGGACCGACCTCGTTGGGCACCTGCCCGTCCGCGGCGGCGTACCCGGCCAGTGCGCAGAGCCGCTCGTAGTCCGCCCGCCCGGTCCGTAGCGCACGGGCGATGGCGTGCACCACCCCGGCCGACGGATGGCTGCGCCCCTGCTCCAACCGCCGTACGTAGTCCGCGGACATCCCGGCGAGCTCGCCGAGCTCCTCCCGCCGCAACCCCTGCACCCGCCGACGGCCGACAGGTAGCCCGACAGTCGCAGGGGCCGTACTCTCCCGCAACTGGCGCACCGCGGCGCCGAACTCGTGACGTTCCACGGCCCCAGTGTGCCCCGACGGTCCAGGCAGCGGGTAACGGGCGGCCGGGCAGGACCTGCATGCGCAGTCGTACCCGTCCGTCTCGGTGCACGGTCTCGGGATACTCCGGCTCGGGCTGCTCCGTCACGTCGTGGGCGGTCACTGACCACGTGTTCGGCCACCGCTGGTCGAGGTGCGAACGGTCACCCGGCGGCGCGGCCCGGACGGCCCACCCCGCCCTCAGCCGGTGCCGAGACCCACGTCCCGGGCCCGGACGATGGCCTCGGCGCGACTGCTCACCTGCAACTTGACCAGGATGTTGGACAGGTTGTTGCGGACGGTCTTCGGGCTGAGCCCGAGCCGCTGGGCGATGGTGGCGTTGTCCAGCCCCCGGGACACCAGGTTCAGCACCTCGCGCTCCCGATCGGTGAGTTGCGGGAAGGGTGCCGGCCCGGTGGCGCGCACCCCGGACCACAGCGCGACGGCGTGGGCCGCGACCGCCGGGCCGAGGATCATCTCGCCGTTGGCGATCGCCCTGATGCTGCGCTCGACCTCGGTCGCGTTGGCTCCCTTGAGCAGGTAGCCACGGGCGCCGGCGCGCAGCGCCGCGATCAGCGACTCGTCGTCGTCGAGCATGGTGACGATGAGCACCCCGGTCTGCGGTGAGCGTCTGGTGATGATCCGGGTGGCCTCGATCCCGGACCGTTCGGCGAAGTGCAGGTCCATCAGCACCACGTCGGGACGTTCGGTCGCGACGACGTCCAGCGCGGCGTCGACGTCGGCGGCCTCGCCGACGCAGCGGATGCCGTCCAGAGTGGACAGCAGCGCGGTCATGCCGAGTCGGAACACCGGGTGGTCGTCCACCACGACCACCCGGATCGGCGACGTCACGTCCCGGCTCCCGGGGTGGGGATGGTCAGGGTGACGGCCGTGCCCTGCGGCCTGCCGGCGGTCGAGGTGGGGCCGATGGTCAACGTGCCACCGATGCCGGCCGCCCGCTCCCGCATCGACTGCAGTCCGACCCCACGCGACCGGGTGGGCGGAGGCGGCCCGCAACCGTCGTCGGCGACCGTGATCCTCACCCGGTCCGGCCGGTGGACGAGCGTGACCGTGCACACGCCGACCCCGGCGTGCCGGTGGACGTTACGGACCGCCTCGGTGATCACTCCGTAGGCGGCGGTCGCCATGGTGTCGGGCAACGGGCCGAGCTGCGCCGGGGCCGCCACGCGGATGTCGAGGCCGGCGACGGCGTACCGCTCGCGCAGGGTGTGCAGGGCCGGGATGAGATCGCCGTCGGCGAGGACCGGCGGCATCAGGTCGCGGGCCAGGTCGCGTACCTCCTCGGCGCGCTCGGTGGTCTCGACGACGAGCCGGTCGAGCAGTTCCCCGGCCATCGTCACGTCCCGATGGAGCAGGTTACGCACCGCAGCCAGGCCGAGCCCGATCCCGCTCAGTGCCGGTCCGAGTCCGTCGTGCAGGTCACGACGCAGCGTACGACGCTCCTCGTCGCGGGCCTCGGCGAGGCGCGCCCGGGACCTGGCCAGCGCCTCGTTGGTGCTGGCCAGGTCGACGACGGCGGCGACCACCGGGGACAGGTCGGCAAGCGCGGCGGCGGCGTGGCCGCCCAGCCGTTCCCCCGGCCGTGGCCAGGCGGTCAGCCGACCGACCGTCCGTTGACCGCTGACCAGGTCGACGGTGAGTTGCCCCGCGCCGGTCGGCGTCGGCTGGTGGTCCCCGGGACAGCCGGTGTAGGCCGTGGGCGCGCTGCCCGCACCCGACCGGTCGGTCACGGTGATGGTGATCCGGGCCAGGCGCAACGAGGTGGCGATGGCGAGAGCCACGTTCTCGATCAACTGTCCGCCGGAGTCGGCGTCGCGCAGCCGGTGGACGACCTGCCGCATCAGCGGCTCCTGGCTGTCGCCGTGCACCAACCGGTCGACCCGTCGCTGCACCCACTGGCGTACCGGCTGGAAGGCGGCGGCCAGCAGCGCGGTGACCACGATCTTCGGGGCGAGGGAACCCGCAGGCACCCACCGGTCGAGCAGGGTGACGGCACCGATGTAGGTGGCGATGACGCCGGCGGTCATCAACAGCCAGACCAGGGTCCGCCGGACGGCCACCTCGATTCCCCACAGGCGTTGCCGGAGCACCACGACGAGCACGGCGGCAGGAAAGAACGCCTGTGAGGCGAGCATCAGCGACGGCGCGGCCCAGGCTGGCCCGAAGCCCGGCCACCACGGCGGCGAGACCAGCAGGAAGGCCAGACACAGCAGGAGGTTCCCGACGGTCAGCCAACCCATCCCGTGCCGCTGCCCCGGCGGACCGGTACGCCACCGCCAGGCCGCCCCGGCCGCGGCGATCAGCCCCAACGGCACGAGCGCGGGCATGATCGGCCCGAACAGGTCGACACGCAGCTCCCGCAGCCCGCTATCGCTGATCGGGAACAGTCCGTACGGCGCCGGCGCGGTCAACGCCGCGACCTGGGCGCAGGCGAGGTAGAGCACCCCGGCGGCGACGGCGACCCGGGCACCCCGCCGCATCGGCCGGTCGGGCAGCAGCCACGGCATCAGCACCACCAGGCCGTACAGGCCGGGTAGCCAGGCCCAGTGGTGGGCGCTGGTCAGCGCGGCCGGTGCCCACCACTGTGGATGCCGCTCGGCCAGCAGGGTCCACTGCGCGGCGAACGCGGCGAGCGAACCGCCGAGCGCCGCCGCCGCGACGATCCAGCCGGCGAGGTGCGCCCGGCGGCCGAGGATCAGCCAGGCGACCCCGCCGTAGATCACCCCGTCCATCAGGTCGACCAGGGAGAAGAGCTGGGTGGTGGTCATCGGCGGCAGCACCGCGCACCAGGTGGCCACGGCCGCCACGGTCAGCGTCGCGGTCAGCCCGAGCACCGTCCAGGCCGCGACCCGGTGCCGGGTGTCGCGGTGCGGCGCGGGCGGCTCGTCGCCGGAGCGGAAGGTCATGACAGCCGCTCATTCTGCCCCCGGACAGCCGCCGCCCGAACGGGCCGGGGGACGGCTGTCCGTACGGCCGAGCGGCGGTGTCCCGTCCACCCGGGACGCCCGTCCCTGGTGGACGGGAGCGACCGCCGCGCAGACTGCCGTGCGCCGCTACCGCAGCGGCCGAACCCGCCGTGGCGCGTCCCCGTGCCACGGCACGGGTAGCCGGCGGGGACGGGCCGATGTCCCGCAGGTCGGGCAGCACGACGCGCCGACCCGTGACCGCATTCGGCTGGTGGACTTTGTGAAAGGAACCTCGACGATGGACGCTCCGGGCGGACCACCCCACGTTGTCTGTGGGCCGATCGTGCGCCGGGTCGATCCGGGCAGCGCGGCGGTCTTCGTCGCCGTCCGGTCCGCCTGCACCGTCACCCTCACCGTGTTCGAGACCGGCCCCGGCCCGACCTACGCCCGGGGCGCGACGGTGGCGACGGGCAGCCGGACCGCGGTCCGCCTCGGCGGCAACCTCTACGTGGCCACCGTCCAGGCCGTCGGCGGCCTACGGGAGGGCCGCCTGTACGGCTACGACCTCGCCTTCCCGGGCTCCACCGGCAACTGGTCGAGCCTGCTGGCCGCCGGGGCGGTGGCCGTCGACGAGACCGCCGCCCGGTCGCTGCTCAGCTACGCCGGTGACCCCCGGGCGACGGGCGGCGCACCCGGCTACCCCAGCTTCGTGACGCCACCGGCGGACCCGGGAAAGCTGCGGATCTTCCACGGGTCGTGCCGCAAGCCACACGGGGAGGGCCACGACGCGCTGGCCGTCCTGGACCCGATCCTGGCGGCGGCCGGCGGCGACCCGACGGTACGCCCGCACCAGCTCGTGCTCGGCGGTGACCAGATCTACGCAGACGACGTCGCCGACGTGCTGCTGGCGATGGTGCACGGGCACGACGCGGTGCCCGCCCGGGACGGGCAGCCGGCCGTCCCGGCGTTGCCCGGCATCGGGGCAACCCTGGGCCTGCCGCCGGAACTACTCCCCGACGGCTCCACCAGCCCGCCCGCCGACCGGCTGTTCACCCCCGGCAACCGGGCGGTGACCCTGGCCCGGGACGCGAAGTTCACCTCGGGCGAGGCCGACAGCCACCTGATGTCGCTGCGCGAGTACGCCTGCATGTACCTGCTCGCCTGGTCCGACCAGCTCTGGCCGGCGACCTATCCGCGGTTCGAGCACGTCTTCCCCGCCGACACCCGGATCCTGCGTGACCCGCAGGGCGGTGGACCCGGCGACACCGTCTACGACCGGCTGCTGGTCGGTCGCGCCTACGACGCCAGCAGCCAGCAGCAGAAGATCATCCGTCGTTTCCTGCGCTGGCACGAGCAGGCGATCCGACTGAAGAACTTCCAGCGCGGCCTGGTCGCCGTACGCCGGTCGTTGGCCAACGTCGCCACCTACATGATCGCCGACGACCACGAGGTCACCGACGACTGGAACATGACCCGGGAGTTCGTCACCGGTGCGGTGGTCGGGTCCGAACTGGGCCGGCGCGTCGTGCGCAACGCGATGGCCGCGTACGCGGTCTTCCAGGCCTGGGGCAACACCCCCGACCGGTTCACCGAGCAGGGCGCGGCCGGTGAGCCGGGCCGGGACCTGCTGACCGCGTTGAGCGGCTGGCTGGCCGCCCCGGCGGCGGTGGACGACCTGCGACTGCGCGAACGCCTCGGCCTGCCCACCGCGATCGGCGCCGACGGCCGGCCGGCCCGCCCCGCCGGTGCCCTCAGCTACCACTTCACTGTCACCTGGCCGCGTTACCAGCTCGTCGCCCTGGACACCCGCACCTGGCGGGAGTATCCGGCCGGCGCCGGGCACCCGGGCGGGCTGCTGCTCGCCGACCACCCGCTCGACGAGATGGTCAGCGGCGGCGGGGTGCTGGACGACGAGGCGGTCACCGTGCTGGCGCAGCCGGTCGCCGTGTTCGGGATGCCGCTGCTCGAACAGCTCGCCCAGCCGGCCATGAAGGCCATCGCCGGCCGGTACGAGGCCGACGCCGAGGACGCCTGGATCACCAGCGACGCGGCCACCCACAAGTTCCTCGGTCGGCTGCTCTCCGCCGCGCCGCCCGGCCCGGACGGCGTCCGTCGCCGCCGGATCGTCATGCTCGGCGGCGACATCCACTTCGGCTCGGCCGAGCGGATCCGCTACTCCGCGACGCTGCCGTACGCCAGCGGCCCCGACCGCGCCCACCCCTTCCAGGGGGTCAACCGCACCGAAGGGGTGATCGCCGGGTTCGTCTCCAGCGCCCTGCGCAACGAGGTGGCCCTGACCCGGCTGCTGCACGACGTCGGGTACGTGCCGCTGCTGGACAGCCTCGGCCGCATCGATCTGGTGGGCTGGGCCAACGAGGACGAGGGTCGGCAGGGGCGACGCTTCCAGGCCGGGGTCCAGGTCGGGGTGGCCGCCGACGCCGTGTCCGGTTGGTGGGTCTCCGGCCGGCCCGCGGTCAGCGACCACGACCGGCTCAAGCTGCTCGGCCGGCCGCCGGAGTGGAGCGTCCAGGTGCAGTTCGCCCACCACGACGAGGCCGACCCGACGGTTCGCCGCGACGGCACCCCGCAGACCGTGCTCGACCCGGCCGGGCTGCCCCGCGAGCAGGCGCTGGCGCAGTACCTGGCCGCCGCCCACAACCTAGACGGGTATCTCGGCACCTGGGGCAACGGCAAGGAGATCGTCGGGCACAACAACCTCGGCGAGATCACCTTCGACTGGCCGGCCGGCGAGTGCAAGCGGGCCACCCAGCGTCTCTGGTGGCACCTGCCGTCCGAGACCCGGGCCGCCGCGCTGACCAGCTACACCATCGACCTGTCGTACGGCTGTTCGCTGCTGGCCGACGCACCGTACGGCTACGTGTTGCGCCTCGACGACCACGACGCCCGCGCCGGCGGGAAGGCACACTACGACGGGGTCGACCGGCCGGCGACCCTGGTCACCGACAGGTGGGTGACCCGGCTCCAGGCCGACCTGGCCACGCTGGGCTTCGGCCCGGCGGGTGACCCCGGCACGTACGACCCGACGACCTACTGGGCGGTGCGCGAGTTCCAGACGTACGCCCGCGCGGACCGGGTCGCGCACGAACCCGCCGGGGCGACCGCCACCCGGTACTCCGACCGGTTGGCGGCGGTCGACGTGCCGGAGTCGGAGCGCTACCTGGGACCGGTCAGCGGGATCGCCGACCTGGCCACCCAGCTCGCCATCCGGCACTGGCTGGACAAGCGCTGGCGCTGCCCGGTGGTGGTGGAGGCGTGGCAGGTCGCCGGCGGCAGCCCGCAACAGCTCGCCACCGGCAACGTCTGGCGCGCCGACACCGCCCACCCGGCCGACCAGCGGCTCTACTCACGGGTGGTGACCGGCCGTCCGGCCGACGCCGGCCCGGCGCCGGCCGACCACCCCGAGCTGATCCCGCTGGGACGGTGGGGCAGTCGGGCCGCCGCGCCGCAGTGGGCCGGGCCACTGGTCGAGCCGACCCTCGAACTGCTCCCCGAGGCGCTGATCCCGCCGAGGGACGGGGAGGTCGGCGGACCGTCGCTGGCCGCGCTGGCCACCGCCGCCGGCAGCGGCGATCCCGCGGTGGCCGACCCGGCCCGCCGTCGGCTGTCCACCTTCAAGGTGCTGCGGGCGGTCGCCGAGAACACCCGACCCGGCTCCACCGGCGGCTGGTGCGACGTGCTGGACGGCACCGACGAGGGGGTGCTGCGGATCGGGCCGTTCGGCTGGCCCGCCGACGGCCCCCGCACCGCACCGGTGACCCTGCCGCCCCGGCCGGACTGGCGTACCCAACCCGGCCAGCTCTGGGCCTGGCTGGCCGCGCTGCGCGCCACCGACCGCGACGCGTACGAGGCGATGGGCGGGCTGGCCGGGCTGTCCGGGACGCCCGGCTGGGGAGTCGACGGCGGTGCCCTGCTCTACCCCGAGCTGCGGATCAGCCGGGCCCGGCCGGCGCTGAGCGACCACACCGGTGGCGCGGGCACCCCGATCGGGTACGTCCGCGAACTGCTCGACCTGCGCGGCTGGCACTGGGTGCACCGCTTCACCACCGGCCTGCGTACCCGACCCGGCGTCCGGCACGGCATCTGGCGCTTCGCCCGCCAGGGCCTGCACGACCTGCTCGGCACCCCGTGGGATCCGCCCGGCGCGACCCCGGTCACGGTGCCGGACGTGCCCGGCCCGGACGGCAAACCCCGCCGGGTGCGGATCGGTGACCTGTTCACCTCGGAACGGGCGGTGGCCCTGCTCGGCTGCTGGCAGACGTACCGTGCCCACCACCTGGTCGCCCTCGGAGCGCCGGTGGCCGGCGAACCGCCCGAGCAGCGGACCGTGCCCCGCGCCGGCACCGAACTGCGGACCGTGCTGACCGTGGCGCGGACCCTCGGGCCGGACTTCACCGGCCCGCCCACCGGCTGGACCGACGCCCACGAGGCCGCCCTGATCACCGCGATCGGCCAGGTCGTCGGGGCCACGTCCGACGCCGAGCTGACCGCCGCGCTGGCCGCGGTGCGGGCCTGGCCGACCTGGCCGGGTGGCACCGGCTACCAGCTTCCGGTCGCCGTGCTCCCGGCGGCGGACCGGACGCTGTCACCGCAGCGCGGCTCGCTGCGGCTGGACACCGGCGACCTGTCCCGGGTGACCGGATGAGCCCCCGACGCGACGACCAGCACCGCAGTGAAGGAGACCCGGACGCATGAGCGACGACGTGGAGCGGAACCGGAACGTCCTCGCCCTGCTCTGGGGCGAACTCCGTACCCTGGCCGAACCGGTGCTCGGCGCGGCCGACCCGTGGCGGCGGGCCCGGCTGATGCGGGCGCTGGGCTGGGACCTGGAAGCGGTCAGCGGGGTCGACGCGCACGCGTTCGAGCAGTGGGTCGGCACCGTCGGGGCCGCGATCGGGACGCTGGACGCCGCGATCGCCGACGGCCCGCCGGACTCGCTCGCCGAACTCAAGAAGATCGGCACCGCGGCCGGCACCGCGTTCGGACAGGTCGGCACGCTGCCCCCGGCGGTGCGCGGAAAGCTACCGCCGTCGGCCGGCCTGCCCGAGGCGCTTGCCGACGACCTCGTCGACCACCTGATCCTCACCTACCTGCTGCACCGGGCACCCTGGACGGTCCCGCTGCTGACCCTGCTCGGCCTGGTCACCCCCGGCGTCGAGCTGCCGGCCAGCCCGCCGATGCCGGCCGGTGACGCGCCGGTCCGGTTGCCCCGTCACCGCGACGAACTGCACCTGGAACGGCTCGTCGAGCTGGTCGCCGACCCCGGCGGTTACCTCAGGGGGCTGTACGCGCCGGCCGGTTGGGAAACCCCCGAGGCCGTCGACGCGCTGGCCGCGCGGCTGCTGCCCCGGCTCGCCGCCACGCTGCGCGCGTTCGGGGTGGACGCCGCGCACGGGGTGCGGCCGGGCATCGGCCCGGACCAGGGCGAGGCCGGGCAGCGGCTGGCCGACGGCCTGCTCCGGCTCCGGTTCGCCGTCGCCGGACCGCCCGGCGGGGAACCGCCCTCGCTGCCCGGCGGGGAACAGGCCGCGTTGCCCGGCGGGGGACAGCCCGCGTTGGTCGTTGGGGAACCGCCCGCGCTGCCCGGCCGGCAGGGACCGGGGTCACTGGCCGCCGCCGACCCGGACGCCCAGCTCCACCTCGGCGTCACCCTCGCCCTGGCCTGCTGGGACGGCCTGCTCACCGGGATCGTCGCCCCCACCGGCGAGGTGCACCTCGAAGGCGCGCTGGGCCGCTGGAACATCGCCACCGACCTGGCCGGCGCGGGCCCGGCCATCGCGGTCAACTCGGCCGGCGTGACCCTCGCCGGGGGCGGCCCGGCGGTGAAGTTCTCCGCCGAGATCGCCCGGATCGCGCCGAAGGACGAGCCCGGCTGGGTGATCGGCGCACCCGACGGCACCCACCTGTCCGTCGGGCAGCTCGTGCTGCGCGGTCGGGCGACGCTGAGCACCGGCCGGGACGACATCGAGCTGATGCTCGCCGCTGGCCGCGCCGAACTCGTCGTCAAGGCCGGCGACGGTGACGGGCTGCTGGCCCGGCTGCTGCCGTCCGACGGTCTGCGGTTCGGCTTCGACCTCGGCCTGGGCTGGTCGCTACGGACCGGCCTGCACCTGTCCGGGGCCGCCGCGCTGACCGCCGACTACCCGATGCACCTCTCGTTGCGCGGCATCCACCTGGAAGGGCTGCGGATCGCGCTCGCCGCCAGCACGCCCACCGCCAGCGTCGGCCTGACCGTCACCACCACGGTCCGGGCCGAGCTCGGCCCGCTGCGGGCGGTGGTGGAGAACATCGGGATCCGCGCCGACCTCGCCTTCCCGCCCGCGGTGCCGGCCGGCACCGGCAACCTCGGCAACGCCGACCTGGTGCCCCGGTTCAAGGCCCCGGACGGGGTGGGGCTGCGGATCGACAACGGCATCGTCAACGGCGGCGGTTACCTGTTCGTCGACGAACCCCGCGGCATGTACGCCGGCGCCCTCCAGTTGGGCATCGCCACCAAGGACGGCGTTTCACCGATGCGGGGCTTCCTGCTCCAGGCCACAGCGATCCTCAACACCCGCAACCCCGACGGCAGCCGACTGGTCGAGGCCGACGGCGACCACACCTTCTCGATGCTGGTCGTCGGCACCTTCCAGTGGTACCCGGGGCTGATGCTCTTCTGGGGCATCTCCATCACCGGTCTGGGGCTGGTGGTCGGGCACAACCGGCGCAGCGACCCCGAGGAGGTCCGCAACGCCGCCCGCGCCGGGACCCTGGACGCGCTGCTGTTCCCCGAGGACGTGGTGGGCCGGGCACCGGCGGTGATCGCCACCCTCAGCCGGATCTTCCCGGTCGACCCCACCGGCACCGTGCTCGGCGCGATGGTCCGGCTGAACTTCCTCTCCGGCCAGGTCGTCGCGGACCTCGCCGTGCTCGTCGAATTCCCCGACCCGGTCCGGGTGCTGCTGCTCGGCAGGCTGGTCATCGACTTCCAGTCGGCCGGACGGCTCCGCCTGGACTCGGCCGGCATCGTCGACGTCGCCCGCAGGGAGATCAGCCTCGACGGCGCCCTGATCGGCTCCCACCTGTTCGGCAGGCCGGTCTCCGGCGAGTTCATGGTCCGGGCCCGGTGGGGCCGCTCGTCGTCGTTCGCCCTGTCGATCGGCGGGTTCCACCCCAGGTTCTGCCCGCCGGCCGGCTTCCCGCCGGTCAAGCGGTTCGAGATCGCGCTGCAGAAGTCCGGCAAGGGCCTCAAACTCCACGCCTACCTGGCGATCACCAGCAACACCGCCCAGTTCGGGGCGGAGCTGGTGATGCACTTCGAGGCGGGTGCCCTGGCCGTCGACGGCCGGGCCTGGCTGGACGTGCTGTTCCAGTTCACGCCGTTCTGGTTCACCGCCGAGATCGGCGCGTACGTCACCCTGACCTACGACGGCACCGAGCTGCTGGTGGTCCGACTCGTCCTCGGGGTGAGCGGCCCCGGCCCCTGGCGGGCCTGGGGGGAGGCGCGCATCAAGTTCCTGTGGTGGGAGGTGTCGGCCAAGCTCGACTGGACCGACGGGAAGCGGGCCGACGCGCGGGAACCCAGCCAGGTGGACGCCGCGGCGCTGCTGGGTGCGGCGCTGTCCAGCCCGGACGCCTGGGAGATCGGGGCCGCCACCGTCGGCACGGAACCGGTGGCCCTACGGGCGGTCGAGGGGGCCGGGGGAGCGCTGCTGCTCTCCCCGGGGGCCACCCTCGGCGTACGCCAGAACGTCCTGCCCCTCGGCGTGGAGCTGCACCGGATCGGCACCTCCCGCATCCGTGGTCCGCACCGGTTCACCCTGACCGAGGTCAGTGTCGGCACCGGCGACGACACGGTACGCGGCACCCTCGGCGCGCCGATCCTCGACGACTTCGCCCCCGGCCAGTTCCGCGACCTGACCCCCGAGCAGCGGGTGCTCACCCCCGGCTTCGAACGGATGGAGGCCGGCCGTGCGGTGGCCCTGCCGGACGGCACCGCCCTGCCGGCGGACGACGCCACCGTCTTCGCCGGGCTCGACGCCGACGACGCCTACGACCGGGTGATCATCGACGACCCGCAGGACGCCGGACGGGAGATGCCGGCGACGCCAGCTGCCCGCTCGGCGACCGGCGCCGCACCGGGCGGGCTGCTCGCCCTGTTCGCGGCCACCGGCCCGGCCGCCAACGCCCGCAGCCGGACCACCGGAGCGGCCCGGTTCACCGGTGCCGACCTCGGTCTGCGCGACGCCGGGCCGTCCTGGCTGCCCGGCCCGGGCGTCCCGCACCCCACCGGCCGGCGACCCCGCCCGGCCCGGGTCAGCCCACCGGCGACCGCCCTGCCGACCGCGACGCAGGCCGCCGAGGTGGCCCCCGGGGGAGACCGCGGCCGGCTGTTCCGCCGGGTCGGTGTCCGCGTGCCCGACCCGACCATCGTCCTCGCCGAACCCGAGAAGGTGTCCTGACATGGGTGGCCTCCGCTTCCTGCCCTGGGTACGCGACGGCGTCGCCCGACTCGTCTCCGTACCCGACCCGCTCGGCGGGGCGCTGCCGCACACCCGCGCCGAGGTGGCGCTCTCGGTGACCGCGCACGGCACCGGCCCCGTCGGGGTCGAACCGGTGGACCTCGTCGGCACCACCACCGCCCTGCTGCACGGGCCGGGTGACGTGACCGGCCTGGACGGCCAGCAGATCATCCGCAGCCACCCGGCGGCGGGCGCGGACAACGTCGACGTGACCCTGTTCGCGGCGGTCGAGTTCGACCTGCCCGACCTGCCCTGGCGGTACACCCCGGCGAAGCCCGATCCGCAGGGCCGGCTGCGTCCCTGGCTGGTGCTCGTCGTCGTCCCGGCGGGCCCGCAGGGTCGGCTGGACACCTCGGCGGGGCAGCCGCTGGCCCGACTCGTCACCACCGCCGGGCAGCTCCCCGACCTCGCCGAGTCCTGGGCCTGGGCACACGTCCAGGTGCTGGCCCTCGCCGAGGACGAGAACGTCGCCGACATCCTCGCCGACGCGCCGCAGCGCACCCTGTCCCGGCTGATCTGCCCCCGACGGCTGGCCCCGGGCACCGACTACCTGGCCGCCGTCGTACCGGCCTTCGACGCCGGTGTGCGTGCCGGGCTGGGCCTGCCGGTCGACGCCGGTCCACTGGTGCCGGCCTGGGGCGTGGGCTCCCCGGCAGCCGATCCGCAGGCCCCGATCGTGCTGCCGGTCTACCACCACTGGACCTTCCGCACCGGCCCGGACGGCGACTTCGAGTCGCTGGCCCGGCGGCTGCGCGGCCGGGCCCTGCCGGCGGACGTCGGCCGGCAGCCGGTGGACATCGCCGCCGCCGGCGGTGGGCTGCCCGACCTCGCACCCGCCGGCGTGGAGGGCCGCTCCGTGCTCGCGTTCGAGGGTGCGCTCGCCTCGCCCAGCATGACCCCCACCGTCTGGCAGCCGGCCGCCGCCGCACCCTGGCAGGCCCGGATGACCGAGCTGCTCGCCCACGTCGAGGACTGGTTCACCCCACCGCTGTACGGCGAGATCCACCGCCAGCAGGGGCAGGTGCCACCGCCGGGCAGCGAGCCGCGCTGGCTGGCCGGGCTGAACCTCGACCCGCGCTACCGGGCGGCGGCGGCGCTGGGTACCCAGGTCGTCCAGAAACACCAGGAGGACCTGGCCGCCGCCGCCTGGCAGCGGGCCGCCGAGCTGTCCGAGGTCAACGAGCAGTTGCGGCGTGGGCAGGCGGCCCGGGACAGCGCCACCGCCCTGTTCGCCAAGCGGGTCGACCCGACGGCACCCGGAAACGCCCTCGGCGACGACCAGCTCGTCGCGCTGGCCCGTCCGGTGCACGACCTGGTCCCCGCCCCCGCCCCGACCGGGCTGACCAGCGCCGGCGTTGCCCCCGTCGAGTCGCTGGACGAACTACTCGACGGCAACGCCGGCGCCCGCGCGGCGACCAGCGCGCCGTTCCGCCGGTTGGCCCGTCCGCGCGGCCCACTCGCCCGCCGGCTGCGTCCCGCCGCGCCGGCACCGGCGGCGCTGCTGCGGCTGGCCGGCGGCGCGAGCCCGGTGCCGCCGGCCCGGATCCCGGCCGGCGGCGTCGTCTTCGACGATCTGGTCCCGCAGGAGCAGGGCATCGCCCGGCTGACCCGGGAACTCCTCGAAGCGGCCGACCCGTGGTGGCATCCGGCCGCCACGCTGGCTCCGACGTCCCTCGTGAGAGCCGCCGCGGACGACCCGGTCACCACGCTGGCCAGCAACGGCGGCGACCTGCTCGGCCCGGACCGGTTCTTCGTGGCCGCCGCCGACGGCCGGCTGTTCGAGCGACGCCGGCTCGACGGGGCCTGGACCTGGCGGGACCACGGCGCCCCGGCCGGCACCCGGGTGGTGACCTCCGGTGCCACCGTCGCCCCCGACCGGGTGTACGTGCGGACCCGCGACAGTCGGCTCTACGAGCGTCGCTACGACGGCGACCGGTGGGTGTGGACGGACTGCGGCAGCCCACCCGGCGGTGCCGCCAGCCGACCCACCGCCGGCGGCACCGACATCTTCATGCTCGCCCCGGGCGGTGACCTGTACCGCTTCGCCACCGTGGCCCGGACCTGGATCTCGCTCGGCCGCCCGCAGCTCGCCACCGGCGAGCGGTTGTGGGGTTCACCGCGCCCGACCCCGGCCGGCGTGTTCGTGGCCACCTCCGCCCAGCGGCTCTTCGTCCACACCGGGCAGTGGAGTCTGGTCGCCGACGGTCCCGGGCAGCCGCCGCCGACCTGGGGTTCCCCGGCGGCCTACCACACCCTCAGCCACCCCCGGGCCGACGGTTTCGGCTACCTCACCCCGACCGGTGAGCTGGTCACCCGGGTGCCCGGCTGGGGCGGGACCGTCAACCACGGCCGGGTGTCCTTCCGCCCTCCGCTGGCGCAGAACCTGCGGATCGTCTCGCTGGGTCAACAGACCGTGACCAGTGGCTACGACGAGGAGCCGGAGCTGCTCGTCCTGGCCCACCCCGAGGGCGACCCGGACGACCTGCGGCTGTACGGCCGCTACCAGTGGCGCAACGACGCGACAGGGGTCTACTCCTGGAACTGGGAGGAGATCGGCCGACCGGCCAACGGGATCGCCGCGCACCGGCCCGGCCCGGTCGTCGGCGACGACCGGGCCGGCGAGATCTTCGTCCGGACCGCCGACGGGAGGCTGGCCGCCTACACCTGGGGCGACCGGGCCGTCGGATGGGTCGACCACGGCACTCCGGCCGATCCACGTGGTGCCGGCCCGGACACCGCCCCGGCCCCGGCGCACGTCCGGTTCGCGCCCCGGCTCGGCCTGCTCTCCTCGCTGCTGGTGTCGTACCGGGTGGTCGAGGGAGCCGGCAGCCGGATCCGTTCGCAGGCCGTCCACCACCTCGACGAGGCGGGCCTGCTGCGGGAGGACACGCTCACCGCGCCGGTGGCCGGACCGTTCACCGGCGTGCCCGCAGCGGCCACCTCGATCACCGCCGGCACGCTCGCCGCCGGCGGACCGTCGTACCTGATCGCGGTGGCGGTGCTGGCCGGCAGCGCGCCCGGCACCCGGCGGCTGGCCTACTGGGTCGGCAGCGGGATCGACGCCGACGGCACCGCCACCGGCGGCTGGACCGGCCCGTACGAACTGCCCGATCCGGTGGGCGGGCACGCCGACGCGGTCGACGTCACCGTCGCCGACCTGGACGGTGACGGGTCACCCGAGCTCGTCATCGGGTACGCCGTCAACGGCACCGACCCGGCACGGGCGACCAGCCGGGTGTTCTACCGGGTCGGTTGGGGGCTGGACGCGGCCGGCCGGGTCACCCGGGGCTGGACGGACTCGCTGCCCACCCCGTACACCTTCACGGCGATCCACTCGGTCAGCGTCGACGTGGTCGACATGACCGGCGACCAGGTGCCGGACCTGTTGGTCTTCGTGGCCGGCACGGACGCGGCCGGGCTGCCGGCGGCCCGGTACTTCACCGGCCGGGGCATCAACCGGCGCGGCCGGATCGCCGACCCGGGTTGGACCGGCCCGCTGCCGGTCGCCGGTGAGGCGGCGGTGGCCGCCGGCGGCGCGGCGGGTGCGGCGGTCGTCGACGTCAGCGGCACCCGTCGTCCCGACCTGGTGGTGGCGTACCGCTCCCGGGTCGGGGTGCTCACCACCAGGGTCGGCTTCGACCTGGATCCCGACGGCGTGCCGGTGATCTGGAGCCCGCCGCAGGACATCCCCGGCGCGGCGGACGCGCCGACCGGACACGGTTGCAGCCTGCTCGTGGGCGACCTGCGCACCGACCTGGTTGCGGCGCGGAGCGCGATGGGCGACCGGTTCATCGCCGCCGCCGCGAACCACCAGGACCGGCTGGCCCCGGCCCAACGGTTGGCCGCCGACCCGAAGCCGACACGGGTGCCCCTCGCCCAGGCGGCGGGCGCGGTGCGCGCCACGGTACGCCCGGAGACCGCGGTCGCCGGTGAGGTGCTGGCCGGGCTGAGTGTCGCCGGTGACCTCCTGGTCGACGTGCTGCCCCCGACCGGCGACCCGCTGCGCCGACTGCTGGCCGGGATCACCTTCGACGTGCCCAGCTACGAGCTGCTACGCGGGCTGTCCCAGGAGTACGTGGTGCCGAACCTGCCGGCGGTGGCGCCGGAGACGATGACCGCGCTGGCCGCCAATCCCCGGTTCATCGAGGCGTTCCTGGTCGGGCTCAACCACGAGATGAGCCGGGAGATGCTGTGGCGGGGTTTCCCCGCGGATCCCCGGCAGACCTGGTTCCGGCAGTTCTGGGACGTCCGTGGCGCGGCGTCGGCGGGCGGGCCGCTCACCGACATCCCACCGCTGACCGACGATGCCTGGCGCACCGGCCCGCTCGGCAGCCACCTGACCGCGGTCGGCGCCGCCGACGAGCAGTCCCTGGTCCTGGTGATCCGGGGCGAGGTGCTGCGCCGGTTCCCGTCCACGGTGGTCACCATGCGGCGGGCCCGCTGGGTCGGGTCGCGGCGGGAGCCGACCGGGGTGGACCTGCCGCCGATCTTCCAGGCTTGGCTCTCCCCGGACCTGCTGCTGTTCGGTTTCCCGTTCACCGCCGAACAGGCCCGTGGCGCGACCGACCAGGCGCACGGCGATCCCGGCTACTTCTTCGTCCTGCGGGAGCAACCCACCGCACCCCGGTTCGGTCTGGACACCGAGCCGGCCGACCCGCCGTCGTCGGCCTCGCCGGGCACCCCGGTCTGGGCCGGTCAGCACTGGGACGACCTGCACTGGGGCGACCTGCCCGCCGGTGCCCGCTTCCTCTCCCCTTACGCGCCGGGCTTCCCGGCCACGCCGGTGGACGGCGCGGTGTTCGGCCGCAACGCCGCCGACATGGCCCGGGTGGCGCTGCAACGGCCCGTCATGCTCGCCCGCCACGCCAGCGACCTGCTGCTCACGCCGGAGACCCAACCATGACCGTCGCACCCCGCCCCGCCGGCACCACCGCTGTCCCGCCGGCCACCCGACCGTCGTCGGGGGAGCCGCAGGCCACCCGGCCTTCGCTGGCGCAGCCGCAGGCCACCCCGACGCCGCTGTCCGACGCGCTCACCGGCACCCCGTGGACGCTGTCCACCGGATACCCGCTGGCGCTGCTGCCGGTCCGGCTGGAGACCCGGTTCGCCGGTGCCTCGCTGCGGATCCGGGTCTATCCCGACCAGATCCACATCGACAGCCACGAACCCCGGCTCACCGACGACGAGGTGGCGGCCGGCCAGGCGTACTGGCAGGGTCCGACCGCCGACGGCACCGCCCCGACCGGCGGTGCCGTACCGGCCGGTGACCCGCTGCCGGCCGGGCCGGGTACGGAGGCCTGGGCCGAGCTGGTCCGGCGGTTCGGGGAGACCCGGGCCGGCTGGATCGCCCGGGTGATGGAGCCCGACCCGTCGACCGGTGACCTGCCCGACCCGCTGCGCCGCCCGGCGCCGTGGTGCGAACCGGCCCGGGTCCGACTGCTACCCACCCGTTGGTACGCGGTGGGCCGGACCACCGACGACACGCTGTTCACCGGCGTCTCCCTGCCGGTGACCCGCGACCTGGCCGCCGGACCGACCCCGGTGCCGCCCGCCGACCCGGCGACCCGCACCCCGGCCGGGGCGGGTGGCGCCACGGCACCCCCGGTCGACGAGGGCATGCGCTGGATGGTCGACTACCCGGCCGCGGTGGCCGCCGGAATGGCCTTCGCCGTCGACGTGCCCACCGACAGCGCCGGCCGGCCCCAACCGGTGGACCGCCTGCTGGTCTTCGGCGTCGACACCGACACCGCGCCGGACGTGTCCGCCGCGCAGCTCGGCCGGTTGCTGGAGGCCCACGCCGCCACCGACGGGCTGGCCTTCCTGCCGCCGGGCACCCCGACCAACAACACCGAGACGGTCACCGTGACCGCGCGTGCCCCGGTCGCCCGGGTCACCGGCACCGACGTGGTACCCGGCGACACCGGTGCGCCGGACGAGAACGCCGCCGCCCTGGCCAGCCGGGCTCTGGCCGTACCGCTGCGTGCCGTAGCGGCCGGGGCGTCCCCGACCGCGCCGACGGCCGACGACCTGGCGGCCGTCCGCCGTCGGCCGGTGCG
Organism: Micromonospora sp. NBC_00421; assembly: GCF_036017915.1. Classification (NCBI taxonomy): domain Bacteria; kingdom Bacillati; phylum Actinomycetota; class Actinomycetes; order Micromonosporales; family Micromonosporaceae; genus Micromonospora; species Micromonospora sp. NBC_00421. The sequence goes on from NZ_CP107929.1 coordinate 1,260,683, forward strand.
CGCCGACGCGCCTACCGCGCTGGCCCGTGCCGCCGCGGCCGACCGGGACGAACGGCGGATGGCCCGGCTGGTCCGGCGGGCCCTCTGGCCGGCCGGACCGGGCAGCATGCTGCGGCACCTGCTGCCGGTGGCCACCCCCGACGAGCAGCGGAGACTACGCGCCCACTTCGTCGAGCACCTGCACCCGGAGGGGCCGTTGCCCACCCTGCGCGTCGGTGCCCAGCCCTACGGGCTGCTTCCGGTCGCGGCGCTGCGCCGCTGGCAGCCGGCCGGCCCCGCCGAGGCGCGGGCGGTCCCCGTGCTGCGCGAACTCTGGCAGCGGGTCTGGCTGGCCGCCCCGGCCCCCCGGATCCGGCCCGGGTTGCCCGACCCCGAGCAGACCATGGTGGAGATCCTGGCCACCGACGCCCGGGTGTTGGAGGTTCGGGCCCGCAGCATGCTCGGCAACGACTACGTGAGCTGGCTGTGGCGGTTCGCCCGGCTCGAACTCGGCCCGCACTGGCGGCAGCAGGTCGTCGAACCCGGCCGGGCGCTGCTGGCCGCGCTCGGTCTGGGTGGCCCGGTCGATCCCCGGCTGTCGCTGGCGGTCTTCGCCGAGGGTGCCTTCGCGCTGGGCACCCCGCTGGTGGCCGCACCCGGCCCGGCCCGGGCCGAGAGGATCCGGGCCTACCTCGACGCGCTGGCCGCGGTGGGCCTGCGCGGCGACCGGATTCCGGTCGCACCCGCCGCCGACGGGCCGGTGCCGCTGTTCCACCGGCTGCTGCGGGCGGCGCTGATCGCCGAACACTCGGCCGCCGCCGACCTGCTCGCGCAGGTCGCCGGGCTGCCGGCCGCCGCCGAGATCCCCGAGCCGGAACTGGTCGACGTCCGACCGGGCGAGGTCACGCCGACGCTGCGCCGGCGGCTGGCGGTCACCGTGCCCGGCACCGGCGGCCGGAGTGTGGGCGACTACCTGGCCGCCGCGACCGGGGACGGTGACGCCCGGCACCTGGCGGCCACCGCCGACCTGCGCGAGCTGCGCGGCGCGCTGGAGGGCCTGGCGACCGGGCTGGACACGGCCACCCTCGACCCGGACGACCTGGACCGGTACGTCGCCGGCACGCTCGGGCTCGCCGCGCACCGGCTGGACGCCTGGGTCACCTCCCTGGCAGGTAACCGGCTGGACCGGCTGCCCGCCACCCGTCCGCCCGGCACGCCCGACGGGCTGCACATCGGCGCGTACGGCTGGCTCACCGACCTGCGCCCTGCACCACCGCCCACCCTGGTCGACCGGCCCGCCCACGTGCTGGACCCCACGGTGCCGGCGAAACTGGTGGCGGCCCCGGCCGGAGCGGGTCACGTGCACGCCCCGTCCCCGGCGCAGGCGGCCACCGCCGCCGTGCTGCGCAGCGCGTGGCGCTCGCACGGCGGCGGCGACGACAACCCGGTAGCGGTCGACCTCTCCTCGCGCCGGGTCCGGCTGGCCGGGCAGCTCCTCGCCGGCATGCGCGACGGTCAGGCCCTGGGCGAGCTGCTCGGCTACCGGTTCGAGCGCGGCCTGCACGACCATCCGGACGGCCCGCTCGACCGGTACCTCCCGCTGTTCCGCAGGCTGGCCCCGGTGCGCGCGCACCGGGTCGACCCGGCCGAGGACGGCGGACCGCCGAGCATCGTCGACACCGTCGCGTCCACCGCCGTCGCGGACGGGTTGGAACTGCACCGGCTGCACCGGGCCGGCGCGCTCGCCGGCGAGCTGGCGAAGCTGCCCGGTGCCGCCCGGATCGCCGTCGGCGAGGTGCTCGACGAGCTGGCCGAGCACGCCGACGCGGTCGCCGACGCCCTGCTCGCCGAGGGCGTGCACCAGCTTGCCGTGGGCGACATGGACCGTGCCGCCGCGGCGGTGGACGTCGCCTCCGGCGCGGCCGGCAGCCCGCCGGAACTGCACTTCACCCGTACCCCGGCAAGTGGGGTGACGGTGACCCACCGGGTCGCCCTGCTGTTCCACCTCGACGACCGGTTCGCCGGCCGACGGGTGGACTGGCCGGCGGGCCGGTCCGCGCAGCCCCGGATCATCGGCGCGGCGGTCGACGCGTTGACCGCCGCGCTGCTGCCGCCCGCCGACCGGGTGTGCTGGCGGATGCGCTGGTACGCACCCGACGGCGGTGACGTCACCGACCCCGTCGAGGGCAGCCTGGACTTTCTCGGGGCAGCGGCGGTGGACCACCTCGCCGCACCGCCGCACCCGGGCGTGCCCGCCGGCACCGATCTGGACCGGCGGATCGAACTGGTCGCCTGGAGCAGTTTCGCACCGTCCCGGGTGACCCCCGACTGGCGGTTGGCGCTGGACTACGACCGGGATCCCGACTGGCCTGCCTCCCGGGTCAGCCTGGCCGAGTTCCTGTCTGCGGTCGCGGCGTTGCGTGACCTGTTCGGCCGGAGCCGGCAACTGCTCGCCGCCGACCTGGGCACCGAGTCCGACGCGCCGGTACAGGTCGACCACGCTACCCGGCACGAGGCCACCGAGCTGTGGCAGCTCGCCCGCGCCACCGCCGACGACCTGCGTCCCGCCGGCGGCCCGGCGGACCCGGCCGGGGGCGGGACCACCGTGCGTGACGCGCTGCGCACGGCCGCCGGGTTCGGCGTCGTCGGGGTGTTCCCGCCACCGCACAGCGATGCCGAGGTGGCGGAGGCCGGCCGGTCCGCGGGCGACGAGTTGGCCCGGCGGATCGCCGCGCACTGCCGGCTGGTCGCCGAGGCCCGGGGCACCGTGGCGTGCCCGCTGGACGGCTGCGACTGCGACCCGGAGACCGACTTCGACGACCCGGACGCGCCACCGCAGGCCCGCCGCGAACTGCAGGTCGCGCGGGTACGGGCCCTGCTCGGCGCCGACATGCCGGTGCTGTCGGCCAGCCGGGCCCCCGACCCGACCGCGCTGGCCACCGCACTCGCCGCCAGCGACGCCCTGCAGGGCGGCTCGCCCCACCCGGTACGACGCTGGCTGGCCCGCTACGGTCGGGTCCGCCCGGCGGTGGGCCGGTTGCAGGAGGCGCTGACCTACGCCGACGCCCTCGACGCGGGCGGGGTGGTGCGGGTGCCGGCGCGGGTCAGGGTCGCCCAACTGCCCTACCGGGCCGACGACCGGTGGGTGGGTGAGGCCCCGCCGCCACCCGACAGCCAACCGACCTCGCTGGTCCTGGTCAGCCTCGGCGACCTCGACCCCGTCCGGCCGGTGCACGGTCTGCTCGTCGACGAGTGGACCGAGGTGGTGCCGGCCGCCCGGACCCGGACCGGCCTGACCTTCGAGTACGACGCGCCGGCCGCCGCCGCTGCCCAGGCGGTGCTGCTGGCGGTCAGCGCCGACGGGACCCCGAGCTGGCAGCCGGCGGGCCTGGCCCAGGCCGTCGAGGAGACCCTCGACCTGGCGATCGCCCGGGTCACCGACCTCGACTCGCTCGGTGCCGGCGGGCAGTTCCTGCCCGCGTTCTACCTGCCGACCAACGTCGCCGAGGCGGCGACCACCACCGACTTCGTTCCGGACGCGGCACCCGCGACTGATGAGCAGGAGGGCCGATGACCCACCTCGGACAGGACCACCGGCCGACGTCGGCCGTCCCCCCCGATGCCACACCGGATCCGTCGGCCTCGGTGACGACCTGGACCCGGCTGGAGCCGCGTACCCGGCGGGGCGACCTGAGCCCGGCCCTGGAGGCACGCACCGCCGATCCGCTGTGGCTGCTCGCCCGGCAGTGGCAGTTCGGCGAGTTCACCGGAGAGGACGCCGGTTCGCCGGTGGCCGCCCGGGTGCACGCCGAGGTGACCCCGTTCACCAGGTACCGCCCGGGTGCCGCCTCGGGCAGCACCATCGGGTTGCCGGCCCACATCCCGCTGGAAGCGCTGGCCGAGCGGGAGGGCGCGGCCACCGCCGACGACCTGCGACTCTCGGTGGAGACCGGCCAGCAGTTCCTGCGGCTGCTGGCCGAGGCCGGCGCCGCCGAGCTGGCACCGGCGGTCGCCCGCCGCTACCGGATCCCCGCAGTGCCGCCGGACGCCCCGTCGGCGGCCGACGCGGCCACGGTCGGCTACCTGCGGGTGGTCGCCGGCCGGGTGCCGCACGGCGACCTGCTGCTGCGGGCCTGCGCGGCCGGGACGGTCGACACCGACGTGCCGGTGCCGCCGGCCCTGGCGGGCGCGGTGCGTACCGCGATCGTCGGCTGGCTGGCCTGGCTGGGGGTGCCGCCCCGGCCGCCCGGCCCACCCGGGGGATACCTGCTGCAGCTACCGGCGGTCATCTCGCCCGGGGTCGACCCCCGGCCGGCGAGCCCACCGTGGCCGCCGGCCGACTTCCACCCGCTGATCAGCACCGCCGGGCTGGAGGACACCGCCTGGCAGCGGGAGCGCATGGAGTACGAGTTCTCCGTCGCCGCCGCCGGGTCGGCCGGTGAGCTGGTGCTCGCCGCCCGGGAGTACGACGGTGACCGACTGGACTGGTACCACTTCGACAACGCGCCCGGTGACACGTTGCAGGCGCAGCCGGCCAGCCAGGAGCTGGTCCGGGTCACCCTGCCCACCCCGGTCGGTTACGCCGGGATGCCGGCCACCCGGTTCTGGGAGATGGAGGACTCCCGGATCAACCTGGCCCAGGTCGGGGCGGGCGCCGCCGACCTGGCCCGGATGTTCCTGCTCGAGTACGGCCTGGTCTACGCCAACGACCACTTCGTGGTGCCACTGGAACTGCCTGTCGGTTCGGCCACCCGGATCCGGTCGCTGATCGTCACCGACACGTTCGGCACCCCGACGCTGGTGCCGGCCGCTCCCGGCGGGCGCGGCTGGGCGTTGTTCCGGCCGTCCGGCGCGGTCACCGACGGGCCCGCCGACGTGCTGGTCCTGCCCGCGACGGCAGCCACCACACTGGATTCCGAGCCGGTCGAGGAGGTCCGGTTCGGCCGGGACGAGATGGCGAACCTGGCCTGGGCGATCGAGCGTACGGTGACCGGCGCGACCGGCCGGGGGATCGACCGCAGCGCGCAGGTCGCCCGGGCGGCCGTCCCGCCCCGTCCACCGGTGTCCGATCCGCCGCCTGTCGACCCGGTGACCGGACGCCCGGTGACCGTGCCCGAGCTGTCCTACGCGTTCGCCACCACGGTGCCGGAGAACTGGGTGCCGCTCGTCCCCACCCCGATGCCCGACGACCCGACGGCGGTGCGGCTGCGGCGGGTGCCGATCCAGCAGCCGACCCGTGACGGGCCGCCCGTCCCGGTGTCCGGGCACAGCCGGCTGCTCGACTGGCGGCCCGGTCCGGGCGGCACCGGGGTGGTCGAACTGGCCGTACCCGAGGAGGAGATCGGCCGGTCCGGGGTGCGGGTGCTGCGCCGTTGGCAGTTGGCCCGGGGCGTGGACGGCTCGGTGCACCTGTGGCTCGGTCGCTCCCGGCACGCCACCGGCGGTGCCGTCTCCAGCGGCCTGCGCTACGACGCCGTGGAGCCCCGATGAGCCCCGCCGCCGGGGCGGACGACCCGACCATTTCCACCGATCTCGAATCCGCGCGGAGAAACCGATGACGATCACCTGGAAGAACAACCTGCCGCTGCCGATGGCCCGGCCCCGCTACTACGACCACCAGTACCTGCGCGCCGCCGACCTGGCCCAGGCGGTGGACTACCTGCTGTCCCGGCAGCACCTCACCGCCCGGCTGCGGCAACCGGTCGGCGTGGTCAGCGGCCTGGAGCTGAGCGCGACCGGGAGCGACGTCACGGTCGCCGAGGGCGCGGCCGTCGACGCCGACGGGCTGCTCGTCGTGGTGCCCGGCAGCCGACGGCTGAGCCCGCCCGGCGACGGCACCTTCCAGGTCACCCTGCGTTACCTGGAGACGCTCACCGACCGGCGCGAGGAGGGCGGGGTGGCCGCCGAGACCCGGTGGACCGAGGAGGGTCGGGTGGAGCTGACCAGCACCCCGCCGGCCGACCCGGGACGCACCATCGTGCTCGGCCAGGTGGTCAGCAACCGGGGCGTGGTGACGGTGCAGAGCACCGGCCGGCTGGTCGCCGGGCTGCGGATGCCGGCCGGGGCGATCGTGCCCGCCGTCGGCAACTCGCCGGAGGCCGGCATCCAGTTTCCCGCCAACCCCGGCGGCGGGGTGGGCGACGAGGCGTTCATCCGCTACTGGGCGGCAGCCGGCGAGAACACCGTCCTGCGGATCGGCAACAACAACGACCCCGAGGACGCGATCGCCTTCCACCAGGCCGGCGGGGACCGGCTGCTGATCAGCCGGAGCATGCTGCACCTGGGCAGCCTGGACGGCACCGCCGTGCAGGCCGACCAGGTGGTCACCGGCCTCGGCTTCTGGGGGACGGGTGTCCAGCACGCGCAGCTCTCCTTCCGGGCCGGGCGCGGCTTCGAGCTGGTCGACCGCAGCAGCACCACCCCCGGGCTGGGCTACCCGCTGCACAGCCAGCCGTACGCGGACCTGGAGGTGCAGGAACTGCGGGCCGCGCGGGTCCGCGGACGCGGCGGGCTGAGCCTGGCCAGCGACGGCCAGGTCGCGGTCCGGGCCGGCGCCGGACTGACCGTGGTCAAGGAGGCCGGTGCCAGCGGGAACCTGACCGTCCAGGGCGCGCTCGGGGTGGCCGGGACGGTCAACCTCCCCGACGGGGGCTATCTCGCCGGTGCCGGACGGCTGCACCTGAGCGGCCCGGAGCGGCTCTACCTGCTCAACACCCAGGGTGTGTACGTCGGGTACGGCAACAACTCCGCGCCGGACGCGGGCTGCCTGTGGGTGGAGAAGCGGGGTCTTGTCGGCGGCGACCTGCAGGTCAACGGTCGGCTCGGAGTGAAGACGAGCCCGAACTCGATTCCCGACTGGAGTGGCGGGGGCATCAGCACCTTCGACATGTTCGTCTCCGGGGCTGTCTACGCGGGGCCGGCGGGCGGCCCGTACCCGATCTCGTTGGAGGCCGCCACCGGCAAGATCGTGGGCCGGACGAAGCAGTTCGTCATCGACCACCCGCTGGACGACCCGGCGGATCCGGACCGCCGGCTGTTGGTGCACGCCGCGCTGGAGGGCCCCGAGAACGGTGTCTACTACCGGGGTGAGGGGCGGCTCGTCGACGGCGTCGCCACCGTCGACCTGCCCGGGTACTTCGAGGCGCTGACCCGGCTGGAGGGTCGGACCGTCCAGCTCACCCCGGTCTTCGAGGACGACGAGCCGGTGTCGCCGTTGGCGGCGTCGCGGGTCGCCGCCGGCGAGTTCCGGGTCCGCACCGTCGACGGTGCGAAGGCGTCGCACGCCTTCTACTGGCAGGTCTCGGCGATCCGCGCCGACCTCGAACCGTTTGCGGTCGAGGTGCCGGCGACGCCGCACGCCCGCCCGGCCGCCCCAGCCGACGCCGCCCCGACGCCCGACGCCCCCACCGCCGCGTGACACCGCAACGGCGGCCAGCAGAGAGGAGTACGAGATGGACATGGTGATCGATCGGGTCGACGGGGGCCCGGTCCCGGAGGACGACGATCCGGAGAGCCGGATCGGGGAGGCGGTCGGGTACGACCTCTTCGCCGCCGAGGAGGAGCCGCCCCCGGAGCCGCCCGCGCTCGCGGCGTACCACCTGGCGCCGACGCTGCGGCTGCTGCGCGACGAGGTCGACAGGCGCTGGCCGCACCGGGACCGTGCCTCGGACGGCTGGATCGGTGATGCCGCCCACCAGGCCGGCACCTCCGACCACAACCCGGACGCGGACGACCGCTCGGTCAACGCGCTCGACATCGACCGGGACGGCATCGACCCGGTGCTGGTGATCCGCAAGTGCATCGCCCACCCGTCCACCCAGTACGTGATCTTCGACCGGACGATCTGGAGCCGGAGCCGGGGGTTCGCCCCGGCCCGGTACACCGGCAGCAACCCGCACGACAAGCACCTGCACGTCAGCGTCAGCCACCAGCGGGCCCTGGAGCGCAGCGACCGGAGCTGGGGGATCGTGGCGGCGCCGGTGCCGAAGCTCGGTGACCGGGTGCTGCGGCGCGGTGACCGGGGCGGTGACGTCCGCGAGTTGCAGGCCACCGCCAACCGGCTGGGGGCCGCTCTGGCGGTCGACGGTGACTTCGGGGCCGCCACCGAGGCGTGGGTACGCACCTTCCAGCAGTCTCGGAAGCTGGCGGTGGACGGTGTCGTCGGGCTGTTCACGGTGGCCGCCCTGCGCGCCGCGACCACTCCGCCCGCGCCGACGCCGCCCGGGCGGAAGCCGGGCTCACGTACCCTGCGCCGGGGGACGAGCGGCGACGACGTGGCATTCGTGCAGCGGTTCGTGGGGGAGCGCCGGTGTGGCCGCGCGACAGGCGACTTCGACGCGCGGACGGAGAGCGGCGTGCGGTGGTACCAGGGCCTGCGCGGGATCCCTGTCGACGGGGTGGTCGGACCGCGGACCTGGCGCGAGATGCAGGTGACGGTCGGCTACTGATCGGCGCGGCGGTCGCCGAGGCCCGTCCAGGGTTCAGCTCTGCTGGTAGTTCACCGCGGCGAACCCGCAGGGCTGGTGCAGGTGCAGGTAGTAGGCGCCCTCGCCGTACTCGTCCAGGTCCGCGCCGCCGATCAGACCCAGGTAGTCCATCGGTTGCCCGCAACCGGGGCAGTCGGGGTGCTCGGCGTCCTGGATCCAGTCGGGCCGGCCGCCCAGGGTCGATCCGCCCCGATCCCACGCGCTGGCCTGGTAGGGGCTCCGCCGGACCGCACCAGGGACCGGTATCAGCCTGGGCGGATCCTCCGCCTCGGCGGAGCCCAGGTGGCCCGGGCGGGTGTTGCCGGTCCACCAGACGGTGTCACCGGCCGGCGTGACCCGGCTGTACAGCGTCGTGTAACAGGCGCAGAAGTGGCATGTCTCGATCACCAGCCGGCCGGACCAGCCCGTGTGCGCCAGTGCGGCACCGACGGCAGGGTCCGCCGGATCGAGGTCCACCGCGGTCCACAGCGGTGACCCGCACCACGGACACGTGGGACCTTCCGTGCGTCGCGGTGCCCCACGCAGGATCCATGCGTACGCGGTGTCACCGCACAGGTCCCGTCGGCGGCCCTCCGGGCCGATCGTCCAGCCGCCCTCCCGCGCGTAGGCCAGGACGCCGACGTGCAACTTCTCCGCGCCGGCCGGCGGTCGTGTCGACCAGCGACGCAGGGCGCTCTCGGCCATCGGGTGCGCGGTGTGCGCCAGGATGACGAGCAGCTGGTTGAGCTGGTCGGGCGTCCGGCCACCGTCGATGTGTTCGATCACCCGGCGGACGACGTCCGCGTCCGCCGCCCGGTACAGCTTCCCCGGCCACCACACGCCCCGGTCGAGCAGCGCGCCGAGGTACGGCGTCAGCCTTCCCGGATCGGCGTCCGCGATCAGGGACAACTCCTCGATCGCGTCGTCGTCCCCGTCGACGGACACCTTCCTGATCAACTCCGCAACCACGAGGCGATGTTAGCCACCACGAGCCACGGGCCTCCCGGCGGCCGGTAGGCGACGGCACATGCCGGGCCCCGGCCTGCCGTCAGGTGGCCACCGGCCCGGTCACGCTCCTTCGGGCTGCTGACCCGGCCAGAACGGCCACTCCTCGAACGACCGGCACCGCCCGTCGTCGGCGAACCGCATCACCCACAGGTCTCGGTACTCCTGGGCGACCGGATCGCCGTAACGGACCTCGTGGCGCGACACCGCGGTGTCGCCGTCGACGGCGACGATCTCCCAGGTCATCCGGAACACCTCGGCGGGGCCCTCGCGGTGCTCCTCCCACATCCGGGCGATGGCCGCCAGGCCCACTACCGGCGTCCAGTACGGCCCCTGCTGGTAGCTCGCATCCTCGGTGAAGAGGGTGACAAGCGCATCCGTGCCCGGTGTCCGCCAGGCCCGTTCGTAGCCGGCGAGCCAGTCGTCGACCTGTCTCCTGTCCATGCCTCCCACCCTGCCATCCCGTGGCCCGTCGACCTCGCCAGCCGCGCCAGTGGCCCGGCTCCGGCCGGCGGAAGGCCCGAGCGGGTCAGTCGGCCGCTGCCAGTGCGGCCGTCAGGTGCGCGTGGGTGTCCTCGTCGAAGGCGACGAGTCGTACCCGTCGGACGTTCGTCGGGGTCGACCTGATCGTCGCGATGGCGATCCGGGCGGCCCGCTCGGGCGGGTAGCCGTACACGCCGGTGGCGATGGCGGGGAAGGCGACGGTACGGGCGTCGAGGTCGTCGGCGACCTGCAGGCTCCTGCGGTAACACGAGGCCAGCACCTCGGCCTCACCGTGGCCGCCGCCCGCCCAGACCGGCCCGACGGTGTGGATGACGTGCCGTACGGGTGGGTCGAGGTCGAACGCCGGGGTCGGCATCGCGTCGCCCGGCGCGCACGGGCCGATCGCGCCCCCGGCCCGGGCCAGCCGGGGCCCGGCCGCACGATGGATGGCACCGTCGACACCACCGCCACCCAGCAGGGACCCGTTGGCGGCATTGACGATGGCGTCCACGCTCTCCCTGGTGATGTCGCCCGTGACGACCTCGATCACTGTCACCGCAGCATCGTGGCACACCGGGCGCAGCCGTGCCGGGTCGCGCCGAGCACGGTTCCCGCGCGGTGCGTGTCCCTCCTGTCCGACGTCCGCCTTCGTGTCCGACGTCCGCTCTCCCGGCCGTGGTGGTCCGCTTTCCCGGCTGGGATGGTCCGCCCTCCCGGTCGTGGTGAACGGTGCCGTCCCGGCTGCGGGCCCGCCGGCAGGTCACCATACGCTGGGTCGGCATCCGACCCGCCTGACGAGGGGACCCTGCACCGTGCGCGATCAGCCCATCGGTTCCTGGCTCGACGATCTCGCCTCCGCCGCCCCGGCACCCGGCGGTGGTGCGGCGGCGGCGATGAACGCCGCCGTCGGCGCGGCGCTCGTGTCGATGGTGTGCAACCTGACGATCGGGAAGCCGAAGTACGCCGAACACGAGCCGATCATGCGGGAGGCTCTGGACGCGGCCACCCGGCTGCGTGCGCAGGCGGTTCAACTCGCCGACGACGACGCGGCCGCCTTCGGCGCTGTCACCGATGCATACAAGCTTCCCAAGGAGACCGACGCGGATCGGACGACCCGGACGGCCGCCATCCAGGCGGCGCTCGTGGGAGCCGCGGCGGTGCCGCTGCGTGTGGCTGCCGTGGCCGCGGAGATCATCGAGCTCACCGGTCGCGTCCTGCCGGGTGCGAACGTCAACGTCCTGTCCGACGTCGCCGTGGCGGCGGCCTCCGCCCGTGCCGCTCTCGATGCCGCCGTCATCAACGTCGAGATCAATCTGGGAGCGATGAAGGACGAGGAGCGTCGGGCCGGGTTGCGTGTCGAAGTGGACAGGCACGCGGCCGCTGCCGCCGCCGCGGACGACATCGTGAACGCCGTACGGGAGAGGATCCACACGTGAGGCTCATCGACGGTCGGGCCATCGCCGCCGCCATCGCCGCCGAGGTCACCGCCGCTGTCACCGAGCTCACCGCGCGGGGCGTCGTGCCGACGCTGGCCGTGGTCGTCCCGACCGGCGACGAGGCTACCGCCTGGTACGTCCGGTCGATCGAACGGGCCGCCGCCAGGGTCGGCATCACCTGCCGGGTCGACACGCTGACCGACCCGGACGGGAGGTCCATCGCCAAGCATCTCGACGAGCTGTCGGCCGACCCGACAGTGCACGGCATCATCTGCCAGACGCCGCTGCCCGAGGGCGTCACCCTGGACACCGTCGGCCGGCACATCGCGCCGGCGAAGGACGTCGACGGCGCCAACCCGGTCAGCCTGGGCCGTCTTGTCGCCGGCCTGCCGACCTACGCCCCGGCCACCGCCGCCGCCGTGCTGGAGATCCTGCGCCGTGAAGAGGCCGACCTGGCCGGTGCCCATGCCGTGGTCGTCGGCCGGTCCACGGTGGTCGGCAAGCCGGCCGCGCTGCTGCTCCTCGCGGAACACGCCACGGTGACGGTCTGCCATTCCCGTACCAGGGATCTACCCCGGGTCTGCGCGGACGCGGACGTCCTCGTGGCGGCGGTGGGCCGCGCCCATCTGGTGGGCGCGGAGCACATCAAGCCCGGCGCGGTCGTCATCGACGTGGGTACGAATCCGACCGCCGACGGTGGCCTCGCCGGTGATGTCGATCCGGACGGCGCACAGCGGGCCGGTTCCCTGACGCCCGTTCCCGGCGGTGTCGGGCCGGTGACGACCATGCTGCTGATGCGGCACACCGTCCAGGCGGCAGCACGCGAGGTGTGAGGCGAACGACCGATCGGGCGGGATGCACCCGGCCCGACGGGTCGGCCGGTAGGTGGTCCGCAGGATTCAGTGCTGGCGAGCGTCGGCGCGGACGGAGCGTCGGCGGCTGACGCGTCGATCCGGGCGTCCGGTCACGAGCCTGGTGGGGCCCGTACCCCGAAGCATGGTGGCCGCTGCTCCGTCCGGTGGTGGTCGTCATGCTGCGGTGGGCGGTGGGTGTCCGTCGGCGCCGGCGGGGTAGGCGCGGGTCTCGGTGACCTTGACGGCGGCCCACACGGATCGGCCGGGCCCCAGGTCGAGGTGGCTGGCGGCGGCGGGGGTGATGTCGGCGACGGCGGCGATCGGGCCGTCCAGTTGGACTCGCAGGTTGTCGCCGTGGCGTTGCAGGCCGGTGATGACGGCGGGCCAGGTGTTGCGGGGGCTGCCGTCGGGCCGGTGCGGGTGCAGGGCGACGGCGGAGGGTGGGAACGCGACGAACGCGTCGCCGTGCAGAGGGTCGGCGACGGTGAGGGTGAGCTGGTCGTCGACGCGGACGGTGTGGCCGTCGGCGGTGCCGCGGTAGAGGTTGAGGCCGACGAGTCGGGCGACGTAGTCGGTGCGGGGCCGGGCGGTGACGGTGGCGGCGTCGCCGTCCTGCACGACCCGGCCGTCCTCGATGATGACGAGCCGATCGGCCAGGACCAGGGCGTCGAGCGGGTCATGGGTGACCAGGAGGGTGCCGCCGGGATGGGCGTCGAGGTGCCTGTGGAGTTCGGCGCGGGTGTCGAGTCGGGTGCGGGCGTCGAGTGCGGCGAGGGGTTCGTCGAGCAGCAGTAGCACCGGGTCGAGGGCCAGGGCGCGGGCGAGCGCGACCCGCTGTGCCTGCCCGCCGGAGAGCTGTCTCGGCTTGCTGCGTGCCTGTGCGGCCAGGCCGACCCGGTCGAGCCAGGCGGCGGCCTGCCGACGGGCGGTGCGCCGGTCGGCACCCCGGCGACGCGGCCCGAAGGCGACGTTGTCGAGCGCGCTGAGGTGCGGGAAGAGGAGGTAGTCCTGGAAGACCACGCCGATCGGCCGGTGTTCGGGGGGTGTCCAGTGGTCCTGGTCGGGCCGGTCCACGTCGCGCCCGGCGAGGCTCAGGTGGCCGGCGGTCAGTGCTTGCAGACCGGCGAGGGCGCGCAGGGCGGTGGTCTTGCCGGCGCCGTTGGGGCCGAGTAGGGCGACCACTTCGCCGGCCTCGACCCGCAGTCGCAGGTCGAGGCGGAAGGTTCCCCGGTCGACGACGAGGTGGGCGTCCGCCACGGGGGAGCGGGTGGACCGGGTGTCGGTCATGGGCTGGTGATCCACTTGTCGCGGAGGCCGGCGAGGATGGCCACGGACACGGTCAGCAGGACCAGGCTGAGGACGACCGCGCCGTCCAGGTCGCCGCCCTCGATGGTCTGGTAGACGGCCAGCGGCATGGTCTGGGTGATACCGGGATAGTTGCCGGCGAAGGTGATCGTGGCGCCGAACTCGCCGAGAGCCCGGGCCCAGCACAGCACCGCTCCCGCGGCGACGCCCGGTGCCACCAGGGGCAGGGTGACGTGGGTGAAGGTGGTCCAGCGTCCGGCGCCGAGGGTGGCGGCGGCCTCCTCGTAGCGGGCGTCGGCCCCGCGTAGTGCGCCTTCGACGGCGATGACCAGGAACGGCATCGCGACGAACGCCTCGGCGACGATCACGCCGGTGGTGGTGAACGGCAGGGTGTAGCCGAACGTGCTGTCCAGCCATGTGCCGAGCAGGCCCCGGCGGCCGAACACCAGGAGCAGCGCCACCCCGCCGACCACCGGCGGCAGGACCAGCGGGACCGTGACCAGCGCGCGGACCACCCGCCGGCCGGGGAACCGGGTACGGGCCAGCAGCCAGGCCAGCGGCACGCCCAGCAACAGGCACCCGACGGTGGCGACGCTGGCGGTCTGCAGGGACAGCCGGAGCGCGGTCAACGCGCCGGGCTCGGTGAGCCGCTGCGGCAGGCTGCTCCAGGGGGCGCGGGCCACCAGCCCGGCCAGCGGCAGTACCAGGAACAGCAGACCCAGCAGCGCCGGGGTCAGCAGCGCCGCCGGTACGCGTTGCGCCCGGCGGCGGCGTGGCGGCCCGGTCCGGACGGGCTCGTCCGCTCGGACCGGGCGTTCACCGGTCGAGGTCACGCGTCACCCGGGCCGGTCACGGGGTCTGGAAGCCGGCGGCGGTCAGGACGGTGGTGCCCTGCCCGGAGCGGACGAAGGCGACGAAGGCCTGCGCGCCGGGTTTGTTGGCTGCGTTCTTCAGCACCACGATGGGGTAGTCGTTGATCGCGCCGGCGGATTCGGGGAACTCCACCCCGTCGACGTCGGCGTCGGCGGCCCTGGTGTCGGTGCGGTAGACCAGGGCGGCGTCGACCTCACCGAGCTTCACCTTCGACAGGGCGCCCTTGACGTCCTGCTCCAACGTGACCGGGGTGAGTTCCACCTGCGCGGCGGTCAGGACCCTGGTGGCCGCCGCGCCGCAGGGCACCTGCTCGGCGCAGCGGGCGACCTTCAGGCCGGGCCTGGTGAGGTCGGTCAGCGCCCCGATGCCTTTCGGGTTGCCCTCGGGCACGGCGATGACCAGTTGGTTCTTCGCGAAGACGACGGGGGCACCGTCGGCGTTGCCGGCATCGGTGACCGGCTGCATGTTCTTCGGCGCGGCCGAGGCGAACACGTCCGCCGGCGCGCCCTGGTTGATCTGGGTGGCCAGCGCGGAACTGCCGGCGAAGTTGAACCTGACCACCACCCCGGGGTGGGCGGCCTCGAAGTCCTTGCCGATCCGGGTGAACGACTCGGTAAGCGACGCCGCCGCGAACACGGTGACCGTCCCGGTCACCCCGGTGCCGGACGGGGCCGCGCCCGGCGAGCCTGCCTTGTTGCCGCCGCAGCCGGCCAGCCCGGCGACCGCGAGGGCCGTCACCCCGGCCAGCACGGCGCGGACGAAACGTGCACCCACCTGCTTCTCCTCCCCGAAGGTCGCGGTGCCCGCGCTCACGCGCCGGCCCGGGTCCTGTGCGTCGGGCCTGACCGCTCCACCACCACCGTGGTGGATTTGATCACCGCGACCGCGACGGAGCCGACCTGCAGGCCCAGTTCCTCGACCGCTTCCCGGCTCATCAGCGAGACGATCCGGAACGGCCCGGCCTGGATGTCCACCTGGGCCATCACCGTGTCCTTGGCGACCGCGGTGACGATCCCCCGCAGCCGGTTGCGCGCCGAGGACTCCTCCGACCGGCCGTCCGGTTGGCCCGCCTGCGCACGGACGAATCCGGCCAACTCGACGCCGTCGATCGCCCGGTGGCCCTGCTCGTCCCGGATGGCTGGCAGTCGGCCCGCATCCACCCAGCGGCGCACCGTGTCCACGCTCACGCCGAGCAGATCCGCGGCTTCACCGATCCGAAACACCGTCACACCGGGCACCCTACCGGTACGCAACTGCTGCTCGGAAGAGTGGTTACGACTGGCGACTGCGGCACCTACGACCTATCAGTGGCCGCACCTGCCTCATGCGTAGGAGTCGTCCTCCGCTGCCCCGTCCCGGGGGTCCAGTGCTCCAGTGGTCATCAGGCGAACTGCCGCAGCACGGTGGGGTCGGTGATGGTGTCGTCGGCGGCGAGCATGATCGCCTTCGACAGGATCGTCGACAGCATCGGGTCGTCGTCGAACGGCAGGTGCAGCCGCCCGGTGCCCCCGCGCGCGGGGACGATGCACAGGTAGGCGTCGTGGGGCTCCATCATGACGTTGCCCGAGCCGAGGTGGATCCGGTAGCCGCGCAGGTTCCCGCGTACGTGCAGGTAACGGTCCGCGAGGGTGGCCCGGCCGGCGATGGCCATCCGGGGGAGGAGCCGGGCCAGGGCGTCGCGGCGTACCTCCGCCGACGGGGTCAGCGCCCCGACCACGGTGCTGTGCCAGTAGTCCCGGAACCGGTCCTCGCCGCGGTCGGCCCACTGCGGGTCGGTGGCGATCGAGGTGACGCCGACGAAGAGGTCCACGTCCCGCATCGCCTCGGTGAACACCAGTGGCGGTACGTCCGCGACCGGTACGGGTTGCCAGGTCGCGCCGTCGGATCGGGCGAACCGCACCTGATCGGTGGCGCAGTGGTCGACGTCGTAGTTCCGGGGATCGTCCGTGCCGACCAGATGGTGGTGGAAGGACGCCCGCCACGCACCGCCGCCGAAGAGCTTCGTGGCTTCGCTGTCGTACCCGCCGTCCCAGGTGCCCAGGTAGCCGGCCTGCCAGCCGCGGGCGCGCATGAGCGCGTTCGCCTGGCGGTAGCGCAGGATGTGCGCGGCGAACCGGTTGGAGTAGGAACCGGTCCGCTCCTCGGCCGGGGTGAGCAGGTAGACCTCGCGGAAGGCCTGCTTGAACGGCTGCGTCAGGCCGGTGGCGAGCACCCGTTCACGCCAGGCGAGGATCTCGTCCACCCCGGCGCGGATGGGGTGCCACAGCCGGACCCGGTCACCACGCGCCGGCCGCCCGTCGAGACCGGCGACCGTCCAGCCGTCGGCGTCCTCGCGGGGCAGGCCCGCCGACCAGTCGCGTCCGTCGGTGCTGGTCTCCCAGAGCAGCCGCCGCCCGTACGTCCCGGTGACCGGGTGGTCCAGGAAGCGGGACACCCAGTCCGGGTACGCCCAGGTGCGCTCCTCGGACAGCAGCGCCTCCACCCGTTGGCGCTCGGCGGTCAGCGTCGCGTTGACGGCCTTCACCGAGTCGCGCAGCTGTTTCAGCTCGTCGGCGTGCGCCTCCTTGAGCACCGCGGGAACGCCCTTGAGCCCGACGTCGCCGCGGGCGAAGGTCAGGCGGGCCTTCTCGCCCTCGACCCGCACCGTCGCCTCGTACGGGCCGACCGGGGTCCGCCGGGTCCCGGCCGGGTCGAGCCCGTGATCGTCGACGGCGAGTTCCAGCACCTCGCTCAGTGACCACCCCCGCAGAGCGCCGAGGCGGGTCAGCGCGGTGTGCACCCGACTGCGTACCGCCTTGTTCTTCACGGTCACCGCGAGCCGCGCCAGGGTGCGCACCGGTGTCTCACCGTCGCGCCCGGTGAGCAGTTGCACGGCCGCGATCGCGGTGCGCTGGGCATGGGGGAAGCCCGCCGCCTGGCGGGGCGCGGCCGAGGCGGCGGCGGTGACCCTCGCCAGCAGTTCCGTGGCCGCCTCGTCCGACTCCCGCGACAGCGCCCACACCAGGCCACGGAGGAGGCGGTCCGAGTCGTCGTGCACGGAGTGCCGGTGGGCGGCGAACGCCTCCAGGATCGCGCGGACCGCCTTCCTCCCGTCGGTCGCGGTCTTGAGCTGCTCGTCGAGGCCGCGCAGCCATCTCGCCGGTGCGGTCGGCTTGTCGAGCGAGGCGCAGTGGGCCAGCAGTTCGGGCACACCCGGCGCGGCGAGGACGTCACCCAGGCCGGCGCGGACGAGCGGACCGAACTCGTCGCCGTGGTGCAGCAACCGGGACGGCACGCGGCGACCCGTGGCGCGGTCGACCGCCTCCCCGATCAGCGTGACGACCCGGCGTCGAGGGCCGGCCGTCGGGAGGTGGCCCGCGGCGAGTTCGTCGAACAGGGCCGCGAGCGCCGGCGCGAGATCGGCCAGGTCGGCGGGAGCCAGGTGCGCGGCGATCGTCGCCGGCAGCTCCAGATAGGCGACATTGTCGTAGCCCTGCCCCCGGCCGGCGACCTCCAGACTCCACAGCAGGTCCGCCCGGGTCCAGTCGTGTTCGTCGTCGACGAGACTCCGCACCACCTCGTTCAGCGCGGACGGCATCGAGCTGGCCGCCACCTCCAGGTGCACGGCCAGCGCGGCGCGGCGGCGCAGCTCGGTCGGCCACGACCCGGTGACGGCCCACTCCGGCGTACGGGTCACCGACGACGTCCAGTGGTAGGTGCTCGCCCGCCGGAGCAGCGGCCGCACCTGGGCGTCGGCTTCGGCGATCCCGGTCTCCACCCTGAGGCGGTCCGTCGCGCTCAGTGCGGGAAGCAACCGCATCCAGTCGGCCATGTCAGCCACCCACCAGGGGGACGAGCCGCACGAAGGCCACCTCGGGGTCCACGAGCAGGTCGATCTCCTCATCAAGGTCCTCGACCTGGCGCTCACCCACCAGCAGCACGAAGCCGTTGTGGGCGAAGGCGGCACAGGCCGCGTCCGCCTGACGTTCCCAGTCCAGCCGCCGGCCCCGACCGACCCGGTAGCCGTTCAACGTCGCCTCCGCGTCGGTCGGCCGTACCAGACCCCGGAAGACGTCGGCCTGCTCGGCATTGAACCGTGCCACCTCCTCGCGTACCCGCAACCGGACCAGCTCCCGCGCGGAGATGCGCTCCGGCAGACCGGCCAGCGGCCACTGGTCGATCGCCCTGCCGGTCGCCGTCTCGTCCCGAACCGTCACCGTGGCCATTGCGCCGTGCTCCTTGCCTTGGGTGAGCGGCATCATGGCACGACGGTCCGACGGGACAGTCTCGTCAGCCCTCCGGGCAGCGGTGTCGCCGCGCACAGCAGCGTGCCGGCAGCCGGGTACCGTCAGCGCAGGGATCACCCGTCCTGCAGGCTCTCCTGCAGTTCGGCGGGCGCCCGCATCCGCCACGCATCGGTGATCAGCTCGGCCAGCCGCTCGACTGACACCTCGGTGAGGCGCACCATCACCAGGGGCAGCCCCTCGTACCCGGCCGTCGTGAAGAACAGGGCGGGCTCGCCGAGGAGCAGCGCCTGCTTCTCCCCCTCATCACCGACATGGAGCACCGCGACATCGGTGCGGATCACCCGCGGTTTCCCCGGCACGCGTTCCGGATAAGACCAGACGAAACCCTTGTTCTCCACGCGGAAGTCGAAGCCGTCGCTGGGAATCTCCACCGCGTGGGGCAGCGCGAGCGCCAGACGGCGTACATCGTCGGCATCAGCCATCCGCAGAGGCTACAACGGCGCCCGATCCTCCTGCCCGGGACTCGGCCGGCGCTCCGTCCCCGGGCACCGTGCCTGCTGCTGTTCTTCGCATGGTCGACGTAATGGGGAGGCGTGGGTGATCTTCGCTGGTCACTGGTGCCTATGAAACTTGCTGAGGCTCTTGCGTTGCGCGCGGATGCGGCGCGTCGCGTCGAACAACTCCGTGCCCGCATCGTCGCCAGCGCCCGTTTCCAGGAGGGTGAGTCGCCTGCGGAGGAGGCGGCGGCGCTCCTGGCGGAGGTCGGCGGGGTGCTCGGTGAGCTGGAGTCGCTGATCCGGCGGATCAACCGCACCAACGCCGCGACCGTGGTCGACGGTGGCACGCTCACCGATGCTCTGGCCCGCCGGGACGTGCTCCGGTTGCGGCACGGCGTGGTCACCTCTGCCGCCGACGCCGCTGCGGGGGAGGGCCAGCGCGGGTTTCGGCAGTTGCGGTCGGAGCTGAAGATGATCCCGGCGTTGCCGGTGGCGCTACTGCGCGGCCAGGCCGACGATCTCGCCCGGCAGCTCCGCGAGGTCGACACCCTGATCCAGCGGAGCAACTGGGAGGTGGACCTGCTGGACTGACGGGTTGCGGAGCAGGTAGCCGACGTGGAGGCGTGCACGAACCCGAGAGCCGGCGGGTATTCCGGCTCACTCCTGGCGCGCCGAGGGCAGGCGCAGGGGTTCGATTCCCCGGCACACATCGCACGCCCAGCACAGCACACAGGTGACGGCGCACAGGGCACGGCACACTACCGGGTGCAGATCCACGACGGCGAGGGCGGGACAGGGGACCTCCGCAACCCCGTACCGACACGGCTCCTTCGATACCACGCGCGACCCCCGCACTGAGCTGCCGCGCCGGATCATCGCGCCTGTGTTCCTCGGCGTGTGGGACCGGCAACCCGACCCCGCCGTCGGCGGGGAGATCGTCAACGGCGAGCCGGGCCTGATCGCGACTGATCGTCAGAGCCGTACTCTCGCCGTGCTCGCACTCGCCACGACCGGCACTGGCAGGATCAGCCATGTGTGGGTGGTCCGGAACCCCCGGAAGCTCGACGCATGGCGCTGGTCTCCGACCGCCCCGGACCGCTGATCGATGCTCCGCCAGCGCCGGGAGTCATGCCGGCTCGGGCACGGCTCCCGGCTCGCCGTCGTCGGGCATCGGCTCGACCGGTGCCTCCGGCAACTCGCTGGGTGTGTCGGGAAGAAGCTCGCCGAGGTCGTCCGGCACGGGCTCCCGAGGGTCGAGGGGTGGATAGACATCGGGATCGAGGTCAGGATTTGTCATCGGGCGATTATCCGCCACGACCGTATCCCGCGCACGTCTGCCTCGGCCCACTCGTCACCGGTCAGCGTGACGACGGCGCATCCAGGGGGACCGTGCAGGCCAGCGGGAGGTGTAGACCGCTGCGGGCATCGAAGCCGGTAGTCGGGCAGCAGGCGGTGCCCCTGGCGGGCGACCAGGTCGACCGCGTCGATCAGGTAGTCGGCGACCAGGTCGGAGACGAAGTAGCCGAAGGTGATCCGGGTCCAGCCGGGCTTGATCCCACTCGCAGCCAAGGGCGATCTCCTCCTGGAACGCCCGGGAACGCTCCTCGTCGATGCCCAGCAGGCGGTGCCCGTAGGGGCCCGCGCAGGAGCATCCGCGCCGTCTGCTCCCGGCCTCGACTCACCCATCCGGACCGGCACGTACGCCGTACCCCGTCCGGCGTCCGGCGCGACGCCGCCGGACGATCGTCCACACCGGATGGCCGCGCCGGGGGGCGGCCCCCTTCGACCGGGCCGGCTGGTGCCCTCGCCCGTGCGGGTGCGACGATCTCGACCGGTCCTGCGGACGACCCGAGGAGGGCGCGATGGCCACCGGCGCCGAGCTGGACGACTGCCGGCGGGTCGCCGAGAAGGCGGCGCGTCTCGGCGGCCGGGAGCTGCTGCTGCGCTTCGGCGACCCCGGCCGCATCGACTACAAGACCGCCTCCACCGACCTGGTCAGCGAGGCGGACCGGGCCAGCGAGGCGCGCATCGTCGCGCTGCTGCGCGCCCGCCGGCCCGGCGACGGCATCCTCGCCGAGGAAGGCAGTGACCACGTCGGCGGTTCCGGGTTGCGCTGGGTGCTCGATCCCCTCGACGGCACCGTCAACTACGTCGCCGGGATGCCGTTCTGGTGCGTCAGCGTGGCCTGCGAGGAGCAGACGCCGGACGGTTGGCGGCCCGTCGTCGGGGTGGTCCACGACCCGGTGCACGACGAGACGTTCTGCGGCGTCCGGGGCCGGGGCGCGTTCCTGAACGACGTGCCGCTGGCTCGGCCCGCCGGCGTCGCGCTCGGCGAGGTCGTCCTCGCCACCGGGTACGCCTACGACGTCGCCCACCGCCGGGTGCAGGCGACCGTGGTCACCGACCTGGCCGGCGACGTACGCGGGGTGCGGATGTTGGGCTCGACGGCGCTGGCCCTGGCCTGGATCGCGGCGGGCCGCTGCGACGCGTACGTCGAGGACCGTACGTTCCGCTGGGACTGGGCGGCCGGTCTGGTGATCGCCGTCGAGGCCGGTGCCGCGGTCGAGGTGAGCGGCAGCCGGGTGCTCGCCGCCCCGCCGGAGCTGATCGACGGCCTGCGTCCTCGGGTCGCGGCGCTGGGTTGACCACTGCCGCCCAGACGGTCGGCCTGCGGCGTGAACGGTGCGGCGTCAACCGGCACCGAGACAGACGAACGCCGCCGCGGTGGCCCGGGCGGTGCTGTCACCGGAGGTGACGAAGGCCTGCTGGGCATCGGCGAGGGCCTGCGCCGGGCGGACCCCGGCCCGCATCCGTCGGTGCAGATCCAGCATGAGCGCGGTGGTGGGGTCGGCCGGCACCGGCAGCACGGTGGCGATCAGGCACCGTGCGCCGAGGGCGAGCAGCACGGCGGCGAAGCCCATGACCTCGTCGCCGGGACGCACCCCGGTCAGCCCCGAGTCGCACGCGGAGAGCACCACGCAGCCGGGCGGACGGGGGACCCGCTCCCACTCGTACGCGAACAGTGGTCCGTCGGCCAGTTCCAGGGTGGAGAACTGCGGGTTGTCGGCGCGGAAGGTGCCGTGGGCGGCGATGTGGACCAGGCCGGCCCCGTCCAGCGCCGCGGTCAACGCGTCGGCGGTGGCGTCGGCACCGGTGAGCAGGGTGGCCCCGGGCAGCACCTGCGCGAGTCGGCGTACCTCGGTCCGGCCGGCGGGCAGGCGCGGCCCGCAGGCCAGGACCGAGGGCCCGGCCGACGGCGGCTGGCCGTCCGCCCTGAGCCAGGCGGTGGCCGACGGGGCCACCGTCACGGGACGTCCGGCGCAGGTCGGCAACCCCGACCACGGTACGGCGTGCAGGGCCCCGACCGGCACGACCACCAGGGGGCGGTCGCCGAGGTGCCGCCGCAACGGATCGAAGAGCTGGTGGTCGAGGGTGGCCGCGGCGTGGCTGGCCCCGGCCCGCGCGGTGGTCGTGTCGCCGGTGGTGACCAGTCGGCGCAGGGCGAACCGGTGCCAGCGGGCCAGGTGCACCGCCTCGGCGAGCGGGCCGAGGTCGTGCAGGCTGGCCCGGCCGTCGCGGACCAGCACCGCCCGGAGCCGGTCGTCGTGGGCGACCAGCTCGACCAGCACGCGGGAGCCGAGCCGCCCGGCGAGCATGCCCACGCCGGGCGGAGCCATCACGCCGCTCCCCCCGGGCACCCGCCGGGCCAGGTCCTGGATGCGCCGTTCCAGCCGGGCCTGCCGGCTGCGCAGGGCGTGGGCCGGTCGGCCGGCCAGCACCGCGTCCTCCAGCAGGCTACTGACGAGCCTGAGCTCGGTGAGCGCCGCGAACAGGTCCGGGTCGTCAGGGGGCAGCGCCGGCCGCATCCGTAGGGTGTTGGCCCGCCACCGTTCGGCCCAGGCCAGGGTCCGGGCCGGGGAGCCGGCGCGCACCGCCATGTCGAGGCCCTCGGCGGCAAGTTCCTGTCCGTACGTTCCGCTGTGGGCGCGTAGCTCGGTGGCGCCGAGCGACGTGCGGTGCTTGTCGAGTACGGCCAGTCCCCGGCGCAGTGCGCGGGCCGCGCCGGGGTCGTCCCCGGTGAGCCGACGCGACCGGCCCAGGGCGTACCAGCCCTGGGCGCGGCGGGGGGCGGTGCCCCGACGGCGGGCCTGGGCGGCCACGTCGAGCAGGGCCACGGCCCGGTCGACGCGACCCGATGCGGCGGCCAGCAGGCCGGCGTCGATGCGGGTGGTCAGCGCCGGGCCCGGCCAGCCGGTGGCGTCGAGTTGGTCGGCCGTCCGCACCATCGCGGTGAGCAGGGCAGCCGTTCGGGTGCCCCGGCGGAACTCCGCGCGCAGTTCGACGTGCCGGGCGAAGGCGGCCCAGGTGCGGCGGCCCTGACGCCGGAAGCCGCCCCGGGCCTGGGCGGCAGCCGTGGTGGCGGTGTCCAGGTCGTCGGCCAGCAGCGCGGCCCGCGCCTGGGCGAGCTGTGCCTCGGCGAGGTCCGAGGCCATCGCCCTGCGGTGCAGCTCCCGTACGGCGGCGGCGGCGACCTCGACGGCCTCGTCGAGCAGCGGCACCGACAGCAGCAGCTCGAACCGGTCCAGCAGCAGCGCCGGACGGGGAACGGCGAGCCGCCGGTACTCCTCGTCGACGTCGGCGAAGCAGCGCAGCGCCACGGCGATCTCGCCGCGTTGCCCGGCGGCGATGCCGCTGTTCCAGCGGGCGTCCGCCGCCGCGAGGTCGAGTCCGAGCCGGTGGAAGGCAGCCGCCGCCCGGGAGAGGTCGTCGTCGGTGCCGCCGGGGGCGCCCCGGTGCGCGTGGAGTAGTCCTCGGTTGTTGCGGGCGCGAGCCTCCAGCAGCGGGTCGCCCTCGCGTTGGGCTATGTCGATGGCGATGCCGTAGTCGCGCACCGCCTCGGCATAGCGTCCGCGGTAGTGCAGCACCACCCCCCGCTGCATCCGGGCGCGGCCGGCGTCGGCACCCGTGAGCTGGGGCAGCGCGGCGGTCACGGCCCGCAGCGCCGCAGCGGTACGACCGGCATTGGCCAGCACGTACCCGAGGCTCATCCGGGCCAGTGCCTGGGTACGGGGGGTGCCGGCGACCCGTACCGCCCGGCGGAGGTGGCGCAGTGCGCCGGCCAGGTCGTTGAGCTCGCGCAGGGCCAGGCCGATGGCCCGTTCGGCGGTGGAGCGCTCGTCGTCGTCGGCGGTCTGGCTGGCGAGCACCCGGTGGGCGATCGTGATCGCCTCGGGTGGGTATCGCTGGACGGCGTCGAGTGCCGCCTGGGCCGTCGTGGCACCGGGACCGGTGCTGTCGGGCATGCCCTAGAGAGTCCACTACGGCCAGCCGCGAGTCAATGTCGAGAATCCGTCGCGTGAATGTCGTCAATGGGTTCGGCCCGCTGGTTGTGCAATTGACAAAGGGCGATGGTTTGGAATAATTGGCGGTCGGGGAATTCGCGGCGTCCGCCATCGGTGGGCGCGCTTCTCTCATGAGCATGGAGGATCCGTGCCGCCGTCTGACCAACCTTCCGTGCCGGGTCCGGCCGGCCGGCTGTCCCGGCGGCGGATTCTCGCGCTGTCCGCGTTGGCGGCGGCGGCACCGTTCGGCGTCGCACCAGGCCCGGCTGCCGCTGCTGGCGATTCGGACGCCGCCGCCTACCAGAAGGCGTTCGAGGCGGCGCTGGCAGCCGACCAGAACGTGCGCCGGTACACCGCGCCGGGTCGGGAGATCCTCTACCGGCCCCGGCAACTGCTCGCCGCCGACGTCGACGTCCAACGGGTCGCCGCCTGGTTGCGTGCCCACGACTATCCCGTGACCGTCGGCGCCGGCTTCGCCGGTGTCACCCGGCTGTCGTTCGATCGGGAAACCGACATCCCCGGTGTCGTGACGAAACTACGCGACCCCCGACAGTGGCCCGGTCAACCGGTGCCGGCGGTGCAGCCGCACCATGTGCTGATCGGCCTGGGCAACATCATGGGAAACCCGGGTACGCCACCCCGCTCGGCTGCGGCGCTGCCGCCGCCCGACCCGACCCGGCTCGGCGAGGGCACGGGGGTCACCGTCGGCATCTGCGACACCGGGATCTGGCGGCAGGCCGGCGGCTACCACCCGCAGTGGCTCGGCGGCGCATACCTGCCGCAGCTCGACGACGAGGACCCGCTCTACGTCCACACCGACGTGCTCGCCCCGCAGGGAGGGCACGGCACCTTCGTCGCCGGCGTGGTCCGGCAGGCTGCGCCGGGGGTACGCGTCGACCCGGAGCAGGCCCTGGATCCGACAGGTGTGGGGGACGAGGAGACGGTGGTGGCCGCCCTGAGCCGGCTCGCGCCGCAGGTCTCCGTGTTCAACCTCTCGCTGGGGGGATACACCCTCGACGACCAACCCTCGCTGCCCCTGGCCAACGCGCTGGCGGCGCTGCCGGCGACGAGCGCGGTGGTCGCGGCGGCAGGCAACGCCGGCACCAGTCGTCCGGTCTGGCCCGCCGCCCTGGACCGGGTGCTGGCGGTCGCGGCGCTCAGCCAGACGGCCGGCGGTCTGGTGCCGGCCGTCGACAGCTGCTTCGGGCCCTGGGTGGACGCCTGCGCCCTCGGTGAACGCCACAGCACCTACGTCGAGGGGCAGTTACCGCTGCCCGGCCGGCCGGTACGGCAGTTCCACGGGTTCGCCGTCTGGGCCGGCACCTCGTTCGCCACCGCACACGTCTCCGGACGTCTCGCCGCCCTGATGACCGCCGGGGGCCTCAGCGCGGACGCGGCGCGCACGACCCTGCTCGCCGCGGCGAGCTGGCATCCCGACTACGGGGTGTTCGTCGGATGAGCGGCACCGACGACCGGGCGGTGGCCCGGTGACCGGTCCGAGCGTGACCAGCCTGCTGTCCGCCGCCGCCGGCGGGGACGAGTCGGCCTGGGCCGAGCTGGTGCGCCGGTACACCCCGCTCGTGTACTCGGTCATCCGGGCGTACGACCTCAGTCGGGCCGATGCGGCCGATGTCAACCAGACCGTCTGGCTCCGCCTGGTGGAGCAGCTCGGCCGGGTACGCGAACCCGAGGCGCTGCCGGGCTGGCTGGCCACCACGACCCGGCGCGAGTGCTACCGGTTGTCCCGCCTCAGCCGCCGGGCCCGGCCCGTCGACCCGTACGACGATTCACTCGAGACCTGGCACGGGTTCTCCCGGGAGTTGGCCGCGATGGCCCCAGCCCCGGACGACGAGTTGCTGCGCGCGGAGCGACGGCAGGCGTTGCGCGAGGGCTTCGTACAGCTTCCACCACGCTGTCAGGCGTTGTTGGCGCTGCTGACGGCCGACCCGCCGATGAGCTATCGGGAGGTCGCCGAGCGGTTGGGGATTCCGGTCGGCAGCATCGGACCCACCCAGGCCCGTTGCCTGCGTAGGCTGCGGGAATGCCCGGCGATCGTCGGGTTCGTCGGAGCATCCGCCATCGGTACGAACGGGGGTGAGTCGGATGGAGCGGTGGCCGCCGGTCGATGACGAGGCACTGACGACGGAGTTGGGCGCGGCGTTGTGGGACACCGGGCCGGTCTCGGAGGCCTACCTGAGCGCGGCGCTGGCGGCGTTCACCTGGCGTACCGCGGACGCGGAACTGGCCGTCGCCGAGCTGACGTTCGACTCGGCGGTCGACGCCGAGCTGGTCGGGATGACCCGGTCTGCCGCGTCCGCGCGGACGCTCTCCTTCCGCAACGGGTCGGTGGTGGTGGAGATCGAGGTCAGTGACGCCGGGATCGTCGGGCAGCTCTTCCCGTCCGGCGGTGGACGGGTGAGTGCCCGGACGGCCTCCGGCACGTACGACGAGGTGCCGGTGGACGCGGTGGGGTTCTTCTCGTTGGGCGTCCCACCGTCGGGTCCGGTCCAGTTGTGCGCACGCACCGTCGGGTATGCGGTCTCCACCGCCTGGGTCTGTCTGCGCTGACCGCAGATCCGCTCCCGCCGGCAGTGGTGCGGCAGGCGATGCGCACCCGGTCTCCGGCCTCGGCCGGACCGACGAAGGTGGGGTGCGGGCCGGCTGGCCCGCACCCCACCCGGAGGCGGCGGTGACCCGCGCTACCCCCGCTGCTCGCCCGCCAGCAGGTATTGCACCCCACCGAGGTCGGCGCGCTCAGTGCCGTCGGCGTCCGGCCCGAACTGGGTCACGTTGAGCGCGGTCTCCTTGGCGAGGGCGGTCTCGGCCGAGAAGGCCAGCGAGAACTCGAGGCGCTCGCCGGGCTTCAGCATCAACCCGCTGATGCTGGCCTTCGCCGGTTCCACGATCTCCAACTCGGTCTTGCCGACCTGGCGGACGCCCGTACCGATCTTGCCGGCGGCCTGCCAGCGCTCGAACAGCGTCGCGCCGAGGTCGACGAAGACCCGGGCTCCCCGGGCCTGCTCTCCCGGCTGGGTGAAGACCAGGTCGTTCCTGGTCTCCACGGTGGTCACGTTGCCGATGGCGAATGGCCGGACGACCCGCGGCCCGCCCGCGGTGAGCCGGACCGAGTCGACGTTGCGCCAGGCGATGTTGTTGTTGTGCAGGGTGTTGACGCTGTTGCTCGGGCCCTCGAAGGTCATCGGGTCGGTGGGCGACACCCAGCGCGCCAACAGGCAGAAGTGCCCCGGTCCGGGCACCCCGGTCCACGGGATCGTCACCGTGGTGACACCCGGGTAGACGGTCACGCTGGCCGCGCCGATCTGGGTCCAGTGCGTCGGCCAGGTGGCGCCGCCGCCCGGGGTCGTCCGGTAGACCCGCAGCACTCCGTTGTCGATGCCCGAGCCGTACGGGCCGTTGTTGCGCAACTTCAGGAAGAGGTAGTTGGTGACACCGACGATCGGGTTCTGGCTGACGGCACACTCCACGGCGGTCGGGCAGACCTTGATGTCGGGGCTGGCCCACAGCGGGCTGTACGAGTGTGGTTGGACGCCGGTGTCGGCGGTGACGTCCTTGAGGTAGACGTCGGTGCGGGCCGCCGCGGCGGCCCTCTTCTGCGGTGCCTCGCCGGGTGCCGCGGCGGCTGCGGTGACCGCCAGCAGGCCGGCCAGCGCCGCGCCCGTGAGCACGGCCAACGTCGAGCGGCGGACCCGTTTCCCTACCTTGCCCATGACAGGTTTCTCCCATCGACGGGGGACGCCGAGCCCGGAGTGTTTCCATGCCGTGTCGGCGCGATGACATATGGAAGAGTCGTGGCTGCGCCGGGAAATACCGTCGCCGGCCACGCCGCCAGATGGCGCCAGGACCGGCAAAAGAGACAGTCATCGATGCTGCTGACGAAGCCGACGGCCACCGCGACACCGGTGCCGTAGCCGCAGGTGACCACCGGCCCGGAGGAGCGCCGCGATGAACGATGTGATCCCTACCGGCAGCCCCGGGACGATTCTGGTCTGTATCAGGGGGAACTCCGGTGCAGGCAAGAGCAGCATCGCCCGGCAGTTGCGGCTGCGGCATGGTCGTGGCTGTGCCCTGGTCGAGCAGGACTACCTACGCCGGATTCTGCTGCGGGAACGGGACCGGCCCGGTGGGCTCGCACCCGCCCTGATCGAGCAGACGGTCCGGATGGCCCTCGACCACGGCTACCACGTGATCCTCGAGGGGATCATGCACGCCGCCCGCTACCGTCGGATGCTCACCTCCCTACGCGACGGCCACCGCGGCCGTACGCTGTTCGTCTATCTCGACGTGTCCCTGTCGGAAACCCTGCGTCGGCACGAGCTGCGCCCGCAGGCCACGGAGTTCACGGCGGACAACATGCGTGACTGGTACGCCCCGCGCGACGTCGTCGGGTACGACGACGAGGTCGTCCTGCCCGAGGTGACCTCGATGGAGGAGGCCGTCCTCCGGATCGCCATCACCGCCGGGCTGCCCCTGACCGGACGTGACGCCGACGTTCCCCCCGCCACGCCCTGACGGCAGACCGCCGACCGACGACGTCGGGTTCGGGCCCGGCCGCGATACCCGTGTACGGCGCGGAGGACTGCCCCGGCCTCGGCCGAGGTCGGTGGGCTCTCCCGCGCGTCACGCGCGGTGACGGCGGGTCTTCTCGATGACGTCCCGGCCGTCGACGTGCTGCTGGCGGGGCGCGTAGCCGGCCTTGCGGAGAGCGGCTGTCGTGTCGGCCGTGGTGGCCTGGCTGGCCAGCACGGTCGGGGCGAGCAGACGCAGGTGGAGCGGGCCCAGCCGCTTGTCGGCACAGATCTGCGCCAGCAGCACGGTGTCGTCGCTGACCAGGGTGCTGACCACTGGCGAGACGCGTACCGACCCGTGTTGGCGGGCGACGTCGGCGAGCAGATAGGCAAGTGGTTGCGGCAGCCCGCCTTCGGCGATCTTCGTCAGGGCCTTCGTCAGGCGCTGCCTGGTCCAGCCGGCGTCGTACGCGCCGCGTACCGTAGCCGGGTTGAAGCGCCAGGTCGTGGCGGTGCCGCGGGACTCGACGACGGCGGTGGCACCGAGGAGCTCTGCCAGCTCTGGGCTTGGTGTTCCGGCCACGACCGCGGTCAGGTCCGCCTGCAACCGGGCGGTAGGGGTGACCTCGCCCAGGTCGCCGACGGCCTCGACGACGTCCGCGTCGGCGAGCAGCGCCTGGCCGGCGGGGCTGACAGCGCCCGCGCCGAGGACTCCCAGGGTGGTGGCCTCGTCCAGCAGGCCGCGTACGGTGGTGGCGCTTCCGAAAGTCAACGGCTGGCGCCACCAGGTCCACTGAGCCGCCTGATCGAGGTTCGTCGTCGCCCGGTGGCCCAATGCCCGCAGCGCGGCCAGCCGCGCGTGCGCCGACCAGGCCTCGTCGTATTCCGGCATCCATGGCCCGGTCTGCGACGACGGCAGGTAGTCCAGGTCGCGCCATGCCGTGAGGAGCACCGCGAGCCGGCGGTCCAGACCACGGGTGAGCCAGCGGTCGTACCCGGCCGTCGGGATCACGCGTGTGCCGAGTTCGGCCAGCCCGGCCTCCGTGGCGACGGCCAGCAGCAGTCGTACCGTCGGTGTCGTCACACCGAGCGCCTTCGCCGTCCGGTTCAGCTCCCGCACGCCGACGCCACCGGCCTTGACCGTGGCCAGCGGTTCGCGTCCCGCCCCGTCCAGCAGCGCCGCCAACAATCCGACCACGGCGATGCCCTGTGCCTGGGCGTCGCGGCGTACGGTCACCGGTTCCGGGGTGTGCCAGGCGACAGGCGGTTCCTGCGGCTGGAACGGCGCCCGGTAGTCCACGCCTCGCAGCGCGAGCGCGACCTGACCCGCCAGCTGGTAGTCCTCCCAGGTGACGCGGTAGACCAACCCGTGCTCCTCGGCCCAGTCCAGCGGATGCACCTGCCGGTAGCGGGGTTGGTACCGAATGCGGTGGGCAATGCCGCTGCCGCCGTAGCGGCGGATCCGCCCGCCCTCACGGTCGGCCTCCTGCACCAGCGACCGGGTCGCGGCCGGCATCCGCTTGACCAGAGCGTGCACGTTGTCCGGGTGGAGGAAGAACTCCGCCAGCGCCTCCAGCAGGTCCGCCTTGCGGCCCTTCGTGGGCAACCCCAGGTTGCCCGTGATCACCTTCAGGTCCTCGACGTTCAGCACCGCGGCGAGCTGACCTGCGGCGGGGCCGACACCCAGCGGACGGTCGAAGACCTCTCGCAGGATGCCGCTCACCGCGAACCGGCTCCGCAGCCGCCCGAGCAGCCCCGCATCGGTGGCACGCTGCAGATAGGGCGTCGCGTCGGCACCGACCAACGCCGACACCTCCGCCTCGGTGACCGCGCCGCCCAGCGCCGACGCCGCCTCCAACACCTGGAGACTCGGCAGGTCGAGGCCAGCAAGCTGGTCATACGGACTCACGACGACGCTCCCGGGACACGGCGACAGCCTGAATTCAACCGCACGAACCGGGCTCGTACGATGCGACCCGCCGGTCGACCAACCCACGGGGAGCCCGGACCGCCCGGAGAGCACCCGGCCGGACACCGACTCGGCGACGCTGCCGAACAGCAACAGGGCAGCACCGTTGACCAGCACCCGGTACCAGCCTTCCGGGTTGACGAGGAGCGGGCTCAGCAGCCGCCACCACTCGCCGTCGTACACGGCCCGGTCGCGGACCATCGCTGTCGGCACGTGGGAAGGCGGCGGTTGCTACGCGAGAACCAACTGCCCGAGTTCCTGGGTGCACCGGGTGAGCGCGACGTAGAGGCCGTTCCAACCGCGGGGTTCAGCGGCGATGCCCTGGGGATCGACGAGGAGCGCCGCATCCCATTCCAGCCCCTTGGACTGGGCTGCGGTGAGCACCGGCACATCGGTCAGCAGGGCGAGGAGTCCGGCGACGCGGTCGGCGGGGGCGATCACCCCGACCGTACCGCCGTGCCACCGTTCCTGCAGCTGTCGTACGGCTCGGGTGGCGGCTCCGGCGAGCTCCTCGGACGTGACCGTCAGCTCCCAGGGGGCGATGCCGGACGAGCGTACCGCCCGGGGCGGCACGCTGTGGCTACCGGCTCGCCTCAGGACGGGTTCGGTGAGCTCCATGACCTCACGCGGGGTTCGGTAGCAGATGGTCAGTTCCGCAGCGGTCCAGCGTTCTCCCAGAGCTGCGCGCACCGCCTGGGCCCAACTGGTGTGCCGGTGCGCTGCCTCCGCCTGGTCGATGTCGCCGACCGCCGTGATGGAGCGGCTGGGACACCGTCGGAGGACCATCTGCCACTGCATCTCGGACAGCTCCTGCGCCTCGTCGATGACGACGTGGCCGTACACCCAGCCGCGCTGGCGGCGCGCGTGGTCGGCGACGAACCCGCCGGGTGGTGGCGGGGCTTCCACCTCGCCGAGCAGGTCGGCGAGGGCGTCGAGGAGGGGGATGTCGCTCGATGCCCACGGTGCGGGCTCGGCCGCGACGGCGGTGATCTCCTCCGTGGACAACGCCGGAGCGAAGCGGGCCAGCAGCGTGCGGTCGGTCAGGAGGTCACCAAGCAGGGTCTCGGCATCGCGCGTGGGCCACCATGCTTCGACGAAGCGGGCGATTGTCGCGTTCTCCGCGATGTGGGACCGAAGCTCATCGATTTCTTCCTCGGAGAACAGTCCGTCGACGTCGCTGCCGGTGGACCCCCGGTCAGGACGGTGGTCATGCTGCATGCTCCGGTCGACACGGGCGAGGATGTCCTCGAAGCCCTCCTCCATCTCGTTCATCAGCGTCTCGCGCTGCTCGACGACGGCGTCGGCGAGGAGGTGGTGCAGCTGCTCGGCGAACGCCTGGCGGGCCCGGTGGTACGGGCGCCCCTGCACCGAGGTGAGTGCCTGGGCCACTGTCGTGGCGTCGATGACGTAGAACTCCCCCTCCCACCGCAGTTTCAGCTCGCGGGCCCGGGGGAGCAGCGACGTGACGTAGTCCTCGAGCGCGGGCTGCCACAGGGCACGGCCCTTGATCTCGGCGAGAAGCCGGCTCTCGTCGCGTCCCACCCGGATCTCGGGCAGCAGCGTGTCGCAGGTCGCCGAGACGACGGCGGTCTCACCGAGCGCCGGCAGCACCTGGGCGATGTACTCCAGGAACCGCGGGGAGGGGCCGAGGACCAGGACCGCCTGGTCCGCCATCTGTGGGTGGGTGAAGAGCAGATAGGCGACGCGGTGCAGGGCCACCACGGTCTTGCCGGTGCCGGGACCGCCCTGCACGATCAACGGGCCGGTCGCCTCCGCCCGGATGATGTCGTCCTGTTCGCGTTGCAGCGTGGAGATCGCCGTCGACATGCGACCGGTACGCCGCTGGTCCAGGGCGGCCAGCAGGGCGCCTTCGCCGACGAGTTCCGCCGTCATGGTCCCGTCCAGGGGCTCGTCGTCGACGCCGACGACGGCCGAGCCCTGCGTACGGATGTGCCGGCGTCGTGCCTGCCCCTGCGGATCGACAGCCGTCGCGGTGTAGAACGGCCGGGACGCGGGAGCGCGCCAGTCCAGCAGCAGCGGCTCGCTGTCCTCGTCGTCGTTGCGGAGACCGACCCGGCCCACGTGCCGCACGGTGCCGTCGAGACCGTCGAGGCGGCCGAAGACCAGCCCTTCCTGTGCCCGCTGTAGCTCCTCGTACTGCTGGCGGAGCATGCGCAGCCGCGCCCGTTCCAACGCGTCCAGGGCCTCTGCCGAAAGCTCGGTCTGTAGGTGGTCGACAAGCTTGTCGCGCCGGGCCAGGGCCAGGCCGAGAAACTCCTGTTCCTCGGCGACCGCGGACCGACGTGGGCCGTCCTCTGCGTTGGAGGTCGGCGCTTCGCTACTTGACATCACCTTGCTGATGCCGGCGGTGCCATTCTTCAGAGCAGATTTCCGGCCCATTCGCAGATCCTTGTATTGGTGCTCTTCCTCGGCCCGATCGGGTCCCAGGTGATCCGGTGGCAAGCATAGGGTCGGTGTCTCCCGACCGGGTGTAAACCCTACGGCCGGAGATGAAAATCTCAGTGCCTTGCAGTTCGCAGCCGCCTGTGGCCTCGCCTGGTCTTGATTCACCAATAGCCGCACTCGGTCTCATCCGCCCGTCGTCGGCGGGACCAGCACCGAGCCTTCTTCATGATGCGTCGCGGTCTGCTTCGACCGGGTGCTGCCGTGGCGGCCCTCGTCCGGGAGGGTGATCACGTTCGGGCCGGTCGGAGATCGCTGACGCGGTGGCGCGGGCCGCCGACCGGGACCTAGGAGGTCGACCCCTCCGGGTGACCGTACGGCGGGTGCACCGATCGGCTACCCGGATCGGGCGGCCATCCGACACCCCGTTGTAGCCAGTCGAACGATCTGGCGCCCACGTCGGGCGTGTGACAAGGATTGAGCGGTCCGATCGGACGGCATCGCTCACGTTGGCGAAATAAAAGGAAGGTCACATGAACCTGCCCGAGCATTGGTGGAGCGCTAGCCAAAGTTACGTTTCGGAGATCCTCTCACTGCTCGCTGCCGCGCCGGATCGTGAGGTCGCCTATTGGCGTGGCGAGGTGTTCTCTGGCGGTGACCTGATCCGGTCCGTGACTGAAACGTTTCTTGCGCTGCGCGACCGCGGAGTGGGCAAGGGGGACGTGGTGGCGATCCTGGTCGCACCGAACAGCCCCGAGATGCTCACCGCGCGGTACGCGACACAACTGCTCGGCGGTGCCGTGTGCTATCTGCGGACCACCAATCCCGGCACCAGGACGACGGTCCTTCCGCTGGATCACCAGATCCAGATCCTGCGCGAGACCGAAGCTGTGACCGTCTATGCCGATGCCGAGAGTGCGGAGCGTGCGGCAAAGCTCGCCGACGGTGGTGGTGTCCCGGTGACCCGTCTCGATCCTGGGGAACGCGACGAGGTCTCCCGGGTCGGGGTTGCCGACACCCCGGGTGCCGAGTCGTGGGAGCCGGACGCGCTGGCCTTCATCGGCTTCACGAGTGGCAGCACGGGGCGGCCCAAGGGCATCCGGTTGTCGGGCCGCGCGTGGGAAGCCACCTCGCGTGCCTGGATGCAGCTCGGTGGTGAAGCCGGCTGTGGCTCGATGTTGGCCTCCACCCCGCTGAGTCACGGCGTTGCCCCGCTGGTGGACGCCGTCCTCGCCATGGGCGGAGCCCTCCACCTCCAGGAGAGCTTCGACGCCGGGAGCTTCGTGCACACCGTCAGCACGGAGAAGGAGATCTCGTGGACGTTCATGGCGACGAACCACGTGTTCCAACTCATCGACCACCTGCTCGAGCGGGGAGTCCGCGACAGTGACGCCGTGGAGGCCGCGGGCCTGTCCACGTTGAAGCGGATCATCTACGGCGGCAGCCCCGCGGCACCCGCCAGAATTGCCCAGGCCTTCCGGCTCTTCGGCCCCGTCCTGGCGCAGGGCTACGCCACGACCGAGAGCGGTCGGATCACGACCCTGACACCTCCGGAGCACGGCGACCCGCAGCTCGCAGCCACCGTCGGGCGTCCCTTTCCCGAGGTGGACGTCGTCGTCTGCAACCCGGATTCGGGTGCGCAACTGACGGTCGGGGAGGTCGGTGAGGTCCGCGTCCGCTCACCGCAGATGATGGATGGTTACCACCGCGACCCGGAGTTGACTGCCCGGGTCCTCCGGGACGGCTGGTACTCCACCGGGGACATCGGCCGTCTCGACGAGCGAGGATATCTGACTCTCCTGGGTCGGGTGGCCGACGTCATCAAGGTCGGCGGCGTCAAGGTCCACCCGATCGTCCTCGAGGCGGAGATTCTCTCCCATCCGGGCGTCCGGCACGCCGCCGTCTACGGCGTGCGGGACGAGGATGGCAGCGAGCACATCCATGCCGCGATCGAATGCGATCCGGCCGAGGTGGTCGACGTGGAGACCATTCGCGCGGGAATTGCTGAGACGCTGTCCCCGATTCATGTGCCCGAGAAGTTCAATGTCCTGAGTGCGCTGCCGATGAACAGCAACGGCAAGCCCGACAAGGTGCTCCTGAGGGCGCAGTCCGTCTGACCTGGACCTCCGGGTTCGCATACCGATCGAACCGCTACGTCGAGAAGGCGAGTGAATGAACGTCCACCTGGCGTCATACCTGACCGGAAAAACTACTGACGATCTTGCTGGAAGCAAACGCGAGTTCCTCGAGATCGGCCGTCGTTCCGGCAATTACCCCATGGCCACCGCGCGGCGCGACGGGGTGGATTCGGAAGTAAGTGTATGGTGCAGCAACGACTATCTCGGAATGGGTCAGAACCGTCAGGTGATCACGGCCATGAAAGCCGCGATCGATAGCCATGGCGTAGGCTCCGGAGGCTCCCGGAACATCGGTGGGACAAACCACTACCACGTCCTTCTCGAAAATGAGCTGGCGGCCCTGCACGGCAAGGATGCCGCGCTCTTCTTCACCTCGGGATACACGGCCAACGAAGGATCCCTCTCCATCCTGGCGAGGATGCCGGAAGATACAGTCGTATTTTCCGATGCAAAGAACCATGCCTCCATCATCGACGGTCTCCGGCACAGCGGCGCGAAGAAGCACGTCTTCAGGCACAACGACGTCGCTCACCTGGAAGAACTGATCGCGGCGACCCCCGCTGACCGCCCGAAGTTCATCGTCGTGGAAACCGTCTATTCCATGTCGGGCAATGTGGCACCGCTGGCCGAGATCGCCGACATCGCCGACAGGTACGGTGCCACGACCTTCATCGACGAGGTCCACGCGGTCGGCATGTACGGCCCGCAGGGTGCCGGCATCGCCGCACGGGAGGGCATCGCCGACCGGTTCACAGTCGTGATGGGCACCTTGGCAAAGGGGTACGGAACGGTCGGCGGCTACATCGCGGGGCCGGCGGCCCTCGTGGACGCCGTGCGGACCTACTCGCGCTCGTTCGTCTTCACCACCTCGCTGCCGCCGGCGATCGCGGCCGGTGCGCTGGCGTCGGTTCAATACCTGCGGTCCTCGGACGTGGAGCGGAAGACCCTCTCGGAGAACGCCCGTCTTCTGCACAGCCTTCTGATCGCGGCCGACATCCCGTTCATCTCGACGGACTCCCACATCGTCTCGGCCTTCGTCGGTGACGACGCCACCTGCAAGCGGGCGTCCCAGCTGCTGTTCGAGCGGCACCGGGTCTATGTCCAGTCCATCAATGCCCCCAGCGTGCCGGCGGGCGAGGAGATCCTGCGGATCGCTCCGTCCGCCGTGCACGACCAGCACGACGTCGAGAACTTCGCCCAGGCCCTTCAGGAGGTCTGGAAGGAACTGGACATCCCGACCGCGAGCGCCCGGGACTGGTCGAGGTCAGGACTCTGCGGTGGCGGTGCCCGCACCGCCGTGACAGACGGACTGCTGCCGTAATGACCATGTCCGTCGCCGACGTGCTGGCCGACACGGCCACGCGGCTACCCGACCACGTCGCCGTCATCCACGGGTCGGAGCACCTCACCTACGGACGGCTGTGGGAACAGGCGCGTCGCCACGCCGCCGTGCTGCGGGCCAGCGGGGTGCGGCCGGGAGACCGGGTCGCGCTGCTCGTGGTCGACACCCCGCAGTTCCCCGTCGTGTACTTCGGCGTGTTGGCGACCGGCGCCGTGGTCGTCCCGCTGAACGTCATGGCGACCGCGTCGGAGATCGCACACGTACTGACCGACGCCGACGCCCGTTTCCTGGTGTGCGCCTCCTCGTTGCTCGCCCAGGCGAGAGAGGCGACGGGGCCGCTCGGCACGGTCCTTCTCACCGTCGGCCCCGGCCCCGCGGGCACTGTCGACCTGGAGAACGCGGCACAGGACACGGCGCCGATCGACGGTCCCGCCGTGCGGGAACCCGACGACGTCGCGGTCGTGTTCTACACCTCCGGCACGACGGGCGACCCGAAGGGCGTGATGCTCACCCACCGGAACATCCTGTACAACGTCGAGCGGATGGTCACCACCCCGTACGCGTTCCGCAGCGACGACGTACTGCTCGGGTGTCTGCCACTGGCGCACGGCTTCGGTCAGATCTGCGGCATGCTGACCGGCTTCCGGGCCGGTATATCCATCGTCATGATGCCGAGGTTCTCCGGCCGGGAGGCCCTGGCTCTGATGAGGAGACACCACTGCACGGTGTTCATGGGCGTGCCGACCATGTACGTCAAGCTGCTCGATGCGGTGGCCCAGGGAGAGCCCGTTCCCCGGCTCGACCGCGTCTACAGCGGGGGCTCGGCGCTTGCGGTCAAGACCCTCGACGACGTCCGACGCGTGTTCGGATGTCCGGTGTACGAGGGCTACGGGATGACCGAGACCTCCTGTAGCGTCGCCTACCACTATCCGGGCCTGACTTTCCGACCCGGAACCGTCGGTGTGCCGATCACCGGCATCACCGTCGGGGTAGCTCGGCCGAACACCGACCGGACCGATCTCCTGCCGGTCGGTGAGGTGGGCGAGATCGTGGTGCGCGCTCCCAGCGTGATGGCCGGATATCTCGGTCGTCCCGATGCCACCGCCGAGGTCCTGATCGACGGCTGGTTCCGCACCGGCGATCTCGGCAGGCTGGACGGCGACGGCTACCTCTCGATCGTGGGCCGTAAGAAGGACCTGATCCTGCGGGGCGGCTACAACGTCTATCCGCGCGAGATCGAGGAGGTCCTGGTCGGGCACCCGGCCGTGGCGCAGGTGGCGGTCATCGGTGTTCCGCACCCTGTGCTCGGTGAGGAGGTCTGGGCGATCGTCGTCCCGGCGCAGGACGTCGCCGCGCGAACGGGTGAAGAACTCGTCGAGTGGGGCAGACAGCGTCTCGCCGCATACAAGTACCCGCGTCGGGTCGAGTTCACCGACGCTCTCCCGACAGGGCCGAGCGGAAAGGTCCTCAAGCGGATCCTCGTCTCGACGTACGGGTCGACCGCCGGTGTGTAGCGGCAATCGACACGACCCGACTGTCCGACGGAACCGGAGTCGTCCTCCGGTGTCCTGAGGAACGAGTGGCTTCGCGGATGAGGCCGACCGACTCCGATCCGGCGCGGCGCGCGCCGTGGAAGGCGTCGGCATCCTGCGCCAGGCGGGATCAGATCGGCGAGACACGCGCGGCACGGCTGCGGGTGCGGCGACCAGACATCGTACGTGACAACAGGTAGGGCGGCTCGACCATGGTTGAATTCCCAGCGGACACGCCGACGTCGACCGAGGCGATCGCCATCGTCGGTATGTCCTGCCGACTCCCGCAGGCGGAGAGCCCGGCCCAGCTGTGGCAGCTCCTGCGCGACGGCCGCAGCGCCATTGGCGCGCCCCCGGCGGGCCGCCCCGAACTGCCCTCGCGGCCGGGGGGCTACCTCGAGGACGTCAGCGGCTTCGATGCGGGCTTCTTCGGCATCGGTCCGCGTGAGGCCTCGTCGATGGATCCACAGCAGCGGCTGATGCTCGAGCTGGCCTGGGAAGCTCTGGAGGACGCCAGGATCCTGCCGTCCGCTCTTGCCGACAGCCGGACCGGTGTCTTCGTCGGCGTCATCGCCGACGACTACGCCGCCCTCACGCATCGGCAAGGGGCCGAAGGCATCACCCGCCACACCCTGACCGGCCTCAACCGCGGGATCATCGCCAACCGCATCTCCCACACCCTGGGTCTGCACGGGCCGAGTGCGGCGGTGGACACCGGTCAGTCCTCCTCACTTGTCGCTGTGCACCTGGCAGTCGAGAGCCTGCGGCGTGGCGAGTCCACCATGGCCATCTGCGGCGGCGTCAACCTCATCGTGGCGCCGGAGAGCACCATCAGCGCCGAGCGGTTCGGTGCGCTGTCACCGGACGGCCTCAGCTTCACCTTCGATGCGAGGGCGAACGGGTACGTGCGGGGTGAGGGCGGCGCGTTCGTGGTGCTCAAGCCGCTGCGCGCCGCCGTGGCGGACGGCGACCCGGTCTACTGCGTGCTGCACGGCAGCGCGATGAACAACGACGGGACCACCGAGGGTCTCACCGTGCCTGGTCCGGCCGGCCAGCAGGACGTCCTGCGGCAGGCGTACGAACGTGCCGGGGTCTCGGCGGAGCAGGTGCAGTACGTCGAGCTGCATGGCACGGGCACCAAGCTGGGCGACCCGATCGAGGCGGCGGCCCTGGGCGCGGTGCTCGGTGACGGCCGCGTGCGGGGAGCCGAGCTGCGGGTCGGCTCGGTGAAGACCAACGTCGGACACCTTGAGGGTGCGGCCGGCGTCGTCGGCCTGCTGAAGGCGGCGCTCTGCATCCGTCACCGCGAGCTCGTGCCGAGCCTGAACTACGAGAACCCCAACCCCGACATCGCGTTCGACGAGTCGAAGCTCGCCGTACAGGAGAGCCTCGGATCGTGGCCACGCCCGGACGAGCCGCTCTTCGCGGGCGTCAGCTCGTTCGGTATGGGCGGCACCAACTGTCACGTGGTCCTTTCCGACTGGTGCACCGGGTCCGCGGCGGCGGAGTCGCCTGCCGCCGAGTCCGACCCGGGTGTGGTGCCGTGGGTGGTGTCGGGTAGGTCGGTGGAGGCTGTGGTTGGTCAGGCGGGGCGGTTGGTGTCGTTTTTGGAGGGGTGTTCGGGGTGGGATGTGGTGGGGGTGGGTCGTTCGCTTGCGGTGTCGCGGGTGGGTTTTGATCATCGTGCGGTGGTGGTGGGGGAGGGTCGGGAGGAGTTGTTGGCGGGTGTTCGGGGTTTGGCTGCGGGTGTGGTGGGTGGTGGGGTGGTGTCGGGTCGTGTGGTGTCGGGTGGTGGGGTGGCGTTTGTGTTTTCGGGGCAGGGTAGTCAGCGGGTGGGTATGGGGCGTGAGTTGTATGTGAGTGAGCCGGTTTTTGCGGCTGCTTTTGATGAGGTTGTTGCGGCTCTTGATGTGTTTTTGGATCGTTCTTTGGTTTCGGTGATTGAGGGTGAGCCGGAGCTTTTGGGGCGGACGGTGTTTACTCAGCCGGCGTTGTTTGCGGTTGAGGTGGCGTTGTTTCGTTTGTTGGTTCATTACGGGGTGGTGCCGGATTTTGTGGTGGGTCATTCGGTGGGTGAGGTGGTGGCGGCTCATGTGTCGGGTGTGTTGTCGTTGGGGGATGCGGCGCGTTTGGTGTGTGCGCGGGGGCGTTTGATGGAGGGTGTGGGTGGGGCGATGGTGGCGGTGAATGTGGGTGGGGAGCGGGTGTCGGGGTGGTTGGAGGGGCGTTCGGGTGTGGGTGTGGCGGGGTTCAACAGTCCGGTGAGTACGGTGGTTTCGGGTGATGAGGGTGCGGTGTTGGAGGTGTTGGAGTTGGCTCGGGCGGAGGGGGTGCGGGCGACTCGTTTGAGGGTGGGTTGTGCTTTTCATTCGGCGTGTTTGGATGGGGTGTTGGAGGAGCTTACTGAGGTGGCGCGGGGGTTGACGTATTCGGTTCCGCGGATTCCGGTGGTGTCGAATGTGACGGGTGGGTTGGTGGAGGGGTTTTCGGCGGAGTATTGGGCTGTGCAGGCTCGGTCGGCGGTGCGGTTCGCTGATGGTGTGGGCACGTTGGTGGGGTTGGGTGTGTCGGCGTTTGTGGAGTTGGGGCCGGATGCGACGTTGGCGGGTTTGGTGGGTGAGTGTTTGGGGGGTGTCGAGGATGTGGTGGTGGTTCCGGTGTTGCGTGGGGGGCGTTCGGAGCGGCGTTCTCTGGTGACGGCTCTGGCGCGTGTGCATGTGCATGGGGTGGGGGTGGAGT
Organism: Micromonospora sp. NBC_00421; assembly: GCF_036017915.1. Taxonomy (NCBI): domain Bacteria; kingdom Bacillati; phylum Actinomycetota; class Actinomycetes; order Micromonosporales; family Micromonosporaceae; genus Micromonospora; species Micromonospora sp. NBC_00421. The sequence continues at coordinate 1,301,797 of NZ_CP107929.1, forward strand.
GGGAGCGGTTGTTGCCGGGTGTGGGTGTGGTGGATCTACCGACGTACGCCTTCCAACGCCGACGCTTCTGGCTGGACGACCCGGCGGTCGCGCCGGCTCAGGTCCCGCCCGTCGCGGCCGGGCGGAGCGCCCCGAAGCGGTCCGCGTCGCGCGGCGATGAGCTGGAGCTGGTCCGTACGCACGTCGCCGCGGTCCTCGGCCACGGATCGGCGCGCGACGTGGACATCGACACGACATTCAACGACCTGGGCTTCGACTCCCTCGCGGCCGTCGAGCTTCGCGACGCGCTGAACAGGGTCACCGGGCTCTCCCTGCCTTCCGGCCTCCTCTTCAACTACCCGACCCCGGCGGTACTCGCCGAACACCTCGGCGGTCAGCTCCTCGGCCTGGACGAGGGTCAGCGCCAGGGTGACGACACGTACGGGGCCGCCGCCCTCGACGAGCCGATCGCGATCGTGGGCATGGCCTGTCGGCTGCCGGGAGGGGTCGCCTCTCCGGAGGACCTCTGGCGTCTGGTCAACGGCGAGGTCGATGCGATCGACGGGTTTCCGACCAACCGCGGCTGGGACCTCGACTCGCTCTTCGCCTCCGATCCGGACAGCCCCGGCAAGACCTACGCCACCACTGGTGGTTTCCTACACGACGCGGACCGGTTCGATGCCGAGTTCTTCGGCATCAGCCCCCGCGAGGCGGCGGCGATGGATCCGCAGCAGCGGCTGCTGCTGGAGACGGCGTGGGAGGCCATCGAGCACGGCGGGATCGACCCGGCCGGGTTGCGCGGCACCCGCACCGGCGTGTACGTCGGCGCGACGGCGCAGGAGTACGGGCCACGGCTGCACGAGCCGTCCGGCGGACATGACGGTTATCTGCTGACGGGTAACACCGCAAGCGTCGCGTCGGGTCGGGTGGCCTACACCTTCGGGTTGGAGGGGCCGGCGGTCACTGTCGACACGGCGTGTTCGTCCTCGTTGGTCGCGCTTCATCTGGCTGCCCAGTCGTTGCGTCAGGGTGAGTGTGCGATGGCGCTCGCCGGTGGGGTGACGGTGATGGCGACCCCCGGCATGTTCGTGGAGTTCTCCCGGCAGCGGGGGTTGTCGCCGGATGGGCGGTGCAAGGCGTTCTCGTCGTCGGCGGACGGGACGGGTTGGGCCGAGGGTGTGGGTGTGCTGGTGTTGGAGCGGCTGTCGGATGCGGTGCGTGGTGGGCGTCGGGTGTTGGCGGTGATCCGTGGTTCCGCGGTGAACCAGGACGGCGCGAGCAATGGTCTGACGGCCCCGAACGGCCCCTCGCAGGAGCGGGTGATCCGGGCCGCGTTGGCGAACGCGCGGTTGTCCGCCGCGGAGGTGGACGTGGTGGAGGCGCACGGTACGGGTACCCGGTTGGGTGACCCGATCGAGGCGCAGGCGCTGCTGGCAACCTACGGTCGGGACCGCCAGGAGCCGCTCCGGCTCGGCTCGTTGAAGTCGAACATCGGTCACACGCAGGCCGCGGCGGGTGTGGCGGGTGTGATCAAGATGGTGATGGCGATGCGCGCGGGGGTGATGCCCGCGACGTTGCACGTGGACGAGCCGACCCCCGAGGTCGACTGGTCGGCCGGCGCCGTGGAGTTGTTGACGCGGCCCCGCCAGTGGCCGGAGGTGGGCCGCCCGCGCCGGGCGGGTGTGTCGTCCTTCGGCGTGAGCGGAACCAACGCGCACCTCATCGTCGAGCAGGCCCCGGAGATCGAGGCTTCGCTGGCGGCGGAGCCTGCGGCGTCGGGTGTGGTGCCGTGGGTGGTCTCGGGTAGGTCGGTGGAGGCTGTGGTTGGTCAGGCGGGGCGGTTGGTGTCGTTTTTGGAGGGGTGTTCGGGGTGGGATGTGGTGGGGGTGGGTCGTTCGCTTGCGGTGTCGCGGGTGGGTTTTGATCATCGTGCGGTGGTGGTGGGGGAGGGTCGGGAGGAGTTGTTGGCGGGTGTTCGGGGTTTGGCTGCGGGTGTGGTGGGTGGTGGGGTGGTGTCGGGTCGTGTGGTGTCGGGTGGTGGGGTGGCGTTTGTGTTTTCGGGGCAGGGTAGTCAGCGGGTGGGTATGGGGCGTGAGTTGTATGTGAGTGAGCCGGTTTTTGCGGCTGCTTTTGATGAGGTTGTTGCGGCTCTTGATGTGTTTTTGGATCGTTCTTTGGTTTCGGTGATTGAGGGTGAGCCGGAGCTTTTGGGGCGGACGGTGTTTACTCAGCCGGCGTTGTTTGCGGTTGAGGTGGCGTTGTTTCGTTTGTTGGTTCATTACGGGGTGGTGCCGGATTTTGTGGTGGGTCATTCGGTGGGTGAGGTGGTGGCGGCTCATGTGTCGGGTGTGTTGTCGTTGGGGGATGCGGCGCGTTTGGTGTGTGCGCGGGGGCGTTTGATGGAGGGTGTGGGTGGGGCGATGGTGGCGGTGAATGTGGGTGGGGAGCGGGTGTCGGGGTGGTTGGAGGGGCGTTCGGGTGTGGGTGTGGCGGGGTTCAACAGTCCGGTGAGTACGGTGGTTTCGGGTGATGAGGGTGCGGTGTTGGAGGTGTTGGAGTTGGCTCGGGCGGAGGGGGTGCGGGCGACTCGTTTGAGGGTGGGTTGTGCTTTTCATTCGGCGTGTTTGGATGGGGTGTTGGAGGAGCTTACTGAGGTGGCGCGGGGGTTGACGTATTCGGTTCCGCGGATTCCGGTGGTGTCGAATGTGACGGGTGGGTTGGTGGAGGGGTTTTCGGCGGAGTATTGGGCTGTGCAGGCTCGGTCGGCGGTGCGGTTCGCTGATGGTGTGGGCACGTTGGTGGGGTTGGGTGTGTCGGCGTTTGTGGAGTTGGGGCCGGATGCGACGTTGGCGGGTTTGGTGGGTGAGTGTTTGGGGGGTGTCGAGGATGTGGTGGTGGTTCCGGTGTTGCGTGGGGGGCGTTCGGAGCGGCGTTCTCTGGTGACGGCTCTGGCGCGTGTGCATGTGCATGGGGTGGGGGTGGAGTGGGAGCGGTTGTTGCCGGGTGTGGGTGTGGTGGATCTACCGACGTACGCCTTCCAACGCCGACGCTTCTGGCTGGACGGCCCGCGTGCCGGTGACGTGGAGAGTCTGGGACTGACGGCTGCGGACCATCCGCTGCTGGCTGCGGTGATCGCGGAACCGGACGGCGGCGGGGTGCAGTTCTCCGGGTCGTTGTCGTTGTCGACGCGACCGTGGTTGGCAGATCACACGATCGGTGGGACGGTCCTGGTGCCGGCAACGGTGTTCCTGGAACTGGCCGGTCATGCCGCCGAGCAACTCGGACACGCCACCGTCGAGGAGCTCACCCTCGAATCACCCCTCACGCTGACCGCAACCGCCGCAGTCTCGATCCGGCTGACCGTCGAGCGGGCCGATACGCGCGGAGACCGTCGGTTCACGGTGTACTCCAGGACCGGCGCAGGGCAGTGGACCGCCCACGCGGCCGGCCTGCTCACGCCCTTCGCCCCCTCGGCAGGTGTCTGCCTGGACCAGTGGCCGCCTGCTGATGGCGTCGCCATCCCGCTGGAGGGCGTCTACGACCGCCTCGACGATCGGGGTTACGGGTACGGACCGGCCTTCTGCGGTCTCCGTGCGGCCTGGCGCGTCGGGGACGATCTCTTCGCCGAGGTCGCGCTGCCCGACCAGCTGCACGACGAGGCCGGTCGTTTCGGCGTGCACCCCGTTCTGCTCGACGCGGCCCTGCACCCGCTGGTACTGGAGGCGGCGCAGGAGGGCGACACGATCCGCCTGCCGTTCTCGTTCTCGGGTTTCACCATGCACGCGGTCGGCGCCACGGTGCTGAGGGTCCGCTGGACCCGTACCGGCCAGGACACTGCGCGCCTCGCTGTCGCGGACGGGGCCGGCGCGCCGGTGGCGACGATCGGGGCGGTCTCCCTGCGACCTGTCGACCGTGATCGGCTCGCACCGGCCGGTCCGGCCGTGGCGTCCCTGTACCGCGTGGACTGGGATGCCGTGCCTCCGGTCGATCCCGTCGACGAGCAGCGGTGGGTTCGCGTGGGCGAGGCGCCGCACGCTGACCTCGGGGCACTCCGTGCCGCTGTCGACGCGGGCCTCCCGGCACCGGAGTTCGTGGTGGTCAGTGGTCAGGAACTAGCTACCGACGCCCCGGCTGACGTGCCTCTGCAGACCCACGTGACGACGGTGCGCGGTCTGCAGGTGGTGCAGGAGTGGTTGACCAGCCGGCAGTTCGCCGAGAGTCGCCTGGTGGTGGTCCTGCCCGACGGCGCGCTACCCACGGCGGCGCTCGTGGGCCTGGTCCGGACCGTCCAGTCCGAGCATCCGGGCAGGCTGGCCCTGGTCCACCTGGACGAGGGTGGGGCGGCGCTGTTGCCGGTGGCGTTGGCGTCGGGTGAGCCCGAGGTCGCGGTGCGCGGCGGTGGGCTGTTCGTACCGAGGCTGGCACCGGCTTCGGGTGTGGTCGCGGCCGTGGCGGCGGGCCCGGCCCCGGAAGGCCCGGCCCCGGGGGGCATGGACCCGGAGGGAACGGTCCTGGTGACCGGTGGCTTGGGTACGTTGGGTCGTCTCGTGGCGCGGCGGTTGGTGTCGCACCACGGTGCGCGGCATCTGCTGCTGGTGAGTCGCCGTGGTGGTGCGGCTCCGGGCGCTGCGGAGTTCGTGGCGGAGCTGGCGACGTGGGGTGCGCGGGCCTCGGTGGCCGCCTGCGACGTGTCGGATCTCGACGCGTTGGCCGGTCTGTTGGACGAGGTGACGGCGGATCGTCCACTGACCGCTGTGGTGCACACGGCAGGCGTGCTGGACGATGCGACGGTCGGGTCGCTGACGGCGGGTCAGCTGGAGCGGGTGCTGCGCCCGAAGGTGGACGCGGCCTGGAACCTCCACCGGCTGACCCGCGACCGCAGGTTGTCCGCCTTCGTGGTCTTCTCGTCCATCGCAGGTCTGGTGGGCACCGCCGGTCAGGCGAACTACGCTGCGGCGAACACCTTCCTGGACGCTCTCGCGCAGCACCGCCGGGCGCAGGGTCTGCCCGCCACCTCGCTCGCCTGGGGGCTGTGGGACAGCGCCGAGGGCATGGCCGGCGGCCTCGGAGATGCGGACGTCGCGCGTTGGAAGCGCAGCGGAGTCCTCCCGCTGCACCCGGAACAGGGCATGGCGCTGTTCGACGCCGCGCTGGGTTCGGCGGAGCCGCTGCTGGTCCCGGCCGAGCTGGACCTGGGTGCGCTACGCGCCCTGGCCGAGGGCACCGGGCTCCCCGGCCTGTACACCGGCCTGGTCCGGGCACGCCGTCGGCAGGCGACGGGCGTCGCCCCCGGCGCCGGCTCGTCCTGGGCCCGACGGCTGGCCCCGCTCTCTCCCGACGACCGGGCACGAGCGGTGCTCGAGACCGTACGGGAGACCGTCGCCCTCGTGCTCGGGTACGGCGCTGGTGCCGACGTCGATCCCGGCAGGGCGTTCAGGGACGCCGGCTTCGATTCGCTGACCGGTGTGGAGTTCCGTAACCGGCTCGACGAACTGACGGGTCTGCGGTTGCCGGCCACGTTGGTCTTCGACTGCCCGTCGCCGGGGGCGGTGGCGGACTTCCTGCTGGCTCGACTCGAGGTGTCCGGACCGGTTGTCGCCCCGTCCGTGGTTGCGCACGACCTCGGTTCGGACGAGCCGATCGCCGTGGTCGGTATGGGGTGCCGTTATCCCGGTGGGGTCGGTTCGCCGGAGGATCTGTGGCGGCTGGTGGCGGCGGGCCGGGATGCGATCGACGAGTTCCCGGCGGATCGCGGCTGGGACGTGGACGCGCTCTTCGACCCGGATCCGGGAAGGACCGGCAAGTCGTACACGCGTAGGGGTGGTTTCCTCTACGACGCTGCGGACTTCGATGCGGAGTTCTTCGGGCTGAGTCCGCGTGAGGCGGTGGCGACGGATCCGCAGCAACGCCTGTTGCTCGAGGTCGTGTGGGAGGCGTTGGAGCGGGGAGGTATCGATCCCGCCTCGCTGGCCGGTTCCTCGACCGGGGTGTACGCGGGTGTGATGTACAACGACTACGGGTCGCGGTGGGGGAGGGCTCCGGAGGGGTTCGAGGGCCATCTGCTGACGGGCACGATCGCGAGTGTGCTGTCGGGCCGGGTGGCGTACACGTTCGGCCTGGAGGGGCCGGCGGTGACCCTGGACACGGCCTGTTCCTCGTCGTTGGTGGCGGTGCATCTGGCAGCACAGGCGTTGCGTCGGGGCGAATGCTCGATGGCGGTTGCCGGTGGGGTGACGGTGATGTCGACGCCGAACACCTTCGTGGAGTTCTCCCGGCAGCGGGGGTTGTCACCGGACGGGCGGTGCAAGGCGTTCTCGTCGTCGGCGGACGGCACGGGCTGGGCCGAGGGTGCGGGCGTGCTGGTGTTGGAGCGGCTGTCGGACGCGCACCGGCTGGGGCACGACATCCTGGGGGTGATCAGGGGTTCCGCGGTCAACCAGGACGGTGCGAGCAACGGTCTCACCGCCCCGAACGGCCCGTCCCAGCAGCGGGTGATCCGTCAGGCTCTGGCCAACGCGGGGTTGACGGCCTCCGATGTCGACGCCGTGGAGGCGCACGGCACGGGTACCCGGTTGGGTGACCCGATCGAGGCGCAGGCGCTCCTGGCGACCTACGGTCAGGAGCGGTCCGGTGACCAGCCCCTGTGGCTTGGATCGATCAAGTCGAATATCGGTCACACGCAGGCGGCGGCGGGTGTGGCGGGCATCATCAAGATGCTGATGGCGATGCGTCACGGTGAGCTTCCGGCGACCCTGCACGTCGACGAGCCGACCCCCGAGGTCGACTGGACGGCGGGCACGGTGCAACTGCTGACGCAGGCGCAGAAGTGGCCGGAGCGCGGTCGTCCGCGTCGCGCATCGGTGTCGTCGTTCGGGATCAGCGGCACGAACGCGCATGTGGTCCTGGAACAGGGACCGGAGCCGATCGTGGCAGGTGGCCCGGTCGTAGCGGGGCTTCCGATTGTGGTGTCCGCCAAGAGTGCGACGGCGCTGGTGGCCCGCGCGGGCCAGCTCCGCGGACTTCTGGCCTCGTCGGTCGTGGAGCCGGCGGTGATCGCTTCGGCTCTTGCGACGCGGGTTCCGCACCTTCCGGTCCGGGCGGCCGTCACGGGGGCGGACCGCGACGAGTTGCTCGCGGGTCTCGAGGCACTGGCTTCGGGCGGTTCCGCGCCGAACCTGGTGCAGGCCGTCGCCTCCGGCAGGGGCAGGACGGTGTTCGTCTTCCCGGGTCAGGGTTCGCAGTGGCAGGGCATGGCGCTCGAACTCCTCGACTCCTCCCCGGTGTTCGCCGCGCGGCTGGCGGAGTGTGGGCAGGCGCTGGCGCCGTTCACGGACTGGTCGCTGCTGGACGTGCTGCGCGGTGTGGACGGCGCGGCCGGTCTCGACCGGGTCGATGTGGTGCAGCCCGCGTTGTGGGCGGTGATGGTGTCGCTGGCGGCGCTGTGGCGTTCGGTGGGCGTCGAGCCCGATGCGGTGGTCGGTCACTCACAGGGCGAGATCGCGGCGGCGGTGGTCGCCGGGGTGTTATCGATCGAGGACGCGGCGAAGATCGTCGCGTTGCGTAGCCGGGCGATCGTGAAGCTGGCCGGCACGGGCGGGATGGTGTCGGTGGCGCTGCCGGCCGACGAGGTTCGCGCGCTCGTCGCCCGTTGGGGCGGAGCGGTCGAGATCGCCGCCCACAACGGCCCGGCGAGCACCGTCGTCTCCGGTGACCCGCAGGCGCTGGCCGACCTCGTCGCGCAGAGTGAGGTCGACGGATACCGTGCCCGCACCGTTCCGGTCGACTACGCCTCCCACTCCGCCCACGTCGACCTGTTGGAGGACGAGCTACGGGAGCTGTTGGCCGGCGTCACGCCGCGTACCGGTGAGATCAGCTTCTTCTCCACCGTCACCGGGCAGCCGCTGAGCGGTCCGGAACTCGACGGTGGGTACTGGTTCCGCAACCTCCGCCGGACCGTCCGGTTGGAGGAGGCCGTCCGTGCGCTGCTCCGCGACGGGTACCGTGTCTTCATCGAGGTCAGTGCCCACCCGGTGCTCACCTCGGCGCTCGGTGACACCGCCGACGACGCCGGCGTACGCGGGGCCGTGGTCGTCGGATCGCTGCGGCGCGACGACGGTGGACCGGACCGCTTCCTGGCCTCGGTCGCCGCGGCACACGTCAACGGGGTGCCGGTCGACTGGTCGGCGGTGGTCGGCGCCGCCGGTGGACCGGTCGACCTGCCCACGTACCCGTTCCAGCGGCAACGCCACTGGCTCGAAGGCCCGCCGCCAGCCGGGGACGCCGGCGGGCTCGGCATGGCCGCCGAACGCCACCCGCTCATCGGGGCTGCCCTCTGGATGGCGGCCGACGAGGACAAGCTGGTCCTGAGCGGACGGATCTCCCTCAGCGGGCAGCCGTGGTTGGCGGACCACGCCGTGGCGGGCACCGTGCTGCTCCCCGGCACCGCCTTCGTCGACCTCGCGATCCGGGCGGGTGACCACACGGGTCTCGACCAACTCGACGAGTTGACGCTGGAGGCTCCGTTGGTGCTCACGGGCCGCGGCGCGGTGCAACTCCAGGTCGCGGTCGACGCTCCGGACCAGGAGGGTCGGCGTGCGTTGTCGATCCACTCCCGGCCGGAACCCGGGGCCGTCGACGCGCTGCCGAGCCCATGGGCCCTGCACGCCACCGGAACGCTGGGCCGCGCGCAGGCGCGCACGGGGGCGCGGGACGCCGCCGCCTGGCCTCCCGCCGGCGCGGAGCCGGTGGATCTGTCCGCGGCGTACGACACGCTCGCCGAGCGGGGCTTCCAGTACGGCCCGACCTTCCAGGGGTTGCGGGCGCTGTGGCGCGCCGGGACGGAGATGTTCGCCGAGGTCGCCCTGCCGACGGACGTCGCCCCGGACGGGTTCGGGATCCACCCGGCCCTGCTCGATGCCGCGCTGCATCCGCTGGCGCTCGCCGAGGGCGGCCGGCTGGTGCTGCCGTTCGCCTGGACGGGCGTCCGGCTCCACGCGGCGAACGCCAACATGCTGCGGGTGCGGCTCACCCCTGCCGGCTCGGGTACCGCGATCTCCCTCGCCGATGCCGGCGGTGCGCCGATCGCGACGGTGACATCGCTGGGCCTACGGTCGGTCGACCCTGCGCAGCTGGCCGGTCGGACCACTGCGGACCAACCGCTACTCGAGGTGGAGTGGACGGCCGTCGGTGCCGGCCCCACGATCACCCGGTGGGCCGTGCTCGACGGGTCCGGCCACGGGCTGCCCGCCCCGCTGGGGACCTACCGTGACCTCTCCGGCATCGAGGGGGGTCCGCAGCTCGTCGTGGTCCCCGTCGCCGACGGGGATCCCCGTGCCGTGGCACACAGCACCCTGCGGCTGGCCCAGGAATGGCTCGCCGACGCGCGGTTCGGCGATGCGCGTCTGGTCTTCGTCACCCGTGACGCGACCACCGCCCGCACGGAGGCCGGCCTCGGCTCGGCTCCCGTCTGGGGGCTGGTGCGTACCGCGATGTCCGAGCACCCCGATCGGTTCGGCCTGGTGGACGTGACGCAGTGGGACCTCTCCGCGGCCGAGCTGGGCCGTGCGCTGGCCGTGCCGGGAGCACAGGCGTGCCTGCGGGACGGGGCGCTGCTGGTGCCGCGGCTGGTCAGGTCGCCTGCGACCAGCCACCCGGCGCCTGCGCTGGACCCCGGGGGCACCGTGCTGCTCACGGGTGCGTCGGGCACGCTGGGCCAGCTGTTCGCCCGCCATCTCGTCGCCGCGTACGGCGTACGGCACCTGCTGCTGGTGAGCCGCCGTGGCCGGGAGGCCCCGGGCATGCTGGAGCTGGAGGCCGAACTCGTCGCGCACGGAGCCGAGCTGTCCGTGGTCGCCTGCGACATCGCCGACCGGGCGGCGGTCGCCACCGTACTGGAGGGTGTTCCCGCCGAGCATCCGCTCACCGCTGTGCTCCACACCGCCGGCGTGCTCGACGACGGCACGCTGCAGGCACTCACGGCCGGGCAGCTCGACACCGTGCTGCGTCCCAAGATCGATGGTGCCCGGCACCTGCACGAGCTCACGGCGGGCCTGGACCTGGACGCGTTCGTCCTGTTCTCCTCGTTGGCCGGCACGGTCGGCACCGCAGGACAGGCCAACTACGCGGCGGCCAACACCTACCTGGATGCCCTGGCGCTCCACCGTCGGGCGCTGGGGCTGCCGGGCACCTCGCTCGCCTGGGGCCTGTGGGCCGCCGACAGCGGGATGACCGCCCACCTGACCGACGCCGACCTGGCCCGGATGTCCCGAAGCGGAATCGCGCCGATCAGCAGTGAGCAGGGGCTGACGTTGTTCGACGCCGCCCTGGCGACCGGTCGCCCGGTACTCGTTCCGGCACTGCTGGACCACACCGGACTACGGCGGCGGAGCGAGGACGGCACGTTGGCCGCTCTCTTCCACGCACTGGTGCGCCCGGCGCGGCGGGTGGCGGTCGGCGAGCCGACAGGTGGAAGCCCGCTCCGGGAGCGACTGGCGGGCCTGCCGGCCCAGGACCAGCAGCGCGTACTGCTGGAGCTGGTTCGGGACACGGTGGCGTCGGTACTGGCGTACACCCGCGCCGACCAGGTCGCCACCGACCGAGCCTTCAGCGAGTTGGGCTTCGACTCGCTCAAGGCGGTGGAACTGCGCAACCGGTTGAACGCGGTGTCCGGGCTGAAGCTGCCCGCGACGTTGGTGTTCGACCACCCCGATCCGGTCGAGCTGGCGGGCTTCCTGCGGACGGCGCTCGTCGGTGCGGCGACCGGGGCGTCCGTGGCCGAACCGGTCGCCGGTGTTCCGGACGAGCCGATCGCGATCGTGGCGATGGCCTGTCGCTACCCGGGGAAGGTCGCCTCGCCGGAGGAGCTGTGGGCGCTGCTGTCCGACGAGCGGGACGGGGTGGGGCCGTTCCCGGACGATCGTGGCTGGGACCTGGACAACCTGTACGACTCGAACCCGGATCACGTGGGCACCTCGTACACCCGGCACGGCGGATTCCTCTACGACGCCGCGCAGTTCGATCCCGAGCTCTTCGGCGTGAGTGCGCGGGAGGCCACGGCCATCGACCCGCAGCAGCGCCTGCTGCTGGAGATCTGCTGGGAGGCGTTCGAGCGTGCCGGTATCGACCCGACCTCGCTCAAGGGCAGCCAGACCGGTGTGTTCGCCGGTGTCATGGCAAACGACTACGCCGCACGTCTGAAGGACGCCCCCGACGCGTTGGAGGGCTACCTGTCGGTCGGTAGCACGGTCAGTGTCGCCTCCGGCCGGGTCGCCTACACGTTCGGCCTGCAGGGACCGGCGATCACCGTCGACACTGCCTGCTCCTCGTCGCTGGTCTCGATCCACCTCGCCGCGCAGGCACTACGCAACGGTGAGTGCGGGTTGGCGTTGGCAGGGGGTGTGACGGTGCTGGCCGCGCCGACGCTGTTCGTGGAGTTCAGCCGGCAGCGCGGCCTGGCACCGGACGGCCGCTGCAAGTCCTTCTCCGCGCAGGCGGACGGCACGGCGTGGGCCGAGGGCGCCGGAGTGCTCCTGTTGGAGCGGCTCTCCGACGCCCGGCGCAACGGCCGTCGGATCCTCGGGGTCCTGCGGGGCACCGCCGTCAACAACGACGGTGCGAGCAACGGTCTCACCGCCCCCAACGGTCCCTCCCAGGAACGGGTGATCCGCCAGGCACTCACCAACGGGGGGCTGGTCCCGGCGGACGTCGACGTGTTGGAGGCCCACGGCACCGGCACCACACTGGGTGACCCGATCGAGGCCCAGGCGGTGCTCGCCACGTACGGGCAGGAACGCACGTCCCCCCTCCTGATGGGCTCGCTGAAGTCGAACATCGGGCACGCCCAGGCCGCCTCGGGTGTTGCCGGCGTCATCAAGATGATCATGGCGATGCGGCACGGAACGGTGCCGAAGAGCCTGCACATCGACGAGCCCAGCCCGCACGTGGACTGGTCCGCCGGCCGGGTGGAACTCCTCACCACGGCGGTGCCCTGGCCCGAATCCGGACGTCCGCGCCGGGCGGGCGTCTCCTCCTTCGGCATCAGTGGTACCAATGCCCACGTCATCGTCGAGCAGCCACCGGCCACCGAGGCGGTCTCGCCGCCCCCGCCGATGCCGATCGTGCCGCTGGTGCTGTCCGCGCACAACGAGGCGGCGCTGCTGGCGCAGGCCGATCAGGTCGGCGCGGTCCTCGCCGGAGCCACGCAGGAGGACCTGGCGTCGACCGGAAGCACGCTGGCCACGGGGCGTGCCGGGCTGGCGCACCGGGCCGTGGTGGTGGCAGCCACCGTCCCGGAAGCGGTCGGCGGGCTCGCCGCGCTGAGCGTGCGTGGCACGCCTGTGGCCGGTCGGACCGCTTTCCTCTTCACCGGTCAGGGCAGCCAGCGAATCGGTATGGGCCGGGAGCTGTACTCCGCCTACCCCGGCTACGCCGACGCCCTGGACGCCGTCTGCGGCGAGCTCGACCGGTGGCTGGACGAGCCTCTGCTCGACGTTCTCTGGGGTGAGGACCCCGCGTCGCTGGACCGGACCCATGTCGCCCAGGCCGCCCTGTTCGCCACCGAGGTGGCGCTCTACCGGCTCCTCGAGGGCTGGGGGATACGGCCGGACTTCCTCGGAGGTCACTCCGTCGGCGAACTGGCAGCCGCGCATGTCGCCGGCGTCTTCTCGCTGGCCGACGCCGCGAAGCTGGTCGCGGCCCGTGGCCGGCTGATGCAGTCCCTGCCCGGTGGCGGAACGATGCTCGCCGTCGAGGCCGACGAGCGGGAGGTGCTGAGGCTGCTCGACGGACGGGAGGACCTGCTGGGTGTCGCCGCCGTCAACGGCCCCACCTCGGTGGTCCTCTCGGGGGACACGGCGGCCGTCGCGGCGGTCGGAGCGGAACTGACCGCTCAGGGGCGGAGGACCAAGCGGCTCCGAGTCAGCCACGCCTTCCATTCCCCGCACATGGACGCGATGCTCGACGACTTCCACGCGGTCGCGAAGGACCTCGCCTTCGCCCCGCCCACCATCCCGATCGTGTCGACCCTGACCGGGACGCTGGCCACCGTCGAGGAACTGACCACTGCGGAGTACTGGGTCCGCCACGTCCGCCAGCCGGTGCGCTTCTGGGATGCGGCACGCGCGTTGGAGGCCGAAGGCGTGCGGACCTTCCTGGAACTCGGCCCGGACGGCGTGCTCAGCGCCATGGGACAGGATTTCCTCGACGCGGCGGCACTGCTGGTCCCGGTGCTGCGCGCTGGGCGTCCCGAGCCGCATACCGTCGTCACCGCCGTGGCCCACGCCCATGTCCGAGGCGTGCCGGTGCGCTGGCGTGCCCTGTTCGGCGAGAACGCCGGCCGGGCCGTGGACCTGCCGACCTACCCGTTCCAACGCCGGCACTACTGGCTGACCGAGGGGCGTGGCAGCGACGACGTCACCTCGGCGGGCCTGGACTGCGCGCGGCACCCGCTGCTCGGAGCCGGGGTGCCGCTCGCGGATTCCGACGGTGTGCTGTTCACCGGCCGGGTGTCGGCCCGTAGCCACCCGTGGTTCGCCGACCACACCGTCGCCGACACCCTGCTGGTCCCCGGGACGGCCCTGGTGGAGCTCGCCGTGCATGCGGGAGCCGCGGTCGGTTGCGAGCGACTGGAGGAGCTGACCCTCCAGGAACCCCTGGTCCTTCCCGACGCAGGGGCGCTCAGGCTGCAGATCACCGTCGGCAGCCCGGATGCGGACGGCCGTCGGCCGGTGGCGATCCACTCCCGTGGAGACCAGGACGGCGACGTCTGGGGCCGGCATGCCACCGGAAGCGTGGTCGCTGCCATTCCCCTCAGCCCGCATCCCGACCCCGAGCTGGCGTCCTGGCCTCCAGCCGACGCCGAACCACAGCCGGTCGACGACCTGTACGACCGCCTCGCCGGCCACGGCTACGGGTACGGCCCGGCCTTTCAGGGACTCCAGGCGGCCTGGCGGTCGGGTGACGACCTCTACGCTGAGGTACGGGCAGACGTCGACACTGATGGATTCGTCCTGCATCCGGCGCTGTTCGATGCCTCGTTGCATGCGCTGCTCCTGGAGGAGTCGGCGGAGATCCGGCTGCCCTTCTCCTTCGGCGGTGTCCAGCTGTCGGTGATCCGGCCCGGCCCCCTGCGGGTGAAGCTCTCGGTCGGCGGGAGCGGAGCCGTCGCGGTGCGCATCGCCGACGACACCGGAACGTTGGCAGCCACCGTCGAGTCGCTGACGCTACGAGCGCTGCCGACCGGCACGCTGACCGGCCACCCCCATCCGGACGTGTATGCGGTGGAGCGCACCGCGGTGGAACTCGCCACCGTGGGTGCCACGAGCATCGCGGTTCTCGGCTCCGACGACCTGGGGCTCGACGCCGGGTGCCATCGGAACCTCGCCGCCCTGACCGCGGACGGCGTGGCCGTTCCCGACGTGGTCGTCCTTCCGGTACGTCCAGCCTCCCCGGAGGCGACGGCCGAGGTCACGGGAGAGGTGCTGGCGGTGTTGCAGCAGTGGCTCGACACCGACAGGCCGATCGGAACACGACTCGCCGTGATCAGCACGGGGGAACTGGCGCACAGCGCGCTGTCCGGGCTGATCCGGGCTGCCGAGTCGGAACACCCGGGGCGATTCCAGCATGTGATCACCGACGGCCTGCCGGCCAGCGAGGAACTGCGCGCAGCGGCTCTGGCAGATCCGCGACCACAGCTCGAGCTGCGCGGGGGACACGCCTACGTGACCAGGTTGGTGAGGGTGCCGCAGCCGGTCCGACGCCCGGACTCCGACGGCCGGTTCGACCCGCAGCGTACGGTGCTGGTCACCGGTGGCACCGGGGCGCTCGGTGCCCTGGTCGCCCGGCACCTGGTGGAGGACCGTGGCGCCCGCCGGCTGCTGCTCACCAGCCGGCGGGGCGGCGCGGAGAACCTCGTGGCCGAGTTGACGGCGCTCGGTGCCGACGTGCGGGTGGCGGCCTGCGACGTGGCCGACCGTGGGGCGCTGGCCGAGCTGCTCGCCTCGATCCCGGACGAACACCCGCTCGCCGCGGTGGTGCACGCGGCCGGAGTCGTCGAGGACTCCACCGTGGCGGCGATGACCCCGGAGAGCCTCGCCCGGGTCCTGCGGCCGAAGGTGCAGGCGGCCTGGAACCTGCACGAGCTGACCGCCCGACTGGAGCTGACGGACTTCGTCCTCTTCTCCTCCGTCGCCGGCCTGGTGGGCAACGCAGGACAGGCCAACTACGCCGCGGGTAACACCTTCCTGGACGCGCTGGCCGAGTACCGTCGCGGCGTCGACCTGCCCGCAGTGTCCCTGGCCTGGGGGATGTGGCAGGGCGGAATGGCCGACGAGCTCGAACAGGCCGATCGGTCCAGGTTGATGCGCAACGGGGTGCTACCGATGCCGACCGACCAGGCACTCGCGGCGCTCGACCTGGTCATGGTCGCCGACAGGACGGCACAGGCAGACGGTGACCTCGGATCCCGACCGGTGCTCGCGCCGGTGGCGCTCGACCCTGCCGCGCTGCGCTCCCTCG
This sequence comes from Micromonospora sp. NBC_00421, assembly GCF_036017915.1. NCBI lineage: Bacteria > Bacillati > Actinomycetota > Actinomycetes > Micromonosporales > Micromonosporaceae > Micromonospora > Micromonospora sp. NBC_00421. Next base: position 1,317,289 of record NZ_CP107929.1, read on the forward strand.
GAGACACGTTGCCTGAGCTGTTCCGCGGTCTGGTGCGTGCCGGGCGACGAACGGACCGGCACACCACGCCCGTGGAGATCCCGCTGGCACAACGGCTCACCGGGATGGGCGAGGCGGAGCAGGAGGCGCTGCTGCTCTCCTTCGTCAAGGAGCAGGTCGGCGTCGTGCTGGCCCACCCGGCACCACTGACGATCGACGCCCGGCGCGGTCTGATGGACCTGGGCCTCGACTCGCTCACCGCCGTCGAGCTCCGCAACAGGCTCAACACCGCCACCGGGCTGAGGTTGCCCAGCACGCTCGTCTTCGACCACCCGACCACGGCAGCGCTGGCCGAACACCTGCGGGGTCACCTGATCGGCCAGCAGCAGGATCCCGTCCAGAAAGCACTGGACGCCCTGGAGGCCGTCATCGCCACCCCGGACACGCCCGACGGCGTCGCCCTCGCAGGAACGATCGCCGCGCAACTGCGCAGGCTGCTCCGGATGGTGGACGGAGGGCCGACCCTGCCGGCCGTCGAACTGGACACCGACGACGACCTCTTCGCGGCACTCGACAACGAACTCGGCAGGCAGGCATGAACAACGAGCAGAAACTGCGTGACTACCTCAAGCGGGCCACCGTCGAGCTGAGAGAGAGCCGTCAGCAGGTCCAGGAGCTGGAGGAGCGCGCCGGTGAGCCGATCGCGATCGTGGGCATGGCATGCCGGCTGCCCGGCGATGTCACCTCTCCGGCAGACCTCTGGGAGCTGTTGAGCGCGGAACGCGACGCGGTGGGTGCCTTTCCCGAGGGCCGTGGCTGGGACCTGGAGGAGCTCTACCACCCCGACCCCGACCATCGAGGGACCTCGTACGCCCGCGAGGGTGGTTTCCTGTATGACGCGGACCGGTTCGATGCCGAGTTCTTCGGCATCAGCCCCCGCGAGGCGGCGGCGATGGATCCGCAGCAGCGGCTGCTGCTGGAGACGGGGTGGGAGGCCTTCGAACACGCGGGCCTCGATCCGACCGCGCTGCGGGGCACCCGTACCGGGGTGTACGTGGGTGTCATGTACGACGACTACGGCTCCCGGTTCCCCAGCGCGCCGGAGGGCTTCGAGGGCTATCTGCTCACCGGGAGCGCGGGCAGCGTCGCGTCGGGTCGGGTGGCCTACACCTTCGGGTTGGAGGGGCCGGCGGTCACTGTCGACACGGCGTGTTCGTCCTCGTTGGTCGCGCTTCATCTGGCTGCCCAGTCGTTGCGTCAGGGTGAGTGTGCGATGGCGCTCGCCGGTGGGGTGACGGTGATGGCGACCCCCGGGACGTTCGTGGAGTTCTCCCGGCAGCGGGGGTTGTCGCCGGATGGGCGGTGCAAGGCGTTCTCGTCGTCGGCGGACGGGACGGGTTGGGCCGAGGGTGTGGGTGTGCTGGTGTTGGAGCGGCTGTCGGATGCGGTGCGTGGTGGGCGTCGGGTGTTGGCGGTGATCCGTGGTTCCGCGGTGAACCAGGACGGCGCGAGCAGCCAGCTGACCGCGCCGAACGGGCCCGCGCAGGAGCGGGTGATCCGGGCTGCCCTGGCCAACGCGCGGTTGTCCGCCGCGGAGGTGGACGTGGTGGAGGCGCACGGTACGGGTACCCGGTTGGGTGACCCGATCGAGGCGCAGGCGCTACTGGCCACCTACGGCCAGGCCCGGCGGAACGACCACCCGTTGTGGTTGGGTTCGGTCAAGTCGAACATCGGTCACACGCAGGCCGCGGCGGGTGTGGCGGGTGTGATCAAGATGGTGATGGCGATGCGCGCGGGGGTGATGCCCGCGACGTTGCACGTCGACGAGCCGACCCCCGAGGTCGACTGGTCGGCCGGCACGGTGCGGCTGCTGACCCGGGCTCGGCAGTGGCCACGGCCCGACCGTCCGCGTCGTACAGGTGTGTCGTCGTTCGGGATCAGCGGGACCAACGCTCACGTGATCATCGAAGAGGCGCCGCGTGGGCGTGCCGTCGACCCGGTGACCGGGCCGGATGCCGTGGTACGACAGTCGGAGCCGGCTCTACCGACGCTGCGCGCACCGTGGTTGCTCTCGGCCAGGTCGGAGGCCGCCCTCCGGGCGCAGGCGAGCCGGCTGCTGGCCTGGCTCGCCGACCACCCCGAGGTCGACGACGCCGATGTCGCCGCCGCCCTGACCGTCGCGCGGGCCCAGCTGGAGCAGCGCGGCGCGGTGCTCGGCGCCGACCGGGCCGGTCAGCTCGCCGGCCTCACGGCCCTGGCGGCGGGTACGGCTTCCCCGCAGGTGGTGTCGGGTGCCGTCACCACCGGCGAGACGGCCTTCCTGTTCACCGGTCAGGGTGCGCAACGTGTCGGTATGGGCGCCGGGTTGGCTGAGGCATTCCCGGTGTTCGCCGCCGCTCTCGACGAGGTGTGCGCGGAACTCGATGCCCTGCTGGGGGTGTCGCTCCGCGAGATCATGTTCGGCGCGACCGGTGGTGCCGGGAACAGTGGCGGTGAGACCGGGCGCATGCCCCCGCTCGACCGGACGGAATTCACGCAACCCGCGTTGTTCGCGTTCGAGGTGGCGCTGTACCGCCTCCTGGCGTCGTTCGGCGTGACCCCGGACGTGGTGGTCGGGCATTCGATCGGCGAGCTGGCTGCGGCCTACGTGGCCGAGGTGTGGTCGCTGGCCGACGCGTGCCGGCTCGTTGCCGCCCGGGGTCGGCTGATGGGCGCGCTGCCGGCCGGTGGAGCGATGCTCGCCGCCGCGGTGCCCGAGGAGCGGGCGCGGGAACTGCTCGCGGCGGGGACGGTCTCGCTGGCCGCCGTGAACGCGCCCGTGGCGACGGTGTTCTCGGGCGAGACGGCGGCGATCGACGCACTGGCGGACCGGCTGGCGGGCGAGGGGGTGAAGACGAACCGACTGACGGTCAGTCACGCCTTCCACTCGGCACTGGTCGAGCCGATGCTTGCCGAGTACGAGCAGGTCGCCAGCTCGGTGACGTATCAGACCCCACGGATCGGCGTGTGCTCGACGGTGTCCGGCGCGCCGGCGGGCCCCGAACTGCTGACGCCGCAGTACTGGGTGCGGCAGGTGCGCGAGGCCGTGCGGTTCGCCCCGGCGGTGCAGTCTCTCGTCGACGCCGGCGTGCGCCGGTTCGTCGAGGTGGGTCCGGACGCGGTGCTGTCGGCGCTGACCCGCCAGACGCTGATCGACGAGGTGGCGTCCCGCTCGCTGGTCGCGGCGGCGGCGCGACGCGGCGTCGACGAGACCGACCAGTTCCTGCGGTTGCTCGCCGCCGCCCATTGCGCGGGCGTCACCGTCGACTGGACGCCGCTGTCACCGGGAAGACCGGTCGACCACCTCGACCTGCCTGGATACGCTTTCCAGCATCGCCGTTACTGGGTGCAGCCCGACGACGGCGCGCTAGGTGACCTGGGCCGCGCGGGTCTCGCCGCGCTCGACCACCCGATGCTGCGCGTCGGCGCGCCGCTTGCCGGTCGCGACGAATGGCTCTTCAGTAGCAGGCTCTCCACCACCGGTCAGCCGTGGATCGCCGACCACACGGCCTTCGGGGCGGTGCTCCTGCCCGGCACCGGGTTCGTGGAACTCGCGTGTGCCGCGGGCCGCCACCTGGACCTACCCGTCGTGGACGAACTCGTCCTGGCGACGCCGCTGCTGTTCGACGGCACCACTGCCGTGGACGTGCAGGTCTCGGTGACCGAGCCCGACCACACCGGTCGCCGGGGCCTGTCTGTCCACTCGCGGACCGTCACCGGCACCGCGCGGTCCGACCCGGGCGAGCCGGAGTGGACGCTGCACGCCACCGGCACCCTCGCCCCCGCCGACGATGTGCCGCCGGCCTGGACCGACCCGGACTGGCCGCCGACCGACGGCACGTCGATCGACGGCACACGGCTGTACGACCGGCTCGCCGACCTTGGATTCGGCTACGGCCCGACCTTCCAGGGTGTGCGCGCCGCCTGGGCCGGTGGGGACGACATGTTCGCCGAGGTGACGCTGGACGAGACGACAGCGGGCCGGGCGGCGGGCTTCGTGGTGCACCCGGCGCTGATGGATGCGATCTTCCACGCTGCCATCGACGGACTCGCCGACGGTCTACCCGACGGCCGGCTGCCGCTTCCGTTCTCCTTCGGCGGCGTCCGGGTGTTCCGGCACGGCGTCACCGGGGTCCGCGCCCGCATCATCCGTTCGGGTCCCGGGAAGGTGCGCATCGACGCCTGTGACGCCACCGGCGCCGCGGTGCTGTCGATCGACGCCGTGCTCGCCCGCCCCGCGGACGCGCGCGCTCTCGCCGGCGCCCGCAGCCCGCTCTACGCTCTCGACTGGACGCCGGTGACGGCACCTGCGGTGCCGGACCGGCACCTGCTCGCACTGGGTCGACCTGTCGCAGGTGGTGCCGGGACGTTCGGGGACGTCGCGGCGTTCGCGGCAGGCGGGGGCCACCCGGGCGCGGCCGTCGTCTGGTCGCCCGAGACGGCGACAGCGGACGGCGACGACGTCCCCGCCACCATCCGCGCCGCCGTGCACGACGCCCTCGTGGTGCTGCGCGGCTGGTTCGCCGAACCGGGCTGCGCCGAGTCGTTGCTGGTCGTGCTGACCCGCAACGGCGCAGGTCTGCCCGGTGAGACGCCGGACCCCGCGGCGGCGGCCGTCCGCGGCCTGGTGCGCAGTGCGCAGTCGGAACATCCTGGACGCATCGTGCAGGTCGACCTCGATGACGACGACCTCGCGGACCTGCGCCGGTGGATCGCCGTGGCGGTCGCCACGGAGGAACCACAGCTCGCGATCCGCGACGGAGTCACCCTGGCACCGCGGCTGATCCGTACCGCGACCGGCGGATCGACTGACGGGCCCTTCGGTGACGGGACGGTCCTGATCACCGGCGGCACAGGTGGGCTGGGCGCCGTCACCGCACGTCACCTGGTCACCCGGCACGGGGTACGCAGACTGCTGCTCGTCTCGCGCCGTGGCCTCGCCGCGCCGGACGCCACGGCGCTGGTCACCGAGCTGACCGGGCTGGGCGCCGACGTACGCGTCGCCGCGTGTGACGTCAGCGACCGCGCCGCGGTCGCGGCCCTGCTGGCATCGGTACCGGTGCACGAGCCGGTGACCGCTGTCGTACACACCGCGGGCGTGGTCGACGACGGCACCATCGAAACCCTGACCGCCGAGCAGGTGGACCGGGTGCTCGCCCCGAAGGTCGATGCGGCCTGGCATCTGCACGAGCTCACCCGCGACCTGGACCTGTCGGCGTTCGTGCTGTTCTCCTCCGCCGGGCCGCTGCTCGGTGGGCAGGGTCAGGGCAACTACGCGGCGGCGAACGCGGCGGTGGATGCCCTCGCCCGGACGCGCCGCAGTGCCGGTCTGCCCGCGCACTCGCTGGCGTGGGGGCTGTGGAGACTCGGCATGGCCGAGGCATTGAACGACCCGGGTGGCGAACACCTGGCGCGTCGGATCCGTACGCGTCTCGGTCTGTCCCCGATCGAGCCGGACACCGGCATGCAGATGTTCGACCAGGCGGTGACCAGCGACGAACCGATGGTGACGACCGCGCTGCTCGATACCTCCGCCCTCACCGCGCTGGGTCGACTCGGCACGTTGCCCGCGGTGCTGCGTGGCCTGATCCAGCTACCGGCGCGCCGCCGGACCGCCGACAGCCCGTTGCGCCAGCGGTTGCTCGACGCCCCCGCCGACCAGTGGGAGGCGCTGGTCCGCCACGAGGTCCGCGCGATCGCCGCCGCCGTCCTCGGCCACGAGTCGGCCGACGCCATCGAGCCCGAGACCCCGTTCGCAGAGCTGGGCCTCGACTCGCTCGGCGGAGTCGAGTTCCGCAACCGGGTGACCGCAACCACCGGTGTTCAGCTTCCGTCCACGCTGGTGTTCGACTATCCGACCCCCGCCGCCGTGGCGGGTTTCCTGCGTACCCGGATCGACGGTTCGACGCCGACGCGACCGCGTCCCACCTCGACCAGGGCCAGGGCCAGGGCCGACGAACCGATCGCGATAGTCGGCATGAGCTGCCGGTATCCCGGCGACGTCGGGAATCCTGACCAGCTGTGGGAACTGGTCGCCGGACGCGTGGACGCGATCACCCCGATCCCCGGTGACCGCGGCTGGGACCTCGACCACCTGTACGACAGCGACCCCGGCAAGCCTGGCAGGATCTACACCCGGGAGGGCGGATTCCTGCGTGCCGCAGGTGATTTCGATGCCGCCTTCTTCGGCATCGGGCCCCGTGAGGCAGCGGCGATGGACCCGCAGCAGCGGTTGCTGCTGGAGGCGTCCTGGGAAGCGATCGAGGATGCCGGCATCGATCCGACCGCGCTGCGGGGCAGCGACACCGGGGTGTACGCGGGCGTCATGTACCAGGACTACGGCTACGTGGCGCGCGCGGCCGCCGACGGTGCCGCGGAAGGCTACCTGGCGACCGGGTCGGCCGGCAGCGTCGTCTCCGGCCGGGTGTCCTACGCCCTCGGTCTGGAGGGACCCGCGGTGACGGTGGACACGGCATGTTCGTCGTCGCTGGTGGCCGTGCACCTGGCGGTGCAGGCGCTGCGTGCCGGGGAGACCTCGCTGGTCCTGGTCGGTGGGGTGACGGTCATGTCGACCCCGCTGCTGTTCGTGGAGTTCTCCCGGCAGCGGGCGCTGTCACCGGACGGGCGCTGCAAGGCGTTCGCGAGTGCCGCGGACGGTGTCTCGTGGTCCGAGGGCGTCGGCGTGCTCGCCCTCCAGCGGTTGTCCGACGCGGAGCGTGCCGGGCGTCCGGTGCTGGCCGTGATCCGCGGTAGCGCCATCAACCAGGACGGCGCCAGCAACGGCTTGACCGCGCCGAACGGCCCGTCCCAGGAGCGGGTGATCGCGCAGGCACTTGTCAACGCCGGGGTGAGCGCGGCCGAGGTGGACGCGGTGGAGGCGCACGGCACCGGTACCACGCTGGGTGACCCGATCGAGGCGCAGGCACTGATCAACGCCTACGGACAGGACCGCGTCGAGCCGCTGCGGATCGGGTCGTTGAAGTCGAACATCGGGCACACGCAGGCGGCTGCCGGTGTCGGCGGTGTGATCAAGATGGTGCAGGCGTTGCGGCACGAGCTGTTGCCGCCCACCCTGCATGTCGACGCGCCGTCGCCGCACGTCCAGTGGTCGGCGGGCGCGGTACGGATCCTGACCGAGGTCGAGCCGTGGCCGGCCGGGAAGCGTCCGCGCCGGGCGGGGGTGTCGTCGTTCGGGATCAGCGGGACCAACGCACACGTGATCCTCGAAGAAGCACCGGCGGTCCCGCGGCCGGTCGATCTACCGCGTCCGGCGGTCGTGCCGTTGTTGCTGTCCGCGCGGACGACAGCCGCGCTGCGGGCCCGGGCACGTCAGCTGTACGACGCGCTGTGCGACAGTCCGGAGTGTGACCTGGCCGATGTCGCGGCGACCCTGGCGCTGCACCGCGCGCGGCTCGAGCAGCGCGCCGCCGTCGTGGGTTCGGACCGGGAGACGCTGCTGGCGGCCCTGGCGCGCCTGGCAGCCGGCGAGCCCGGACCGGGCGTCACCGACGACACCGGTCGGACAGGCACGACGGCGTTCCTGTTCACCGGCCAGGGCGCGCAGCGGATCGGGATGGGTGCCGGGCTGTACCGGGCGTTCCCGGTCTTCGCCGCCGCGCTCGACGAGGTGTGCGCGGAATTCGGAGCACACCTGGGGCAGCCGCTGCGGGAGGTGATGTTCGCCGAGACGATCGAGAATCCGCTGGACCGCACCGAGTACACCCAGCCCGCGTTGTTCGCGTTCGAGGTGGCGATGTGCCGCCTCGTCGAGTCGTTCGGCGTCCGACCGGATGCGGTGGCCGGGCATTCGATCGGCGAGCTCGCCGCGGCGTATGTGGCAGGTGTCTGGTCGTTGCCGGACGCGTGCCGGCTCGTCGCGGCCCGAGGTCGATTGATGGGGGCGCTGCCGACAGGCGGGAGCATGCTGGCCGCCGCGGTACCGCAGGAGCGGGCCGTGGAACTGCTGGCGGTGGGCGACGCCGGGCCGGCGGTCGCGACGGTCTCGCTGGCCGCGGTGAACGCTCCCGATGCGGTGGTCTTCTCCGGAGACACCGAGGCGGTATCGGCGCTCGAATCGAGGCTGGTGGCCGAGGGCGTCAGGACCAGCAGACTGCGGGTGAGCCACGCGTTCCACTCCGCCCTGATGGAGCCGATGCTGACCGAGTTCGCGCAGGTGGCCGGGGACCTGACGTACCACGAGCCACGGATACCCCTGTGCTCCACGGTCTCCGGTGAATTCGCCGGCGGGTCGGTGGGTACGCCCGAGTACTGGGTACGGCAGGTGCGCGAGACGGTGCGTTTCGCCCCGGCGGTGCGGTCACTACTCGATTCGGGTGTGCGTCTGTTCGTCGAGCTGGGGCCGGACGCGGTACTGACGGCCATGACCCGAGCCACTGTGGCGGCGGACCCCGCAGCGCGCGCATCGGTGGTCGCTGGATCCCGTCGTACGGTCGCCGAACCCGAGCAGTTCGTCACCGCGCTGGCAACCGCGCACTGCGCAGGCCGGCCGGTGCGGTGGGCGGCCTACTTCGGAGCTCGACCGCAGACCCGGATCACGTTGCCCACCTATCCCTTCCAGCACGAACGATTCTGGCTGCTCCCCGCTGAGGCCGCCGCGCCGCTCGCCGGTGCCGACTCCGTCGACCACCCGCTGCTGCACGCCCGGGTGCAGCTCGCCGGCAGGGACGAGTGGCTGTTCACCGGCAGGCTCTCGCTGCGCACGCACCCCTGGCTCGCCGACCACACCGTCTTCGGCACCGTCCTGATGCCCGGTAGCGGATTCGTGGAGCTGGCTCTGGCCGCCGGTGCCCGGCTCGGCGTGCCGCGCCTGGCGGAGCTGGAACTCGCGGCGCCGCTGGTCCTCACGGCCGACGGTGCCGCCGATGTTCAGCTCGCGGTGGGCCGACCCGACGCCGGTGGGCAGCGGACCGTGGCCGTCCACGTCCGCACCGCCGACGCCTGGGTGCTGCACGCCCAGGGCCTGCTCACGCCCGCCGCGCCGACCGCCGCACCGGACTGGTGCCAGCCGTGGCCTCCGATCGCCGGCGATCCGGTCGACGGGCAGCAGGTGTACCGCGCACTCGGCGACCTCGGCCTCGGGTACGGCCCGGTGTTCCAGGGTGTCCGTGCCGCGTGGTCGCGTGGCGAGGAGGTGTTCGCCGACCTGGCGCTCGACACCGCCACCGCAGCGCGGGCCACCGCCTTCGGACTGCATCCGGCGCTGCTCGACGCGGTGTTCCATGCCGCTGTCGGCCAGCTCGCCGAGAGCGGGTCCGACGGCCGGGTGCCACTGCCGTTCGTCTTCCACGGTGTCCAGCTGGCACAGTCCGGCGTCGGTGCCTTGCGTGTCCGCGTCGCCCGCGTCGCACCGGACGCCGTGCGCGTGGACGCGGTCGACGCGACCGGTGCCCTCGTGCTGAGCATGGAGTCGGTGCGGGCCCGCCCACTCGCACAGCAGGCGTTGGCCCGGCTGCGCGGTGCGGCACCGTTGTTCGACCTCGAGTGGGTCGCCGTGCCCGCCGTCGCCGAGGCGGACGCCGGGCGCGTCGTGGTGCTCGGCGACCCGGCGGCCGTCGCGGCCCCGGAACCCCCGACCTGCTGCGCCGACCTCGCCGACCTCGCCGTGCTGCAGGATGTTCCCGACACGGTGGTGTGGCCGGTGCCCCGCGGAACCGGTGCCGGCGCGGCGGACATACACGCCGCCGTGCTGACGGCGCTCGCGCTGTTGCAGGAATGGACAGCCGCCGAACACCCCGGCCGACTCGCGATCGTGACGCGCACGGCCGCCGGACTGCCCGGCGAGGAACCCGATCTGGTCGGAGCCGCCGTGGCGGGCCTGGTGCGTAGCGCACAGTCCGAACATCCGGGCCGGTTCCTGCTCGTCGACCACGACGGTGACACCCTGCCGATCAGGTCGCTCGCCGAGGCCGTGGCCCGGGACGAACCCCACCTGGCCGTTCGTGAGGGTCGGCTCCTGGCACCGCGCCTGCAGCCGCTGCCCGCCGCCGCACCGCTCATGCCACAGTCGTTCGGCCACGGCACGGTGCTCGTCACCGGCGGCACCGGCGGGATCGGTGCGATCGTCGCCCGACACCTGGTCGCCGCGTACGGCGTACGGCGGCTGCTGCTGGCATCGCGGCGCGGTGCCGCCGCTGACGGTGCCGCCGATCTGGTCGCGGAGCTGACCGGACTCGGCGCCCGGGTCCGGGTCGTGGCGTGCGACGTCACCGAACGCACCGCGGTCCAGGCCCTGCTGGCCGGGATCGACGTCGACGCCCCGCTGACCGCCGTCATCCATGCGGCGGGTGTCCTGGACGACGGCACGCTCGACACCCTCACCGCCGCACAGACGACCCGGGTGCTGGCACCGAAGGTAGACGCGGCACTGCACCTGCACGAGCTGACCCGTGACCTGCATCTGTCGGCGTTCGTGCTGTTCTCGTCCGCCGCGCCGTTGCTTGGTGGACAGGGACAGGGCAACTACGCCGCCGCGAACAGCGTGCTGGACGCGCTGGCACGTGTGCGGCGCGGTGCCGGCCTGCCCGCGCACTCACTGGCCTGGGGACTGTGGACCGTCGGCATGGCGGGGGTGATCGGCGGGGACGGCGCGGAGCAGCACGCCCGCCAGATCCGGACCAGGCTGGGCCTGATCCCGATCGACCCGGAGGCCGGGATGGCGCTGTTCGACGACGCACTCGCGACCGATCGGGCGACCCCGGTGACGGCACTGCTGGACATGCCGGCGCTGACCGCCCTGGCACGCGGCGGCACACTGCCCGCGGTACTGCGTGGCATGGTCCGGGTCCCCCCGGCCGCTGCCCCTACCGGGGTGGGCCTGGCGCGGCGGTGGGCCGCGCTGCCCGACGCCGACCGCGACCGTGTGATCCTGCGCGAGGTGCGCGACGTCGCCGCGGCCGTGCTCGGCCACGTGTCCGGCGACGCGATCGGCGCCGACGCGCCGTTCGCCGAGCTCGGTTTCGACTCCCTCGGTGCCGTCGAGTTCCGCAACCGGCTCGCACAGCTGACCGGGCTGTCGTTCCCGTCGACGCTGGTCTTCGACCATGCGACCGCCGCCGACGTGGCGAAGCTGGTGCGATCGCGGCTCGAGGAATCCGGCGTCGGCGTGGTGGAGCAGGCGCCGGCCGGCGTGCGCGGGACGATCACCGGCCTGGTGTCGGCGGCGCACCGACGCGGTGAGTTGGCAGGGGCGATGCCCCTGCTGGTCGCGGGCTCCGATCTGATGACCACCTATCCCGCCGCCGAGGCCGCCGCGCGGCACCCGGCTGTGCAGTTGCTGGCGCGCGGTGCCGCGGCGCCGACGCTGATCTGCCTCCCCTCGTTCCTGGCGGGATCGGGTCCGCACCAGTTCGCCCGGCTCGCCCGCGAGTTGGGTGGCGAGCGGCAGGTCGGTGCGTTACGGCTGCCCGGCACTCGCCCGGGCGACGACCTGCCAGCCACCTGGGCCGCAGCGATCGAGAGCCTCGCCGCGACCGTAGCGTCGGAACTCGAGCGGGGCCCGGTGGCGCTCGTCGGCTATTCGATCGGCGGTGCGCTCGCCCACGCGGTCGCCCGGCGGATCGAGGACGACGGCGGCGAAGTCACGGGCGTCGCCATGATCGACACGTACTCCCCGGAGGACCACGAACTCAACCGTCTGGTGCTCACCGACGCGCTGGGGCAGATCCTGTCCCGGGACAACGCCCTGACCCCCGTCGACGACCACGGCCTGGTCGCCATGGGCGGTTACGTGCGGATGTATCCCGAGCGGAAGGCCGAGTCGATCGCCGCACCGACGCTGAATCTGCGGGCCACCGTGACGCTGGGCAGCTTCGGCGACGTCGACCCCGTCCCTGACTGGCAACACCGTGGGCCGGTCCGGTGGGTCGAGGCGAATCACTTCTCGATCATCGAGGAGAAGGCGGCAGAGACCGCCGCGCACCTCCGGCGCTGGCTCGGTTCACTCGGCGGTCGTTGATCTGTCCACCGGGTGTCCGGAAGGGAGCCTCATGCAGCCGTGCCGACGGACGGCACGTCATCGAGCGGTCGGCACCTCACACCACGAGGAGCCCCAGATCCAGGGCCCGGACAACCGCGAGGGTTCGGTTCGGGCAGTTCAACTTGGCCAGGATGATGCCGACCGTGCGTTTGACGCCGTGTTCGGAGATCCTCAGCGACCGGGCGACCTGTCGATTGCTCTGCCCCTCGGCAATGAGGCAGAGTACCTGGCGTTCCCGTGCGGTCAGGGCGACCGTCGGCGCGCGCTTCGAGGTGGTGTCGTCACCGGCCTGGTCGGGTGTCGTCACGGATCTGCGAACCAGGGCCGCGGACACGTGGAACCGGCCGGCCTCCACGTCGACGATCGCCTCGCGGAGGGTCTCGGGCCGGAGATCCGCCCAGTCCAGGAAGCCGTTCGCGTGGTCGACCCACCACTGGTCGACGATGTCCTCCGAGTCCAACAGGATCAACACCCTCATGTGGTGGATGCGCAGCTGCTCGGCGATCTCGTCAGGCACCTGGTTCAAGGAATTGCTGGAAAAAATGACGAGCTGCCCGTCGCGGAATGTCGAGAGGCCTTCGATGTCCGTGATGAACTGCGCGGTCAAGGGGATGTCGAGTGAGCGGAACATCCCCTCGATGCTGTATCGACGGATGTGATCCTGGATCATCAGCACGATGTGGAGGTTGGTGTCGGTGCTGCCGGTCGCCATCGCGATCGCGGTCCGCAACGGCGATCGCCCGACCTGCAGGAACCGGCGGTCACGTGGATCGGGCAACAGGTAGTCGCCCTGCGGGGTGAGGGATCCGCGATCTTCACTGCGTGAACCCGCTCGCCACTTCACCCTGTCGTCCACGCCACCCATGTCAGTGATCCCCCGATTTTCGCGTCTTAATCTCGAAGGGCCCGAACCCATAGACGAGCATGGCACGAGTTTGCGGGGACCGTCCACCCCGGAACGAAGTAGCGGGAGCAATTCATGATCATCATTGGACCTGATGCGAACAGGGCGACCAGCGTGCGGCCTTGGGTGTGGCGTGGACGCCATCCGGACCGCGCGGTGGCGCTGGTCACAGCCAAAATGCTCTCGGGTGGCGGCGGGGCTGCGCGCCCATTGTCCGCCCGAAGCGACCACCCCCACCGTCATCTGCGAAGTCAGCACGGCCACGGGGTCGCAAGGAGCCGGTGTGGTAGCTGGCCGAAGGCATGAAATCCGCCCGGTCGCAACCCTCGGGGAATCATGGGATCCTCCGACTCGCAAAGCTGCCAGAGCCACAAAAATATTAATTCCGCAAGCCTGGCAAAGCGCGCCACCCGTTCGGGCGCCACAGTTCCTGAAAAGAGAAGCCAAGCTTGACAGTGACGTGGACCTTGCTTATAGTCCTGCCGTTCAGGCCCTTGCCGACCAATATCCGAAGGTATTCATGACCGCGCCTCACACGTTGCCGAAGGCCAGGCAGCAGTTGATCCTTGCCGTTCTCATGGTGTGTTCACTGCTGATTTGGCTGGACAATACCGTCCTGAGCACCACGCTGGAGACCCTTGCCGATCCGGTCCGCGGACTGGGGGCCGACCCCGGTCAGTTGCAATGGGCGACCGGTGCATACACGCTGGCCTTCGCCACGTTGATGTTCACCGCCGGGGCATTGGGCGACCGGTTCGGTCACCGGACCGTGTTCTCCAGTGGGCTGGTGATCTTCGCCGGGTCGTCGCTGTGGGCGGCGTACGCGAGCGACGCCGGCCAACTGATCGCCGCCCGATCGGCGATGGGGGTGGGCAGCGCGCTGATCACGCCCGCCAACCTGGCCATCCTCATGTGGACCTTCAGTGGCCCGGCGCGGGCCGCCGCGATCGGCATCTTCTCGACGTCGGCCGGCGTCGGAATGGCTGCCGGTCCGGTGCTGGCGGGGTTCCTGCTCGATCATTTCTGGTGGGGCTCGGTCTTCCTGATCAACGTCCCGGTCGCCGTCGCGGCGTTGGTCGGGCTCGCCGTGCTGGTCCCGAATTTCCGCAGCCCCACTCTGCGGCCACTGGATCCCGCGGGAATGCTGCTGTCGATCAGCGGCCTCGTGGCGTTGTCCTACGGGCTGATCCGGGCGGGGCAGGTCGACGACTGGAGTCGTACCGGCGTCTGGGCGCCGGTCGTCGTCGGTCTGGCCCTGCTCGCCGTCTTCGTGCTCGTCGAGCTGCACGTCAAGGTGCCCAGCTTCGATCCGCGGCTGCTCATGCAGCCCACCTTCGGTGGCGGCAACGTGGCGCTGGCACTGCTGCTCTTCGCGGTGGCCGCCATCACCTTCTACAACGCGTTCTACCTGCAGGGTGCGCTCGGATTCTCGCCGATGGAGGCCGGCTTGGCCAATGTCCCGACCGCACTCGGCGCGCTCGCGGGGGCGCCTCTCGGCTCGCGCCTGAGCCGCCACCTGCCGCTACGGGTCGTCACCGTGCCGGCGATGACCGTAGCCGCGTTGACCATGGCCGGGTACGGGTTCCTCGGACTACAGACCTCACTCGTCTCGATCGAGGTCCTGTTGCTGATCCAGGGTCTGTCGATCGGCATGGTGATCGGCCCGGTCACGGCCGCGTTGCTCAGCAACCTGTCGTTGGCGCAGGCCGGGGCCGGATCTGCCGTCACCAACACCGTCCGACAGACCGGAAGTGTGATCGGCATCGCCGTCGGCGGCACGATCATGTCGATCGTCTACCGACGTGCGATCGAACCCTCGCTGGGGGGAGTGCCGGCCCCGGTGCAGGATCAGGCGCGAGTCTCCGCCGAACAGGCTCGCCACGTCGCCACCGTCATCCACCGGCCCGCTCTGGCGCAGGCCGCCGATGACGCGTTCATCCATGCCATGCACGTCGGTGCGGCCTGGATCGCGCTCGTCACCCTCCTCGGGGCGGTGCTGCTGCTGCTCAGCCTGCCTGCCGGTGGCAGGAAGAACGACCCGATGCCGGAGCCGGACCACGAGGAGGACCGCGGCCCGGAGGCCACGGTTGCCCAGGTGCGGTGAGGGGGACGGTGCCCGGTCGTGGGTGGACAGGTCGCGGGGGCGGTCGGCCGGTTCCCGGCGTGGTGCCGACGTCGTTCAGCCGCCGACCGCTGCCGCCACCGCTTCCCCCAGGATGCCGAGGCCCTCGGACAACTCCTCGTCCGTCGACGTCAGGGGCGGCATGAGCTTCACCACCTCGTCGACCGAGCCGGACGTCTCCACCAGCAGCCCACGGGAGAACGCCTCCCGGGCGACCCGACCGGCCGTGCTCGGCTCCCGGAAGGCCAGACCCCACACCAGGCCCCGACCCCGTGACGCCGCCATCTGCGCCGGATACCGACCGGCGAGTTCCGCCAGCTGCTCCTCGAACAGGATGTCCCGTTCCGCTGTCTGCTTCTCCAGTTTGCTGTCGGTCCAGAACTCCCTCAGTGCGGCGGTCGCCGTGACGAAGGCGGGGTTGTTGCCGCGGAATGTTCCGTTGTGTTCGCCGGGTTGCCACACGTCGAGTTCGGTGCGGAAGAGAGTGAGGGACATCGGCAGGCCGTATCCGCTTATGGACTTGGAGAGGCAGACGATGTCGGGGGTGATCCCGGCGTGTTCGAAGCTGAAGAACGGGCCGGTGCGGCCGCAGCCCATCTGGATGTCGTCGACGATCAGCAGTATGTCGCGGCGGCGGCACATTTCGGCGAGGTCGGCGAGCCAGGTCGCGCGGGCCGGGTTGACGCCGCCTTCACCCTGCACGGTTTCCACGATGACAGCGGCCGGGAGGTCCATTCCGCTGCTGCTGTCGGCGAGCATGGTGTCGAGCAGGGTGAGCCCGGACACCCGGCCTTCGGCGAAGCCGTCGTACGGGATGCGCCAGGTGTGTCCGAGCGGGACCCCGGCGCCGGCGCGTGCGGTGGCGTTTCCGGTGACGGCCAGTGAGCCGAGCGACATGCCGTGGAAGGCGCGGGTGAAGGCGACGACGGTGTGGCGTCCGGTCACCTTGCGGGCGAGTTTGAGCGCGGCCTCGACGCTGTTGGCCCCGGTGGGCCCGGGGAACTGCACGCGGTAGTCCAGGCGGCGCGGGCCGAGTACCCGCGAGGCGAACTCGGTGAGGAAGTCCTGCTTCGCGGCGGTCAACATGTCGAGACTGTGGGTGACCCCGTCCCGCGCGAGGTAGTCCAGCAGGGCCCGCTTGAGTACCGGGTGGTTGTGGCCGTAGTTGAGGGCGCCGGCACCGGCGAAGAAGTCGAGGTAGCCGCGGCCGTCGCGGGCGAAGAGCCGGCTGCCCCGCCCGTGGTCGAACACGACGGGCCAGCTCCGGCAGTAACTACGGACCTCGGACTCGATTGTCGGGGCGATCATGATGTCTCCTCGGAGTTGGACCTGCCCGTCCACCACGGCCTCTTCAGTCCCTCAGGCCTGGGCCATCTGCTCACGCAGGCTGCGCGGCCGCATGTCCGACCACACCTCTGCGATGTGGTCCAGGCACTCCTGCTTCGACCCGGACGTCCCTTCGGCGGTCCAGCCGGGCGGCAGCTCCCGGTCGGCCCACCAGATCGAGTACTGCTCCTCGTCGTTGCGTACGACGCGGTAGACACCGTCGTCAGTCATGGCCCCTCCTGCTGGTCGGGTGATCCGAGTAGGTGGGCCCGATCCTGCCGGGCCCACCCGCACCGTCCATAGAGACGAACGCGCAGAGGCGTCGTGCGGTCGCGTCCCTGTTCGGTGGTTCCCTGCGTCGCGCAGGCTCTGGTCACGGCGGATCGCCAACTGGAAGGGGGCTCGACATGGCCGAGCGACGCCACCTGATCTCTATTGACGACCTCTCCGACGACCAGCTGCGCTGGATCGTCCAGCGTGGCGCCGAGTACTCGCGTGGTGCCGTGGGAGCGGACCGACCGCTGTCCGGGCGGGTCGTCGGCGTGCTGTTCCGCAGGACGTCCACCCGTACCCGGACCGCGTTCTCCGCCGGTGCGCTGCGGCTGGGCGCCGGACTGGTCACCTACGGCCCCGACGACCTCCAGTTGAACACCGGCGAGTCCGTCGAGGACACCGGGACGGTGCTGTCCGGCATGCTCGACGTCCTGGTGGCCCGTACCGCCGGGCCGGAGGCCGAGCTGCGGGCGTACGCCGCCCAGAAGCAGATGTCTGTGGTCAACGCGATGAGCGCTGTCGAACACCCGACGCAGGCCCTCGCCGATCTCACCACGATCGTCAGGCACTTCGGTCGGGTGGAGGGCGTACGGGTGCTGTACGTGGGGGAGGGGAACAACACCGCCTCCGCGCTGACGCTCGCGCTGTCCCGGTACCCCGGCACCGAGCTGCACCTGCGTACCCCACCGGGGTACGGCGTCGGGCAGCGGTACCTCGACCAGGCGGCGGCCTCCGCCCGGCACAGCGGTGCGCGGGTCGAACAACGGCACGACCTGTCCGCACTGCCACCTGTCGACGTCGTCTACACCACCCGTTGGCAGACCACGGGATCGACGAAGCCGACGCCCGACTGGCGTACGGCATTCGCCCCGTTCCAGGTCGACGAGGCGTTGCTGGCCGCCGTCCCGGACGCGGTGTTCATGCACGACCTGCCGGCACACCGGGGCGAGGAGGTGACCGCGGCGGTGCTCGACGGACCCGCGAGCATCGCCTTCACCCAGGCCGAGAACAAATACCACAGCGCCCGGGCGGTCCTGGAGTGGTGCGCCGCCGACCTGCCGAGCGGCGGAGCGGGGCTGTGACCACCTTTCTCGACGACATCTCCACCCACGCCGCGACCCGGCCCGACGCGCCGGCGATAGTCACCCCGGAGACCGTCGTCTGCTACGCGGACCTCGTCGCCCGGACCGACCGGCTCGCCCGCGCGCTGGTGGCCCGCGGCGTCGGTCCGGAGCAGGTCTGCGCGGTCCTGGTCGACCGGGGCCCGGAGGCCGTGATCGCGATGGCGGCCGTACTCCGGGCCGGCGGCGCCTTCCTCACCCTCAACGCCGAGCTACCCGACAACCGACTGGCGGCCATGGTCCGCACGGCCCAGGCCCGGATCCTGGTCACCACACCGTCCCGGGCCGGTCAGCCCGTCCTCCCCGTCGACGGCCCGACAGTGCTCGTCGACGCGCCCGACGTGCCGGCGACCCTGCCACTGCTGTCGCCCCGTTCGCTCGCCTACGTGAGTCACACCTCCGGCTCGTCCGGACCGCCGAACGCGGTACTGCTGGAGCACCGCGGCGTCACCAACTACCTGCGGTTCGTCGTCGCCGACTACGGACTCGGCCCGGACACCGTGGTGCTGCAGCTCGCGCCGTTCGGGTACGACGCCTCGATCCGCGACACGTTCGCCCCGCTCGTCGCCGGCGGGCAGGTGGTCCTGGTACCCCGCGCCACCCTGCTGCGGACAGGTGAGTTCGTCGCGGCCGTCCGGGAGTGGGGGGTGAACACGATCCTCTCGGCCACCCCGACGTTCCTGACGTCGCTGCGGCGCAGCGGTCTGCCCGATCTGCGGCTGACCGTGTCCAGCGGTGAGTCGCTGCGCCCGTTCCTCATCGCCGGCGGCCGGGACACCGTGCGGGGGCGGATGATCAACCAGTACGGTCCGACCGAGACCACGATGACCTCGACCCGCTTCGACGTGCCACCGGTCCCCGACACCACTGTCGACCTGATCGGGACACCTATCGACGGCGTCAGCGTGCGCCTGCTCGACGACGGTCTGCGCACCGTGCCCGACGGTGGCGTCGGCGAGGTGTGCATCGGTGGCTGCGGTGTCGCGCGCGGGTACGGCGGACGGCCGGCGTTGACCGCGGCCCGGTTCGTGCCGGACCCCCATGGGGCGCCCGGAACCCGCATGTACCGCACCGGTGACCTGGCACGCCGGTCACCCGACGGCGACCTCGTGTACCTCGGACGCACCGACCGGCAGCTCAAGGTCCGTGGCTACCGGATCGACCCGGCCGAGATCGAGGGCGCGCTGCTGGCACACCCTGCCGTCGCCGGCGCGGAGGTCTCCGCGGAGACCGACGTCGACGGCCGGGTCTTCCTCGTCGCGCACGTCGCCGGCGCGTCGGCGGAGGTGACGGACTCGGCTCTGCGCGCACATCTCGCGCTGACGTTGCCACCCCACATGATCCCGCGCCGGTTCGCCCGGATCGTCCGCGTGCCCACCACCGCCAGTGGCAAGACCGACCGTCGGGCGATCACCGCGGACCGACCGTGAGGACGACGGGCATCGGGCCCACCCTCGCGGACGTCCGGACGGCTGCCGCACGGATCACGGGCCTGGTGGATCGCACTCCGGTGCTGGCCCTGAACTCGCGGGTGCTGCTCAAGGCCGAGCACCGCCAGCGCGGCGGATCGTTCAAGGTCCGGGGCGCGGCGAACGCCATGCTCGCGCGGTACGCGGGCGAGGTGGTGGCCGGTTCGTCAGGTAACCACGGCATCGCCGTCGCCATGCTCGGTGCCGCCCTGGGCATCAGGGTGACCATCGTGATGGCCGCCGGCGCCAGCGACGGCAAGGCACAGGCGATCAGTGCGCTCGGCGCCGGTGTGGTGCAGGTGGCAGGCGGGGTGGTCGAGCGGGACCGCCGGGCCGAGGACATCGCCGCGGCGACGGGTGCGGTCCTCGTGCCGTCCTCCGACCACGAGCTGGTGGTGGCCGGGGCCGGCACCGTCGGGCTCGAGGTGTTCGAGCAGGTGCCGGGCCTGTCGACGATCTTCGTACCGACCGGCGGCGGTGGCCTGCTGGCCGGCGTCTGCCTGGCCGCGTCGGCGCTGTCCCGGCCGGTGCGGGTCGTCGGGGTGGAGCCGATGTCCGCCCGCCGGTACGCCGTCTCGGTCGCCCGGGGTGCGCCGACGGAGGTGCCACCGTCCCTGACGATCGCCGACGGCCTGCGGGGGCAACGACCCGGCACGGTTCCCTGGCCGATCATCAGGCACCGGGTCGACGATCTGATCGGCGTGACCGACGACGCGATCACCCACGCCCTGGGGATCCTTCGCCGCGCCGGTGTCAGCGCGGAGCCGAGCGGTGCGGTGGCGCTGGCCGGCGCACTGCGCGGATCCCCCGGCCGCGCGGTGGCGATCGTGTCCGGTGGAAACGGCAGCGCGGGCAACGGCAGTACCAGGACGACAGAAGAACCTCCGGCAGAACTGCTGCCGGCGTCAACCGGTGAGTCTGCACGTTCTTCCCTGCACTGTCTCGGTGGTGCGGAGGAGTCTCATGGCAGGCGCATCGCGGAGCGGATGCAATTCGAGGAGCGGCTCTATGACCGAACAGACACCCCCGGGGTCAGGAGTGCTGGCGACAATCGGCGCGACACCGATCGTCGAGCTGGTGAAGCTCGACCCACGTAGTCCGTTCCGGATGTTCGCCAAATTGGAATCGCACAACCCCGGCGGCAGCATCAAGGACCGCTCGGCGCTGGAGATGCTGCGAGAGCGCATCCGCGACGGGCGACTCGTACCCGGACGGTCGGTGGTGGTCGAATCGAGCTCCGGCAATCTCGGAATCGGGCTCGCGCAGGTCTGCGGGTATTACGGTATCCGCTTCATCTGCGTGGTCGACCCGCGTACCAACCGGCACAACATCGACGTCATGCGTGCCCTCGGCGCGCAGGTCGAGGTGGTCACCGACGTCGACCCGGCCACCGGTGAATACCTGCCCGTCCGCATCCGGCGGGTCCGGGAACTCGTCGCGACGATCGACGACGCGTACTGCCCGGACCAGTACTCGAACCCGCTCAACCCGCGGGCACACCACACGACCGTACGGGAGATCGTGGCGGCCCTGCCCGAGGTCGACTACCTGTTCTGCGCCACGAGTTCCTGCGGCACCCTGCGGGGGTGCGCCGAGTACATCAGGACGCACCAGTTGCCGGTGACCCTCGTGGCGGTGGACGCGTCGGGCAGTGCGATCTTCGGTCCGGCGGTCGGGTGGCGGATGCTTCCCGGCCACGGCGCATCGGTGCGTCCGAAGCTGTACGGCAGCGACCTGGCCGACGTCGTGGTCCGGGTCGACGACGTGGACGCGATCGCGGCCTGCCGTCGACTGGCCGCTCGCGAGGCGATCCTCGTCGGTGGCTCGTCGGGCGCCGTCGTGGCCGGTCTGGAGCAGATGCGCGACCAGATCAGGCCCGGGGCCACCTGCGCGATGGTCTTCCCCGACGGCGGCGAACGGTACCTGGACACCATCTACGACGACGACTGGGTCATGACGTACTTCGGTGACGTGGCGCATCTGTGGAACAAGCCCGACGTGCAGGTGGCGCCATGTTGATCCTCGGGGCGGGTGAGGTCCGCGCCGTCCTCGACGGGGCCGAGCACGAGGTGGTGTCCGCGGTGGACGCGGCGTACCGGTCGCACGCTCAGGGCCGCACGCGGGTACCGCAGTCGGTCTTCCTCCGCTTCCCGGACGGGGAGCGCGAACGGATCATCGCGCTACCGGCCTTCCTGGGTGGTGCGACGCCGACCTGCGGGGTGAAGTGGGTGTCGTCCTTCCCCGGCAACCTGGGCCGGGGGATGCACCGGGCATCGGCCGTGATGATCCTGAACTCGGTGCACACCGGGGTGCCGGAGGCGGTCCTCGAAGCGTCGGCGATCTCGGCCGGACGGACGGCCGCGAGCGCCGCCCTGGCGGCGGCGACCCTCTCCTCGTCCCGCCCGGAAACCGCGGTGACCCTCGTCGGCTGCGGCCCGATCGGCTTCGAGGTGCTGAGGTATCTGCGGGCCGTACTACCGGCGCTGGACACCGTGACGTTGTACGACCTGAGCGCCGAACGGGCGCGGTCGTTCGCCGCCGAGGCGCTCTCGGTCTGGCCGACGTTGACTGTCGACGTGGCGCCGAGCGCGGCCGACGCCCTGGCCCGCCACCGACTCGTCTGCCTGGCGACGACGGCGAGCGCCCCGCACCTGGGCACCGAGCACTGCCGACCGGGGACGCTGGTGCTGCACCTGTCGTTGCGCGACCTCACCACCGACTCCATCCGTTCCAGCGTGAACATCGTCGACGACGCGGACCACGTCTGTCGGGCCGCGACGTCGTTGGACCTCGCCCAGCAGGAAGCCGGCCACCGCGACTTCATCTCGTCCTCGCTGGGCGAGATCCTGCTGACCGGTAAGCGGTACGTCAGGAGCGACGACGCCGTGACGGTGTTCTCCCCGTTCGGCCTCGGCTGCCTGGACCTGGCGGTGGCCGACCTGGTCCGGGCTGCGGCATCGGCCCGCGGCCTGGGCACCACCCTGGCGAACTTCCTACCGACGGAGCAGCAGGTGCGCGCATGACCGACATCCTGGAAACCGGCAACCAGTTCCGACTGTCGTTCGAGCAGGAGCAGCTGTGGTTCCTCGACCAGGTCCGGTCCGGCGCGCAGGAGTACCTGCTGCACTGGGGATTCCGGCTGCGCGGGCCGCTGGACCGGGAGGCGCTGACGGCGGCCTTCTCCGAGATCGTCGGCCGGCACGAGATCCTGCGTACCCGCTATGCGACGGTCGACGGACAGCCGGTGCAGATCATCGAGGAACCGGCACCGGCCGACCTCACGGTGGTGGACCTCAGCGGATATCCGGCGGAGGAACAGGATCGGCGGGTACGGGAGGTCGGCGAGGTCGCGGTGACCACAGCCATCGACCTGCGCACCGCCGCGCCCTGGCGGTTGACAGTTGTCCAGCTTTCCCCGCGTGAGGCGATCCTGCTGATCGTGGTGCACCACATCGCCTTCGACGGCCCGTCGCTGGGCGTCCTCGCCAGGGAGCTGGGTGTGCTCTACGCGGCCCACGCCCGGGGCGAGGAGCCACCGCCGGAGCCGTTGCCGCCGTTGGAGCTCCAGTACGCCGACTTCGCCGACTGGCAGCGGAGCCGGTGGAGCGCCGACGACGCGGCGCTCCTGCGGCAACTGGACTACTGGCGTGCGCGACTGGCCGGACTGACCCCACTGGAGCTGCCGACGGACCGGCAGCGCCCCGCCGTCTGGGAGCCGGCCGGCGACGTGGTGGCGTTCGTGGTGCCGGCGTCGTCGGCGGCCCGGATCCTCGCCGTGGGACGCGCCGCCCGGGCGACCCCGTTCATGGTGTTCCTGGCCGTCTACCAGCTCCTGATCAGCCGTTACGCCGACCAGCTCGATTTCGGTGTCGGGGTGTCGACAAGTGGGCGGAACCGGGTCGAGCTGGAGCCGTTGATCGGTTCGCTCGCCCAGACTGTGGTGCTGCGGACCGAGCTGGCAGGCGATCCCACCTTCGTCGAGCTGCTCGGCCGCGTCCGTGAGACGGCCCTGGACGCCTTCGCCCACAAGGACGTGCCCCTGCAACGGCTCGCCGCCGAACTGGCGCCGGACCGGAGCCTGTCCCGTAACCCCCTCTTCCAGGTCGGGTTCGCGGTCCTCAACGGCCAGGGGGAGCCGCTGCGGCTGCCCGGCATCGAGGTCGACTGGGTGCCGACCCCGGTGCTCAGCGCCACCTTCGACATGTCGCTGCAGCTGGTCGAGGAGCCGGACGGATCGTGGGTCGGCCGGATGACCTATCCCACCGCGCTCTTCGACCGGGGCCGGATCCAGCGGATGGCCGACAACTACCTGGCGCTCCTGGAGAACCTCGCGGCGGCGCCGGAGGCACCGCTGCGGGACGTGCCGACCGTGACGGCCGCGGAACAGCGGCGGCTGCTCGGCGGGAACCCCGGGCCGCACGAGGCGACCGACGCGTTGCTGCCGCACCTGTTCCGGGCACGGGCCGAGGCCACGCCGGACGCGGTGGCAGTGGTCTGTGGTGACGTCGAGCTGACCTACGCCGAGCTGATGTGCCGGGCGGACGGCCTGGCCGGCTTCCTGCACACCCGTGGTGTCGGCGTGGAGACGGCCGTCGGCGTCGCCATGCACCGCGGCACCGATGTCGTGGTCGCGCTGCTCGGGACGCTCGTGGCCGGTGCGGTCTACGTCCCGCTCGCCCCCGACCTGCCGGCCGACCGCCTGGAGTTCATGATCGACAACGCCGGCGTCGACCTGGTGCTCACCGAGACGGCGCTGCGACGACGAATCCCACGGCGGGTGCCGGTGATGGTGCTCGACGAGCAGTGGGACGACATCGCCCGCGCCGCACCACCGCCCCCGGTGGCGCTCGACGCCGCGAACGCCGCCTACGTCATGTACACGTCCGGCTCCACGGGCCAGCCCAAGGGCGTCGTGATCACCCACGGCGGGATCCGCAACCGGGTGCTGTGGGCGGTGCGCCAGCACCAGCTGACCGCTGCCGACCGCGTCCTGCAGAAGACGACGATCGGGTTCGACGCCTCGATGTGGGAGTTCCTGGCGCCGCTGGTGTCCGGCGGTGCCGTGGTGATGGCGCCGCCGGACGCGCACCGCGACACCGCCGTGCTGGTCGGTGCGCTCGCAGCGCACCGGATCACCGTGGTGCAGCTCGTCCCGTCCGTGCTGCGGACAGTGGTGGACGAGCCGGAACTGGCCGCGTGCGGCGCACTGCGGCTGGTGTGCTCCGCCGGTGAGCCGCTGCCGACCGACCTGTGCGAGCGACTTCTCGGGGTGCTGGAGGTGGAGCTGTACAACACCTACGGCCCGACCGAGTGTTCGATCGACGCGACCGCGTGGCGCTACGAGCGCGGGGCGACGGACGGCACGGTCCCGATCGGCGTCGCGCTGCCCGGCGTCGACCTGTACGTGGTGGACTCCGCCGACCGGCTCACCCCCGTCGGCGTACCCGGCGAGCTGTGCGTCGGCGGCGTCGGCCTCGCCCGTGGCTATGCCGGGCGCGGCGACCTCGCCGCCGAGCGGTTCACCCCGAACCCGTTCGCCAGCCGGCCGGGTCAGCGGTGGTACCGCACCGGGGATCTCGTCAGGTGGCGTGCCGACGGCACGCTGGAGTTCGTCGGCCGGCTCGACGCGCAGGTCAAGGTGCGGGGGGTACGCGTCGAACCCGGTGAGGTGGAGGCCGTGCTCCGGGCGCATCCGTCGGTCGCGGCGGCCGTGGTCACCTCCTACCGGTCCACCGCCGGTGACCTGGAGCTCGCCGGCTACGTGGTGCCGGCCGCCGGGGCGACGGCGGAGCCCGACGAGCTGTCCGGATTCCTCGCCACCCGACTGCCCGCCGCGATGGTTCCCGCCGCCATCGTCACGCTGGCCGAGCTTCCGTCGCTGCCCAACGGAAAGGTCGACCGGTCCGCGCTGCCTGCCCCCGACAGCCGGCCGCGCGACGACGACCCCGGTCACGTCGCGCCGCGAACGCCCACCGAGCGGGCCGTCGCCACGGTCATGGGCGAGCTGACCGGGGTCGAGCGGGTCGGTGTGGCGGACGACTTCTTCGCGTTGGGTGGGCACTCGCTGCTGGCGATCCGGCTCGCGCACCGGCTGCGCCGCAGGTTCGGGCTGGAACTGACGGTGGCCACCCTGTTCGACGGCCGGACCGTGGAGCGGGTCGCCGCGGCGATCGACGCGGGCACGACCCCCGACAGCGGGCCGCAGATCGTGCCGGTGCCGCGTACCGGCGCACTGCCGACCTCGTTCGGTCAGCAGCGGCTGTGGTTCCTGGACCAGCTCGAACCGGGCAGTGCGGAATACCTGATCCCGATGGTGTACCAGCTCACCGGGGCGCTGGACACCGCGATCCTGCACCGCGCGGTGGAGCAGGTCAGCGCCCGGCACGAGGTGCTGCGCACCCGCTACGTCGCCGACAACGGTGTCCCGCTGCAGCTCGTGGATCCGCCCGGCCCGGTGGCCTTCGACGTGGTGGACCTGACCGGCACCGCGGATGCCGCGCCGCGGGCCAGGGCGATCATCGGGGCGGCGAGCGCCAGGCCGTTCGACCTCACCGCCGAGCGCCCGCTGCGGGTCACCGTCGTGCACACGGCGGTCGACGAACACCTGGTCGCGGTCACCCTGCACCACATCGCCTTCGACAACTGGTCGCTGGGCATCTTCCTGCGTGAGCTGAACGAGGCGTACGCGGCGGGCCTCGCCGGCACCCCGTGGTCGCCGCAGCCGCTCCCGGTGCAGTACGCCGACGTCGCCGCCTGGCAGCGCGACCGGCAGGCCGACGGCACCATCGGCAGCCAGATCGAGTACTGGCGGGCCCAGCTCGCCGGGCTCGTGCCTGTGGAACTGACCCCCGACCGGCCCCGCCAACCCGGGCGTGACCTCAGCGGTGACCTGCTGATCGTCGACGTTCCGCAGGCCACCGCGGCGGCGGCACGGGAGCTGGGCAACCGCACCGGTGCCACCCTGTTCATGGTGCTGCTCGCCGCGTTCGACGTGGTGCTGGGCCGCCACACCGGCCGCACCGACATCGCGATCGGCACCCCGGTCGCCGGCCGGACCCGGCCGGAGAGCGAGGACCTGGTCGGCTTCTTCGTCAACAACCTCGTGGTCCGGGTCGACCTGGGCGGCGAGCCGACCTCCCTCGACCTGATCGACCGGGTCCGCCGGACCACCCTGAAGGCGTTCGCCCACCAGGAGGTGCCGTTCGAACACCTCGTCGACGCCCTGCAACCGGACCGCGACCTGTCCCGCAACCCGCTGTTCCAGATCATGTTCGAGGTACAGCACACCACCGGTACCTCGGCGGCCACCCTCGCCGGGTGCACCGCGGTCGGCCTGGACAGTGGCGTGGCGGTGGCGAAGTTCGACCTGACCCTGTCCGTGATGGAGCAGCCGGACGGCCGGTTGGAATGCTGGTTCGAGTACGCCACGGCGCTGTTCGACCGCGCGACGGTCGAACGCCTCGCCCGCCAGTACCTACGCCTGCTGAGCGGCATGACCGCCGACCCGCACGCCCGGATCGGCGACCTCGATCTCCTGTCGGCCGACGAACGCCACACCATCGCGCACCGGTGGCCGGACCCCGACGCGCACCGGTTGGACCTGCTCGACCCGCCCGACGAACGGCACCTCTCGGTACCGGAGCTGTTCGCACGGTGGGTGGCCCGGACCCCGGACGCGACAGCTGTGGTGTTCGGTGCCGAGCGGCTCGGGTTCGCCGAGCTCGACGCGCGGGTCCACGCGCTCGCGCACCGCCTGCGGGCGATGGGCGTCGGACCGGAGGTCGTCGTCGGCTCATGCCTCGAGCGCGGGTTCGCGCCGGTCGTGGTGCTGCTGGCGGTGCTCAGGGCCGGCGGGGTGTACGCGCCGTTCGACCCGGAGCATCCGCCGGAGCGCCTGCGCTACATGCTCGCCGACGCCGGGGCGCACCTGGTGGTGACCACGGGCGGGTTCGCCGACCGGTTCGCCGGGCACGAGCGCCCGGTGCTTGTCGTCGACGACGACGAGGACCGGGCGGTTGCCCGGTCGTCGGCCGACCCGGCGCCGGTGACGGTTCCGGACAACCTCGCGTACATCATCTACACCTCCGGGTCGACCGGCCGCCCGAAGGGTGTGATGATCTCGCACCGGTCGTACGCGCACCACTGCCGGGTGATCGCCGACTACTACGGCATCCACCCCGGGGAGCGGGTCGTCCTGCTCTCGGCGCTCACCTTCGACGTCGCCATGGACCAGATCGGCGCCACCCTGACCGCCGGCGCCACACTCGTGGTGAGCGACCCGGTCTTCTGGACGCCGAGCGAGTTGCCGCCCAAGCTGGAGCAGTACGGCGTGACGATCATGGAGATCACCCCGGCGTACTACCGGGAGATGCTGGAGTCCGGTGTGGACCGGCTCGCCGGGTTGAAGCTCATGAACGTCGGCTCGGACGTGGTGACCGTCGCCGACGCCCAACGCTGGGCGGCGACCGGCCTGCCCGGCCGGTTCCTCTGCAACTACGGTCCCACCGAGGCGAGCGTCACCTGCATGCTCAACCCGGTCTCGGGCGACCTCGCCGACGAGCGCGGCACGGCCACCCTGCACATCGGCCGCGCGGTCGCCGGTACCCGGGTGTACGTGCTCGACGCGGGGCTGCGTCCGCTTCCGGTCGGGGTTCCCGGCGAGCTGTGCATCGGCGGCGTACGGCTGGCGCGCGGCTACCACCGGCGGCCTGAGCTGACGGCGGAACGGTTCGTGCCCGACCCGTTCGGGACCGAACCGGGAGCGCGCCTCTACCGCAGCGGTGACCTGGTCCGGCACCGGCCCGACGGCACCGTCGAGTTCCTCGGCCGGCTCGACACCCAGGTGAAGATCCGTGGTTTCCGGATCGAACTCGCCGAGATCGAAGCCGCGTTGGCCACGCACCCCGCGGTGTCCGCGGCCGTCGTCGTCGCGAAGGACGTCGGGCCCGGCGACAAGCGGCTCGTCGCCTACCTCGAGTGGCCCCACGACACCGGGCCCGACCTCGACGAGCTGCGGGCCTACCTGCGGGAGTCGCTGCCCTCGTACATGATCCCGTCGGCCTGGGTCACCGTCGCGGCCCTGCCGCTGTCACCGAGCAAGAAGGTCGACCGGGCGGCGTTGCCCGATCCGACACCACTCCAGCTCGACGGCGCCCGCGGGTACGTGGCACCGCGCAACCCGGCGGAGGAGACCATCGCCGCGATCTGGTCCGACATCCTCGGTGTCGACCGGATCGGCGTCGACGACGACTTCTTCGGACTCGGCGGGCACTCGCTGCTGGCCACCCGGGTCCTGGCCCGGCTGCGGGCGGCCCTCGCCGTCGAGGTCCCGCTGCGCAGCCTGTTCGACGCGACCACCGTGGCGGAGTTGGCCGTGGTGGTGACCGACCTGATCGCGGCGGAACTCGACGAGCTGACCGACGCCCAGCTCAGTGAACTGCTTTCCCGGGATGGTGCCCTGTGACTGAGACAATCGATCGAGCCGGTCTGCGCGCGGAGTTGCTTCGGCGCAGGCTCGCAGGTGCCGCGACCGCCGCGCCCGACGAAGGGATCGCCCGGGTGCCGCGCGGGACGCCGCCCGCGTCGTCGTTCGCGCAGCGCCGGCTGTGGATTCTCGACCAGGTCCGGCCGGGCGGCACGGAATACCTGGTCAGCGCGGGCCTTCGACTGTTCGGGCCGTTGGAGCCCGAGGCGCTGCGGGCGGCGCTGGACGGGATCGTGGCCAGGCACGAGGTGCTGCGCACCCGCTATGTGGTGGTCGACGGTGAGCCGTGCCAGCTGATCGACGCTCCGCAGCCGGCCCCGCTGCACGAGGTGGACCTGCGTGGTCTCGACACCGCCGCGCAGGACGAGCGGATCGCCGGCTGGCTGACCCACGACCGGGCACCCGTCGACCTCGCGACCGGGCCGGTGCTGACCGGAACCCTCGCGCGGCTGGCCGACGAGGAGCACGCGCTTGTCGTGACCCTGCACCACATCGCCTTCGACGGCTGGTCCGAGCAGGTGCTGTGGCGTGAGCTGGACCAGTTGTACCGGGCCGCGCTGACCGGCGGGCCGTCCCCGCTGGCACCACTGCCTGTGCAGTACGCCGACTTCGCCGGCTGGCAGCGCGGCGTGCTGTCCGGCGCCACGCTGGACCGTCAGCTCGCCTACTGGCGGCAGGCGCTGGCCGGTGCCACCCCGGTGGAGCTGCCACTCGACCGGCCGCGCCCGCAGGTCCGGGACAGCGCCTGCGACGTGGTCCCGTTCGCGGTGCCCGCGTCGGACGCCCGTGCCCTGCACGAGCTCGCCCGCCGGGCCGGCGCGACGCCGTTCATGGTGCTGCTGGCCGGGTACGCGATCCTGCTCGGCCGGTTCGGCCGGAGCGACGACGTCACGGTCGGCACCCCGGTGGCCTGTCGCGACCGGGCCGAGGTGCAGGACCTGATCGGGCTGTTCCTCAACACGCTGGTCCTGCGCGTCGACCTGTCCGGCGACCCGTCCTTCCCCGAGGTCCTGCGGCGGGTGAAGGAGATGGCGCTCGGCGCGTACGCCCACCAGGAACTCCCGTTCGAACGGCTGGTGGACGAGCTGGCCCCGGTACGCGACGCGTCCCGGACCCCGCTGTTCTCGACCATGTTCCTGTGGGCCGGCGGGGAGTCCGGGGCCCGCCACGTCGGCGGGCTGCGCGCCGAGGAGCTGCCGGTCGGTGAGAGCGACGCCAAGTTCGACCTGACGCTTGTGGTCGTCGACCAGCCCGACGGCACCCTCACCGGGTTCCTGAACTACGCCACCGCGCTGTTCGACCGGGACACCGTCGAGCGGTTCGCGGCCCACTTCACCGCCCTCGTCGGCAACGTCGCGCGCCGGCCGGACGCCCCGATCAGCCGGTTGGCCGAGTCCCCACCGGCGGAGCGGCGGCTGGTGCTGGGCAGGTGGAACGAGACCGACGTGGCGTACGGGACCGGCACCCTGCCGGAGCTGTTCGCGCGGCAGGCGGGCCGTACCCCGGACGCCGTCGCCGTCCGCTTCGAGGGCGAGGACGTCACCTACGCCGAGCTGGACCGGCGGGCCGACCGGCTGGCGCGGTACCTGGTCGACGCGGGCGTCGGGCCGGAGTCGATCGTCGGAGTGTGCCGTCGCCGCGGCGTCGGGCTGGTGGTGGCCCTGCTGGCGATCCAGAAGGCCGGCGGCGCCTACCTGCCGCTGGACCCGGACCACCCGGCCGAGCGCCGTGACTACATGTGCGCCGACGCCGGTGCCACGATCGTGCTCACCGACGACGAACCGGTCGTCTCCGACACCGGGCCGGTGCCGGCGGGGGCGGTCCCGGCGGGGCCGGACCACCCCGCGTACGTGATCTACACGTCCGGCTCGACCGGCCAGCCCAAGGGGGTCGTGGTCACGCACCGCGCGATAGTCAACCGGCTGCGGTGGATGCAGGACGCGTACCGGCTGGACGCCACCGACCGGGTGTTGCAGAAGACCCCGTACAGCTTCGACGTCTCGGTGTGGGAGTTCTTCTGGCCGCTGACCACCGGGGCCACCCTGGTGGTCGCCCGGCCCGACGGCCACCGCGACCCGCACTACCTGGCCGGACTGGTCGCCACCGAACAGATCACCACCCTGCACTTCGTACCGTCCATGCTCCGGGTGTTCCTGGCCGAGTCGTCCGGGCCGTTGCCGTCGGTGCGCCGGCTGATCTGCAGCGGCGAGGCGCTCCCCGCCGACCTGGCCGCCGCCGCCCACGAGCGGATCGGTGGCCGGCTGGACAACCTCTACGGGCCGACCGAGGCGGCCGTCGACGTCACCGCGGCCCGGTGCGAGCCCGGCACGCCGGTCACGATCGGCAGGCCGATCGCCAACACGCGCACCTACATCGTCGACGGGAACCTGCGACCGGTCCCGATCGGCGTACCGGGTGAGCTGCTGCTGGGCGGTGTGCAGCTGGCCCGCGGCTACCTCCACCGCCCGGCGCTCACGGCGCAGCGGTTCGTTCCCGACCCGTTCGACGAGGCCGGCGGTGGGCGGCTGTACCGCACCGGTGACCTCGCGAGGTACCTGCCGGACGGCCGCATCGACTACCTCGGCCGGCTCGACGACCAGGTGAAGATCCGCGGGCACCGCGTGGAACTCGGCGAGATCGAGGCGGTGGCGGCCGAGCATCCGGGCGTGTCCGCGGTCGCCGTCACGGTGCACGACGGCCAGCTCGTCGGCTACCTCGTCGCCCGGGGGACGGGCGTCGAGGTGGGCGAGGTGGCGTCGTTCCTGCGCCGTCGGCTGCCCGAGGCGATGATCCCGAGCCACTGGCAGCTGCTCCCCGCGCTGCCCCTGACCACCAGCGGGAAGACGGACCGCCGTGCGCTGCCCGCCCCGACGTCCGGTCGCGGCGGAGCGGCCGGAGAGTACGTCGCCCCCCGTACCGCCGCCGAAGGCGTCGTCGCCGACGCACTCGGTGCGGCGGTGGGCGTCGCCCGGGTCGGTGTGCACGACCGGTTCTTCGACATCGGCGGCGACTCCATCCGCGCGATCCGCGCGATCGGGGCCCTGCGCCGCGCGGGGCTGGACCTGTCGGTGCAGGACATCTTCACCCACCAGACCGCGGCGCAGCTGGCGACGCTCGCCGACCGGCCGGCGACCGGTGCGGACGACCCGCTGGTCGGCCCGTTCGAGCAGATCGGCCCGGCCGACCGCGAACGGCTCCCCGACGGCCTCGTCGACGCCTACCCGATGGGCCAGGTGCAGGCCGGCATGGTGTACGAGATGCTCGTCGACGACTCGCACCCGGCGTACCAGAACGTCACGAGCTTCGACATCGTCGACGACGGCCCGTTCTCCCTGGCCGCGTTGCGCGACGCCGGGCAGTGGCTGGTCGACCGGCACGAGATCCTGCGTACCACCTTCGACATGTCCGGCTACTCCGAGCCCATGCAACTCGTCCACGCCAGCGCGCGGGTCGAGATCGGCTTCGACGACCTGCGCGGGCTCCCGGAGGCCGAACAGCAGGACGTCCTGGCGCGGTACCGGCACACGATGCACTCGACGAGGCTGCCCGTCGACCACGCACCGCAGCTGCGCTGGCACGTGCACCGCACCGGGGAGCGGACGTGGGTGCTGACCCACACGGAGTGTCACGCCATCCTGGACGGCTGGAGCCACCACTCCCTCATCGGTGAGCTGCGGGACACCTACCGGGCGATCCGGGACTCCGACACCGACGCGCTGAAGCCCCCGCCCCCGGGGCGCTACGCCGACTTCGTCAGGTGGGAACGGCGGTCGCTGTCCTCCGGGGCGGACCAGGGGTTCTGGCGGGACCGCGTCGGTGACCACGACCGGGTCGCCCTGCCGGCGGACACCGCCCCGGCCGGCCACGGCGCGGTGCCGGAGCTGCGGATGTCCTGGCGGCATCTCGAACCGCAGCTACGGCAGCTGGCCGCCCGGACGCAGACCTCACTCAAGGCCGTGCTGCACACCGCGCACCTCGCGATGCTCGGCGTCATCACCGGCCAGCGGCGGTTCTTCAGCGGTCTGGTGGTCAACGGCCGACCCGAGTTGCTACGCGGCGACGAGGTCATGGGGATGTACCTCAACACCGTGCCGTTCGCGGTGGACCTGCGTACGCCCCGGTGGCGCGACCTCGTGCGCGCCGTGTTCGCCGAGGAGCTCGCCGTCTGGCCGCACCGGCGCTACCCGATCCCCGCGATGCAACAGAGCTGGGGCGGCGGCACGCCACTGGTCAGCGCCATCTTCTCCTATCTCGACTTCCACGTGCTCGACGCGCAGCAGGACGTGTTCGGCGCGGTCGTCGACGACAGCCCCAACGAGTTCACCCTGGTCACCTTGACCTTCCCGGGTGAGCTGCGACTGGAGTGCCGGGCCGGCTGGGCGACGCAGGAGCGGCTGACCGCCCTGGGGGAGACCTTCCTCGCGATGCTCGCCGCGATGGTCGCCGACGACGGCGCCGGTCCGGTGGACCTCGGCGGGACCCCGGCACACCGGTTCACCGTGCCGCAGCGGGACTGGCCCGCGCTGCCCGAGGTCTGCGTCACCGACCTGTTCACCACCCAGGCACACGCCCGGCCGGACGCCGTCGCGCTCGAGTGCGGCGAGTCGCGCCTGACCTACGGCGAGCTCGACGCCCGGGCCAACCAGCTGGCGTGGGCGCTTCGTGAGCAGGGCGCCGGCCCGGAGACGCCGGTCGCGGTGTGCATGGACCGCGGGATCGACGCGGTGGTCGCGCTGCTCGGCATCCTCAAGGCCGGTGCCTGCTACCTGCCGCTCGACCCGAAGTACCCGGACGACCGCATCGGGTACCTCCTCGACGACTCCGGCACCCGGATCCTGCTGAGCGGGCCGGGCCATGCCCACCGTTTCGCGACCCGCGCCGGGCTGACCACGCTGAGCCTGGACCCCGGCTGGTGGTCGCACAGCAGCCTGCCGACCAGCGCGCCACCGGTGGCCCTGTCCCCGGAGAACCTCGCCTACATCACGTACACGTCCGGGTCCACCGGGCGTCCGAAGGGCGTGCTGGTCCCGCACCGGGGCGTCGTACGGCTGGTGCACGGTCAGGACTACGTGCGGCTGGACGCCGACCAGGTCCTGCTGCAGGCCGGCACGCTCGCCTTCGACGCGTCGACGTTCGAGGTCTGGGGCGCGCTGTGCAACGGGGCACGACTGGTCGTCGCCCCGGAGACGCCCACCGCAGCCGAGCTCGAGGAGATCCTGCGCCGGCACGGGGTGACCGTGCTGTGCCTGCCCACTGGCCTCTTCGCCACCATCCTGGACGTCCGGCCGCAGGCGCTGGCCGGGGTACGCGAGGTGGTGGTCGGTGGGGAGGTGCTGTCTCCGCTGCACGTGCGTACGGCGATGGCGCACGGTGTGGTGGTCAGCAACGGGTACGGCCCGACCGAGAGCACCACGTTCGCCACCGTCCACCCACGGATTCCGCTGCCCGCGGTCACCGATGCCATCCCGATCGGGAAGCCGATCAACCACACCTACGTGCAGGTCGTCGACGAGAACCTCGATCCGGTTCCGTTCGGTGTGCCGGGTGAGCTGCTGCTGGGCGGGCCGGGCGTCGCCCGGGGATACCAGGGCCGGCCGGACCTGACCGCCGAACGCTTCGTACCGGACCCGTCCGGGGACTCGCCGGGGAACCGGCTCTACCGCACCGGGGACATCGTCCGCCAGGACCCGGACGGCACGCTCCGCTTCGTCGGGCGGCGCGATCACCAGGTGAAGATCCGCGGACACCGCGTCGAGTTGGGCGAGGTGGAGGTCGCGCTCGCCGAGCTGCCCCCGGTGCGGGCCGCCGCGGCGGCGGCGTACCAGGGTGTCGACGGGATCAAGCAGCTCGTCGGCTACGTCGTCCTCGACGAGGACGGCCCGACCGACCCCGCCCGGCTCGGCGACCTGATGCGGAGCCGGGTGCCCGGCTTCCTGGTCCCGACGGCCTGGGTACGCCTGGACGGGCTTCCGTTGAACAACAACGGCAAGCTCGACCGGGCCGCGCTGCCCCGGCCGGTGGCGGGCACGTCGGCACGGGAGTACAGCGCACCGCGTACGCCGACGGAACTGGCGGTGGCGGAGGTCTGGACCGATCTGTTCCACCTGCCCCGGGTCGGCCGGGACGACGACTTCTTCGACCTCGGTGGGCACTCGCTGCTGACGTTGCGGGCGATCGCGATGCTGCGGGACCGGCACGGCATCGAGACGACCGTGCGGTCCTTCGTCGAGCACCGCACGCTCGCGGCGCTCGCCGAGTCGATCGATCGCCACCGGTCGCCGGCCACGGCGTTGCTCTGGCTGCGCCGTACCGGTGACAAGCCCCCGCTGGTGTGCGTGCATCCCGGCGGCGGCAGCGCGCACTGGTACCGGCGGCTGGCCGAACACCTCGACCCGGACCTGCCGGTGGTCGCGTTCGAATGGCCGGGCCGTGACCCGTCGACCGGCGCGGTCCCGTCCACCGAGGAGATGGCGGCCCGCTACGTCGCGGAGCTGCGGGCGGACGTCCCGCACGGGCCGTACCGGATCTTCAGCTGGTGTGGCGGCGGCGGGGTGAGCAGCGAGATGGCCACCCGGCTGGCGGACGACGGCGAGGAGGTCACCTTCATCCTGCTCGACCCGGGGCAGGACGCCTGGCAGAAGGAGCACCTCTGGGACGAGTACGCCCTGATCAGGAAGTGCGTGACGAACCTGGAGCGGCTCGACGCGGCACCGCCGGACGAGGACACCTCGGTGCTCCGGCAGGAGACCCTGGCGCTGCTCGAACACATCGTGGACGACATCGTCGGCAACGACGGCATCACCCTGCCCGAGCGCGGCGCGGGGACGATGTGGCTGCCCGCCGCGCGGATGTGGGAGGAGGTCATGGAGATGGTGCTGTCCTACCGTGACCGCCCGTACGCCGGTCACCTGGACCTGATCGTCAGCGACGAACTGGCGCTGGGCGCGCACGAGGTCGTCAGCTCCGGGCAGAGCTTCGACGACTACCTGCAGCGGTGGCGGGAACGGACCGGCGAGGTGGCGGTCCACCGGATGAAGGGTGAGCATTTCTCGGTCATGAAGGAGTACGTGGCGGACCTCGCCCACATCGTGACGACGCTGATCGACACGCCGGCCGGGCGACGGTGAACGGGGTGCACACCGCGCCACCGCCCGGACCTGCTCCGGCCGGCCGGGCACTCGTGGCGGTGTACGCCGCCGGCAGCGGCTCCGCCTTCGGCAGCCAGATGACGATGCTCGCGTTGCCGTGGCTGGTCCTGGAGAGCACCGACTCGGCGCCCCGGGCGGGTCTGGTCTTCGCCGTGTCGGTGCTGCCCATGGCGCTGCTCGGATTCGCCGGCGGTGAGGTGATCCAACGGTTTGGCGCCCGCCGGACCATGGTGGTCGCCGACTTCGCCCAGGCCGTGGCCATCGCGGCGATCCCCGTGCTGGCCGCGCTGGACCGGCTCAGCTTCCCCCTGCTGCTGGCGGTGGTCGCGGTGATCGGCGTGCTCGGGGTGCCCTACTTCGCCGCCCAACGCGACCTGGCCACCGAGCTCGCCGGTCCGGACCCGAAGGCACTGATGCGGGCGAACAGCGTGCTGGAAGGGTGCTTCAACGTCGCCGCGCTCGCCGGTCCGGCCGTGGCCGGTGTGCTGATCGCGACCCTCGGTGCGGAGCAGGTGCTGTGGTTCGACGCCGCGACCTACGCGTTGTCAGGTCTGCTGCTGTGGTGGTTCGTCCCCCGCACGTCCCGGACGGCACCGCCGCCACCCCGGTCGGAGCAGCAGACCGCGACCCACACGGGGGTCCTGGCCGGCGTACGCGCGGTGCTCGGAGACGACTTCCTCCGCCGGGTGATGGTCTCGACCGTCAGCTTCGGTTTCCTCATGCGGGTCCTGATGCTCGCGCTGCCGCTGCTGGCGTTCGACCGCTTCGGCGGCGATGCCAAGGTCGGCGGGCTGCTGCTGTCGGGCTTCGGTGCCGGTGCCATCGCCGGGGCGGCGGTCAGCTATCTGGTCGGCAGCCGGTTGTCCCCGACGCTGGTCTTCGGTCTGGCCGCCTTCCAGCTCGTCCTTCCCTGGTGGGTGCTGCTGTTCGACGTGCCGGTGCCGGTCCTGGTCGCCGCGCTCGCGGTGTCCGGTGCGGCGCTTCCGTTGTCCAACGCCCCGTTCTTCAGCATCCTGGCCACCCGGTTCCCGGCCGACATCCGGGCGAAGGTGATCCAGGCGGTCATGACCATCAGCAACATCGCCGGCCCGCTGGGCTTCGTCGCCGGCGGAGTGGCGATCGGCCGCTTCGGGGTGACGACTACCCTGCTCGTCCTCGCCGCCCTGTCCACCCTCGCGGCGGTCAACCTCGTGGTGGCGCTGCGGCGGTTCGGTCCCGTGACGCTGACCGGCGCGCAGCCCGCGACGACAGGGCAGCCCGCGACGACAGGGCAGCCCGCGACGACAGGGCAGCCCGCGACGACAGCGGGACGGTAAGCCCGCCCGGCCCCGGTGCCTCAGCCGGGAAAGGTGCGATCCGTGGGCCGTCCGCGCTGGACGGCCCACGGATCGCACCCGTCCGGTCCCTGCGGTGCGACGTGCCGAGCACCCGGTGAAGAACGTCAGCCACGCCAGGACGGGCACGGTCGCAGGTTCGCCACCGTGCCCGTGCAATGTCGGCCCGGGCCGGGCCGACCGACCCCGCGACCTGTCGCCGTCGACCCCGTCCTCATGCCGGCGTCGACGGCACCGTCCTCATGCCGGCGTCGACGGCGTTTCCGTCTCGATCGCCGCGACCGCCAGCAGCCGGCCGGTGGTGGACTCGCGGAGCTCGAGGTCGGCGATCTCGGAGAGCGGGTCGGCGACGTTCTGCCATCTCCGCGCGGTGATGGTGAAGAGCGCGCCTAGGTCGGCATTGCCGAAGAAGCCCACCTTCTGGTCGATCACCC
Source organism: Micromonospora sp. NBC_00421 (assembly GCF_036017915.1). Taxonomy (NCBI): domain Bacteria; kingdom Bacillati; phylum Actinomycetota; class Actinomycetes; order Micromonosporales; family Micromonosporaceae; genus Micromonospora; species Micromonospora sp. NBC_00421. Next base: position 1,354,917 of record NZ_CP107929.1, read on the forward strand.
GCCGCTGGAGGAACTGTCGCTCGCTACGGCCGAGCCCGCGCCACAGTCGCAACAGCGCGGTGTCGAAGATCGAGAAGTACGAGGCGAAGTAGACCAGTCCGGCGCCGTTGATGTCCCGTACGGCGTCCAACGCGTACGCGAAGGACTGCTCCTGCCCGGCGAGCGTGAATCCGGGCGGCCCCGGAGCGCAGAAGCTGCCCGCGTGACGGGCCCGGCCGACGAGCGTACGTGGTGAGAACCGATTGGGAAGTCGCGGTAGATCGACGTGGTCGAAGTCGTGGGGGACGGTTTCGGTGAGGACCCGGTTGCTGTCCGGACGGCCACGCGCGATCCACCGGTTGAGCGTCTCCGCGTACATGCACTCCGGGTTCGGCGTCTCGTAGAACTCCGCCGGATCGAGGACCGCGGTGCCGGGGCCGGAACCGGCGGGCGCGAGCCGGTGCAGGGTGAGCACCGAGCCGCCGCCGAACTGGAAGACCCTCGACGTCACGTCGAGCTCGTCGCCGAAGGTCAGGCCGTGCGGATGAACGACCTTCCCGCCACGCACCCGGTAGTAGTAGAACGACAGATAGGTAGGTTGGCCCTCGGCGGTACGGGCGGCGTGCACGTTGGTGCGGCAGGCCTCGGCCACCGACTCCCACGTCCAGTCACCGATCCGCCCGAAGATCAGTGAGCCACCGCTGCACATCCCCGGCGCGACGACCACCCTCCGGGGGAGGGCTGTGTTCTCCGGCATCATCCCACCGTTCCCGTCGTGAGCAGTTCCGCCGCCCTGCGGATACGCCACCGGCGCACCGCCGCGAGGAACGCGTCGTTGTCCGCGGGCGAACCGATCGACACCCGAACGCCGTCACCGTCGAAGACCCGCGTCTCGACACCGGCCCGTGCACACCAGCGGCCGAACGGGCCCGCGTCCTCGCCGAGCCCGAGCCAGACGAAGTTGGCCTGGCTGACGGGAACCGCGAAGCCGTCGGCGAGCAGGGCCGCGCGCACCCGGGTCCGCTCGGCGATCGTCTCCCGGGCCCGCGTCAGGAGCACCTCCTCGACGCCGAGGGCGGCGATCGCCGTGCGCTGGGCCGGACCGCTCACCGCGTAGGGCAACGCCATCTCGCGCAGCGACGCCACGACGTGTGGGGCGCCGACGAGGTAGCCGACCCGAAGTCCCGCCAGGCCGTACGCCTTCGAGAACGTGCGCAGGACCACCAGGTTCGGATACCTGTCGCACAGCGCGAGGCCGCCGGCCCCGGCGGGCTCGTCGACGTACTCGAAGTACGCCTCGTCCAGGGCCACCAGGCAGGTCGGCGGGGTGCGATCGAGGAACGCGCGCAGCTGTTCCGGGCCGACCAGGGTGCCCGTGGGGTTGTTGGGATTGCAGATGACGACCAGCCGGGTGGTGGCGGTGATCCGATCGGCCATGGCGGTGAGGTCGTGCGTGTCGTCGACCAGCGGCACCCGCTCCGAGCGGACCCCCAGCTGGTCGGCGAGGACCGGGTAGTACTCGAAGGACCGCCAGGCGTAGACGGCCGTGGCCCCCGACCCGGCGAGCTGGAACAGCGACTGGAGCAACGCACAGGACCCGGCGCCCACCGCCACCCGGTCGGCCTCCACACCGTGGCGGTCGGCGAGCGCCAGGATCAGGTCGGTACACGCCGGGTCGGGATAGCGGTTGACGTCCCGGCCGCCCGCCGCCACCGAGGCGACGATGTCGGGCAGCGGGTCGTGTGGCGACTCGTTGCGCGACAGGCCCCGGGTGGCGGCGTGGGACGGCCCGGCGGTCTCACCCACGACAGCGCTCCGCGACCAGATCGGCGATGTCGCCGACGGTCGCGAGCTCCAGCAGTTCGTAGTCGGAGACCTCGATGTCCAGCCGCTGGCTGAGCAGGGCCGACAGCTCGACCACGGTGAGCGAGTCGAGGCCCACCTCGGCGCGGTCGGCGGTGGCGACGACGTCCTCGGTGCGCATCTGCAGGTCCTCGACCAGAATGGCCTTGAGTTGGTCAAACATGGCTCGTCATCCGTTCACCTCGACCCGTGGAGCCGGCACGCAACGTGAGCGTCACGTCCTCGATGAGGTCCTCCTGTCCGGCCACCGCCTGCAGGCGGCCCAGCGCGAAGAAGACGTCGCGCGGATCGACGCCCTCGCGGGCGGCGACGTCCAGCACCCGGTTCCTGAATCCGGAGAACACCCCGGCGAGACCACTCACCACGCCTATCGAGTCGATGGTGGGCGGTGCGGGCATCAGTTCCCGTTCGGCGATGTCCGCCGCGTCCAGCAGCCGGTAGAGGTCGATGCCGGTGTGGTAGCCCAGCCGTTCGAGCACGGGCACGAGGACCTCCAACTGCGTGTTGCCGGCCCCCGCGCCGAACCCCCTGGCGCAGGCGTCCAGGATGGTGGCGCCCGCCTCGGCGGCGGCGATCGAGTTCGCCACCGCCATACCGAGATTGTTGTGCCCGTGGAACATCACCGGCACGTCGACCGCGGACCGGATGGCCGCGATGCGCGTGCTCACGTCCGGCGGCAGGTAGTAGCCGGAGGAATCGAGGATTCCCACGCCGGTCGCGCCGAACCCGACGAGCCGCGCGCACTCCTCGGCCAGGCGCTCGGGAGTCGCCATGTGGCTCATCAGCAGTACGCCGTGGGCGTCGACGCCCACGTCGCGCAGCAGCCCGAGGTGCCGTTCGGCCAGGTTGCCCTCGGTGCAGTGGGTGCCGATCCGGACGAGGTCGACGTCGTACGAGATGGCCTGCCGGAGGTTCTCGGTGGTGCCCCAGCCCGGCAGCATGAACACCCCGAGCCTGCTGGTCGACAACGCGTCCCGGACCACCGAGAGCATCGCCGCGTCGCTGAGCAGGGCGCGGCCGGCCTGGAGGGAGGAGGCGCCCAGGCCGTTGCCGTGCCCCACCTCGACGACGGGCACCCCGGCCGCGTCGGCGGCCTCGGCGTACGCCCGGAGCTGGTCCCGCCCGAGTTGGTGGCGGACGGCGTGGTGGCCGTCGCGCAACGTCGGGTCGTGGATCAGGATCGGTCGCCCCGGCGTGTTCTCCACGGCTTGCCGGCTCATGATGCCCCCTCCAGGACGTCGATCGGTCGGCGTGCCACCGCACAGCGCTCGGCGACCCGGATCGCCGCGGAGTTGATGATGTCGAGGTTGCCCGCGTAGGCGGGTATCTGGTCGCCCGTGGAGGTCACCTCCACGGCGATGAACGCCCTGCTGTCGTCCGCCACGAGGCAACTCGTCACGGTGTAGCCGGCGGCGAAGGCACGGACGTCGGCGGCGGCGGCGGCCACGAGTGGGCGCACCGAATCGGGTGTCAGCCCCGCGCCGATCAGGGAGATGGCCACCCGGAAGGTCGCCGGAGGACGGGCCGGGCTGATGTTGAGGATGGCCTTCACGTCCCCGACGCCGGTGAACTCGCGCAGCGCGTCCTGGGTGGTCTCCACGTACTCGTCGATGTTCAGCCTGGTCCCACGGCCGACGCTGAGCGTCGCGGCGGTCGCGACCACCTCCACGTAGTCGACGCGGTGGGCCCGCGCGACCGCCCGGACGATCGGCACCGCCGCCTGTCCGCCGCAGCTGACCATGTTGAGGTCGCGGTGGGCGGTGACGTCCGCGCCGTTCACGGTGGGGACGACCATCCGCCCGATCCGGCTGGGCGTCAGGTCGACCAGCAGCGTGCCGAGCGGTGCCAGCGCCTCGGCGTGTTCGGCGTGCGAGCCGGCGTCGGTGGCGTCGAAGACCACGTCGAGCGGTGCGTCGAGGTCGGCCAGTGCGGGCAGGCCCCGGCTCGTGACCGGCAGCCCCAGCCGGGCGGCCCGCTTGAGGCCCGGGCTCTCGGCCGTCCGGCCGACGACGAGGTGAAGGTCCAGGGCGGCGGACCGGTCGGCCTTCATCGCCAGGTCGACGCCGATGAGTCCGGCGCCGAGTACCCCGACTGACAGCCGTCGTTCTGGATTCATCGAGGGGATCGCCTTCCTACCCGGGTCGTGACTACGCATGCGCTACGTGCAGGGTGACCGCGCCCAGCTGGTCGAATTCGGCGGTGTAGGTGTCGCCGGGGCGCAGCGGGACCGCGGCGTGCAGGGCACCGGTCATGATCAGCTGCCCGGCCTCCAGCGTGACGCCGTTCTCGCCCAGCAGGTTCGCCAGCAACGCCACCACCGCCACCGGGTCGCCCAGGGCGTCGGCGCCCCGACCGGACGCGACCAGCTCCCCGTTGCGGCGGAAGGCCATTCGTACGAGCCGGTGGTCCAGGTCCGGGCGGGCCGGGACCGGACGTCCCAGGACGGCTGCGCCGTTCGAGGCGAGGTCGGCGATCGTGTCGCCCAGTCGGATGCGCCAGTCCGCGATCCGGGAGTCGACGATCTCGAGACCGGCGACGACCTCTCCGATCGCCGCGTGGGCCTGCTCCACCGTGACGCCGGGACCGGTCAACGGGCTCGCCAGCCGAAAGACGATCTCGGCTTCCACCTTCGGCGAGATGAACTCGCCAGGAGCGAAGCGGGTGCCGTCCGGGTGGACGGTCGAGGCGAACACCGGGCCGTAGTCCGGTGCGTCGACCCCGAACATCTCCTGCATCGAGGTGGAGGTGAGCCCGGCCTTGTAACCGATCACCCGCTCGCCGTCGGCGACCAGCAGGTCGGTCAGCCGACGCTGGACGGCGTAGCCGCCCGCCGCGTCGAGCGTGGGGCGGGTGTCGGTGAACGGGGCGATCGGTACGCGTCTTTGCCGCGCCTCGTACAGGGCCCGGGCCATCCACTCGGCGTCGTGCTCCGCCAGGGCCGGTGATCCGTCGTTCCGGCTCATCGGGTGGCCACGAAGAGCCGGCTGCCGGGCATCGGCAGGGGGGTGCTGGTCACGTCGGAGAAGCCGGCCTGCCGGAAGAGTTCGCACCACTGGTCCTCGGCCGGCAGCCGTACACCCATCGCACTCTCGTGGAGGTAGCTGAACAGGGCACTGAAGGCGCGCTCGCCCGGTGTGTCCACGTACGGCACCGCATCGGTGACCACCAGGCAGCCGCCGTCGGCGAGGTGGTCGCGGCACGACCGCAGGACACCAGCGAAGACCTCGGGAGTCTGCGCGACGTCGTGCATGACGAAACCGGCGTGGACGATGTCCGCGCCGGCGAGGGGACCCGGGTCGTCCACGAGCGTCTCGACGGACCGGTTGACCACCGTGAGCCGATCGCCCACCTGGGCGCGGTGACCGGCGCGTTCGGCCTCCTCGCACGCCCCCGGGCTGAGGTCCAGGGCCACGCCGGTGCTGGTGGGCAGCTCGGTCAGCAGCCGGATCAGCAACGCGCCCGCACCGGCGCCGAGATCGACGATGCGCCGGGGCTTGCGGCTGATGATCTCGGACAACACCCCGGGATAGAAGCCGTACGAGCCGATCCAGCGGGACGAGACCGCCACCCGTCGGCCGTCGCGCTGGTGGTGCCGGCCGGCCGTCTCCGGTTCGCGCAGGAACCGCTCGGCGTGATCGATGTACGGCCGGTTGGCGTTGAGCGACCAGGAGAGGTAACCCGCCTCGTACCTGCGGTCCGCGAGCTGGGCGCAGGGCGCGAACAGCCCGGTCTCGGCGTCGTGCTCGAGCAGACCGGCGGCGACCATGGCGCGCAGGAACGGCAGGATGCGCGCTTCGGCGACGCCGGCCGCCGCCGTTGCCTCGGCCAGCGTGAACGGCGTCCCACGGTCGAGCAGCGGTGAGAGTCCCAGATTCTCGGCGATCTCCAGGAGAGTGGCATTCGCCGCCAGATCCGCAGCGATTCCACTGACGTCAGAACTGATCACTGATTCACCCCACGTCCCGCCGGTTCGGCGATTGTCCGGTATCGGCCCTTGTTGCTCTCAGTTCGCGTCCGTCGACCCGGCAGGCGCGGCCGGTGTGGTGACGCGAAGCCACCGCCGCCCATTCGACCAGGGTCTCCACGACGCGACACTGGTGCGTGCCGCCCGGTCGAATGCGCTGTCGGAGTGGCGGCGAGCTCTGCCGAGTCGTCCATCCACCGCTCCTCCGGTAACGGCGGTGACCCACCTTTTCGGCACGGGTCCGCAACGGTTGTCAATGTTCCACGGGACCCGGACCGGCTGCAGAGAAGAATCGGCAGACCTGCGGGAGACGTCGACTGTCGTCGCTTCCCGCTGGCTGCCTGTTCGGCGACCGGGTCGCGGCGCGGGGCGACGATAGCGAGTCGATGGTCCGCTATCGTCCGGCGCCGGTGGCTGACAGCGAGCCGACAGCGACCAGTTAGCTCGTCGCGGAACCGTACGCCCAGGAGATTCCGACGCCACGCCACGCCACGGCGCGGCGACGAAGGAGGCGTGATGGGCGAACCGATGTGGGTCAATGTCGTGGCGACCGACCCGGTGTTGGAGGCGGGCGTGACGAGCGCGATGCTCGGGTGCCCGGACATCACCGTGGTGACGACGCGGGAGCGGGCCGCGGTCACGGTCCTGGTCGTCGACCAACTGGGCCAGGACGCGCTGGACACGGTGCGGGCCGTCCGTGCCGGGGCGGACCGCCCCGAGGTGGTGCTCGTGGTGCCCGAGGTGGAGCCGGCTGAGGCGCTGTGGGCCATCGCGGCTGGTGCGCGCGGCCTGCTCCGACGCCGGGAGGCGACCGCGGAGCGGCTCACCCGCACCGTGCTGGCCGCCGGTGAGGGGGACTGCACGGTCTCGCCGGACATGCTCGACCGGTTGCTCGCCGCGCCGACCGTTCCCGCCGGCACCCTCGCGTCGAACATCAGCGACCGCGAGCGCGCGGTGCTGCGGCTGCTCGCCGACGGACGGGAGACCGGTGAGATCGCGCAGGAGCTGTGCTACTCGACGCGCACCGTGACCAGTGTCGTGCACGACATCACGCGGCGGTTCCGGCTGCGCAACCGGGCCCACGCGGTGGCCTTCGCCCTGCGGGCCGGGATGTTGTGAACGACGGACAGGAGAGGCGCATGACGTCCCCGACCGCACATCTGGTGGCCCCGGACGCGGTCATCCGGGCCGAGGTGCTGGCCGCCCTGCGGCAGGCCGGCGTCACCTCGGTGCCCGAGCCGTACGGATCACCGGACACCGTCATCGTCACCGCGGTCGCCACGGTGAGCGAGGCGCTGGTGGCGTGCCCGCCGCAGCCGTGGTCCGCGCCGCGGGGAACGCTGGTGATCGCGGACCGCTTCTCGCCGACGGACGTGGTCCGCGTACTACGGTCGGGGACCCTGGTGATGCTCCGGTTCACCGACGCCACACCGGGCCGGCTGGCCGCCGCGCTGCGGGCCGCCCGCGACGGCGAGGTCCGGTTGCCGCACGAGGTGCTGGTCGGGGTGCTCGGTGGCGTCGGTACGCCGGACCCGGCCGGAACGTCCCGGTCGGCTGGCCGGTCGCCGCTGACGCCCCGGCAGACGAGGGTGCTCGCGTTGATGGCCGAGGGCCAGGACAACGCGACGATCGCCAGGTCACTGCTGTGTTCCCACCACACGGTGAAGAACGTCATCTACGACATGATGGCGCGGTTGCAGGTGCGCAACCGGGCCCACGCCGTGGCCTGCGGGGTAGCGGCCGGTCTGATCTGAGCCGGTCGTCCACGGTCCTCCGCCCCGGTGCCGGCCGTGGTGTCCCGGCGGACCCGCTCCCGTCCGCCGGCGTGGGCGGTCCCGGGAGGGTGGCGTCCGGGCCGGCCGCTGTCACCGCTCGGCCGGCCGCCGGGGATCACCGGCCGGCGCCCGGTCGGCGATGACCCGCAACAGGTCGGCCGGCTCGGTCGCATAGCTCAACCTGGATCCGGGCAACTGCACCACTTCGGTGTCCCCGTACGCCGACCAGCTGGCCAGTGCCTCCGGTGCGATGCCCTGGTCCAGCCACCGGATCGCGGTCAACGGGCAGCGCAGCGGCGTCGGGCGGGGTATCCGGTAGGCCCGCAACGTGGCCAGGTCGGCCCGGAGCGCACGTACGCCGGTCGCGACGACCGACGGCATCGGGTTGCCGCCCGTGGCCACCGTGGTCGCCAGCACGCGTGCGGTCAGCTCGTCGTCGGTCGGCTCGGTCTGCGCCTCGCCGGCCGACCGGTGGAGACGGTGGGGTGCGGGACAGCCCGATACGAACAGGCGCAGGGGCGCCGGCGCGCCCCGCCGGTCCAACTCGACCGCGACCTGGTAGCCGAGCAGCGCGGCGCTCTCGTGGCCGAAGACCGCGAACCTCTCGACCCCTCGGCGCACCAGACCGGCCACGAGTTCCGCGGCCCGCTCCGGCAGCGTGGGCGGTGCCGGTGGACCGGTGGCCGTCGAGTCGGTCCCCTGTGCTCCGCCGCCTGGCCCGCCTGCGGCCGGCGTACGGACGACACACCACGGGCCGACGGCGTCGGGCCACCGATCGAACTGGAAGTGGCCGTTACCGGCGCTGGGTATGCAGATGAGCGCCGCGGTACCGGCATGCGGCGTATCGGTCCGGTGGTCCCGAGATGAGGCCATGAGGAAGGTCGCCTTCGTTGACGGAGAGTAGGCATTTCTTGCTCAATCGTCGTTCCACGCGCCTCCATGTCACTATCACCGGCAGGGTAGGTCCCGGCCGGTGGGTAAAGCGTGATGATGGGGACCTGAAAACGGCCGGCCATAGCTTCGTTCTGTCGGCGGCAGCCGGCACGAGAGCCGAAGCAGACAAGGGGTACCGAGTTGCGAGTGTCAATGGTTTCCGGTCCGTACCTGCTCACCACGCCGTTCACCTCGGTGGTCGCCGTTCCTGGCGACACTCCGTGGGGCTGATCATCCCTCCCGGAGGAGTCGCCGGAGGGCCGCCACCGGGGCGGCCCTCCGGCGACCCGGCGCCACCTGGCGTTACGGTACCGGCAATGGTTCGGCCATCGCGACGGCGATTCTGCGGGATCCGGTGAACGGTTCACGACCGTGGGCTGACAGCATATTGTCGACGATCAACACGTCGTCACGCTGCCAGTCGAATCGTCGCTGGGCGGCGCGGTAGCAGTCGCGCAGGTGTGCCACGATCTCGTCGGGGATCGGCCCGCCGTCTCCGTAGTACGTGTTGGTGGGCAGGTCCGCCTCGTCGAACATCTCCCGCAACCCCTCGCAGTCCTCCTCGGGCAGCGTGGTCACGTGGAAGAACGTGAGGTGGTTGAACCAGACGGTCTCGCCGGTCACCGGATGCTGGTGCACCGCCCGTCGGCGGGCCGTCGTGCGCAGGCCGGTGCGCCCGATCCACCGGACCTCCACACCGCTCGCCGCACAGTAGCGTTCGACCTCGGCCCGGTCGGTGGTGTTGAACGCCTGTTGCCACGGCACGCCGAAGCCCTCGGTGAAGTTGCGGACCACGGTCCAGCCGCGCCGGGCGAACTCCTCCCGCACGGTCGGGTCGATCGACCGCAGAACCCGACGGGTGTCGGCGAGCGGAGTGGCACCCAGCGTGTCGGGCGGGGTGATGCAGTAGAAGAACAACGTCAACGGCCAGGTCGCCTGGTACGAGTTCTCGTTGTGCAGGAAGATCTCCTCGGTCGGCGGGTAGTCCGTCGACGTGTAGACCTGGCCCGCGATGGTGCTGCGTGGTGACGACCGCTCGGCATAGGACAGCGGTGCGCCGGACACCGCCCGGACGACCCGCTCGAACCCGCTGACCCCGCCGACGTCGAAGCCGCGCAGCAGGACCGCGCCGTGGGTACGCAGCTGCCGACGGACCGAATCCCGGACCCCGGCGAGATGACTCGCGGCCGGCACGCCGTCGGTGGGCGCGGTCAGCACGCCGGGCAGTGCCGACTCGTCGCCGGTCACCGAGGGCGTGAGCTTGGTGGATGTGATCTCGCTGGTGGTCAACGGTCGACTCCCTTTCGGCCGGATCCCTGGCAACACACGTCGGTCCATGCGGCCGGGTCGTCGGGGTCATCCGGGATGCGTTCACAGATGACGTAGTGCTGTGGCGCCATTGCCGTCGGATACGCGCTCAGCGCCGCCATGCACGCGGCGTGGGCATCTTCAGGTGTGCGTACGGCCTCGGTCCGGGCCAGACGAGCGGCCAACGGCACACCGTGCACGGCGGTGAAGGCCCTGGCACCGGTGGACGCCAGTGCGTCGCCGAGCAGCCGTTGCACCTCGGTCACCTCGACCCAGCAGCCGTCCACGAACAGCCAGCCCGGCCCCCGCTGTACCGGGTCGAGCGGGATCGCGCCACGGATCCCCCGGGCGTCGAGGTCACCGGAAGCCGCCGTGATCAACAGGTTCTCGACCGCCAGGAGCAACGCTTCGGTCTCGTCGGCGGAGATGCGGCAGGTGTCGCTGCTCCAACAGCCGAGACGCAACTGTCCGTCGGTCCCGTAGAGATCGAACCGGATCAGCGTGGTCCCGACGGGCATCGGCTGCCGCCGGAGCTGCGTCGCGCGTCGCGCGGCGTCCAGTTCACCAGGTGCGGGTGCGGGTGCCGTGGCCCTGCCTGCTGCCGGACCTGACTCGATGACAAGGTTGTTGAACAGCGGTTCGCAGTCGAACACGATGCCGCGCTCGTGCTCGATCCGGCCGGCGACGGCACGCTGCCGGTCCACGTCGTACCGGCCGTGCCTGCTCGCGTCGACCACCGCGGCCCACGCCTGACGGACCAGCCGGTCGAGGGTGGTGTCACCGATCGTGAGCGTGATCAACGCGAGCTGTGCGAGGCTGCCGACGTGCTGCCGGAGGTACGGCTCGAAGCGGTTGGCGGACAGGGTGGGCAGCACGAGCTCCCGGCTGCCGGTCCGGTGCGAGAGCACCGCGCCGATCGCCGCCAGCACGACGCTGGCGCGACTCGTCCTGGTGCGCGCCGTCACCGCTCGCAACGCCATCCCGGCCGCGGCGGAGGTCATCTCGACGGCTACCGATCCGTCGCCCGCCGCGCCCCGTGGGACCGGGTACAGACACTGCGGCATGCGGGACAGCCGGTCGCGCCAGTAGTTCAGCACCGTCTCCTCGTGCCGCAGTGCCTTGGGCGTGTTCTCCAGGGCGACCAGGTCCAAGGGCTGGATCGGTGGTCCACCGGCCGGTCGTGCGGTGCGATCCCGGATCAGGTCCGCGAACTCCCTCTTGACGATCTCCATCGCCTGGTAGTCGACGGCGAGGTGCGAGCAACCGATCACCGCGGCCTGCACCACCGGGGCGGAGCCGGTGGACGGGTCACCCGGCAGCACCGCGAGGGCGACCCGGACCGGCAGTTCGTCGATGCGGTAGGCGCCTGCGGCGCGCAACCGACGGATGAGGTCCCGGGTCAGGCCGGCCCGGTCGACGAGCCGCGGGTCGGCGGCCTCGATCGCGTAGACCTCCACGACGAGGTCACCGGTGGCGTGCACGAACTGTCGTGGTGCGACGCCGTCGACGTACGTCGTACGCAGTCCCTCGTGCCGTGCGACCAGGGCCGCGAGTGCCTCGGCGACGTCGTCGACGACGGCTGTGGCCGGAACGTCGAGTTCTCCGGCGACGGCCGCGAAGAACTGCTCCGACTCACCGCGGAGCCACTGCAGGATGTTGTACTGGCCGATGTTGAGCGGCCCCTCGGCCGATCGTGTCCCGCTGAACGGCACGGTCACCGATGGCCGGGGGGCCAGGCTCACCGATCGCTCCCGGCGGCGGGGGCCGCGGGTCCGGGTTGCCTGGCGGGTCGGCGTCGTCCGAGTGCCCGGCACGGCACTATCGACATGCCCTGGTGAAACCATGTGCGCCAGATTATTGAGCGCCCCGTGCCGGGCAGTAGGGAAGGACCGGCAGCGACTCACGGGTCGGATCGTGTGCGTTGTTCTGCCGGTTGTTCCCTGCGTGCGCCGGGCCGCACCGGACATCATCGACCTGCGTCCATCAGGCGTGCGGCGGCCGGTCTGCCGCGTGGGTTCACGTCCACTCGGCCGGACCGTCCGACATGTCGTCGACCGCCGGGCGGATGCCGACGCACTCGATCGTGGGAGGCCCGAATGACCGTATCGATCCGTCAGCGGATCACCGATATCGCGGCGACGTCAACCGACCAGCCCGCGGTCGTCGGCTTCGACGAGAACTCCGTCGAGCAGGTACTGACGTGGCGGGAGTTGGCCGAGCGGAGCGGCCGGCGGGCGGACGCACTGGTGGACGCCGCCGCCCGGGGGACCGGCCCGGGAGTGGTCGCGGTCGAGGCGAACAACACGATCCAGGCGGTGGTAGACATCGTGGCCGTCCTCTCTGCCGAGCTGCCACTGCTGCCGCTGAACCCGGCCTCGCCCGGACCCGAGCGGGAGAAGCTCCTCGCCTTCATCGGCCGGACCTACGGCCGGGCTCAGCTCATCGCCGCCGCCGCCCCAGCCGCCGCCCCAGCCGCCGCCCCAGCCGCCGCCCACGAGGCCGCCTCCGACGCCGACGCGGGCCGGTCGGCGTGGTCGCCGGCCCGTCGGATCGGCTACCTGCTGCCGACCGGGGGCAGCTCCGGCCACCCGAAGATCGCGGTCCGCCCCGGGCCGCTCGGCTACGACCCGCACCAGGTGCCGTTGCCGTTGCGCCGTCGTGCCGGCTGGCGATCCGGTCAGCGGCAGCTGATCCTCGGCCCCCTGCACCATGCGGCCCCGTTCACCACCCTGCTGGACGGGCTCCTCGACGGCAACACCACCATTCTGCCGCCGTACTTCCTACCGGCCTGGACGGTGGAGCTGGTCGAGCGCCACGCGGTGGAGTGGATCCAGCTCACCCCGGCGCACATGCGCACCATCCTGCTGCTCCTCCAGCCCGACCCGGCGTCCTTCACCAGCGTACGCACGGTGATGCACACAGCCGCGTCGTGCGACTCGTTCACCAAGCAGCGGTGGATCGAGCTGGTCGGGCCAGAGCACCTGTACGAGGTGTACAGCTCGACCGAGAACATCGGCGGCACCCTGGTGCGTGGGGACGAATGGCAGCAGCGACCCGGAACGGTGGGTCGCGGGTTCTTCACGAAGATCAGCATCAGGGACGACGCCGGGAACCGGCTCGGCCCGGGACAGACCGGCAAGGTGTTCATGCGCGCCGGCCGGGTCTCCAGGGGAGACGCGTACCTGGGCAGCCAGGTGCTGGAAACGACCGCCGACGGTTTCGCCAGCGTCGGCGACTTCGGGTGGCTCGACGAGGACGGTTACCTGTTCCTCGCCCCCCGACGGCACGACGTGATCAATGTGGGCGGCGAGAAGGTCTATCCCAACGAGGTCGAGGCCCGGTTGCTGGAACACCCCGCGGTGCTGGACGCCGTGGTGGTGGCGACTGAGGAGCAGGTGCTCGGGTCGACGGTCGGGGCCTACGTAGTCCGCAGGCCGGGAGCCTCGGTCAGCAGCGGTGAGCTCATGGCGCACTGCCGGGCCGTTCTGGTCAACTACAAGGTGCCTACCCGGGTGACGTTCGTCGATCAGGTACCGCGCTCGTCCGCCGGGAAGCTCGAGCGGTGGCGGCTGGCCGGCCAGCGGGGTTGACGTCGCGGCCCGGTCCTCACCTACCTCCGGTCGACTCGTTCCCACCCCGCGCCGGTAGCCGGCCGGCAGCCTGGCGCAACGCGCCCAGCTCTTCGATGGAACGCGAGTGCCAGGGGTTGTTCTCCTGCATGGCGAAAGCGTTCGCGGCCTGCACGAAGAACTGTTCCGCGGTATCGAACTCGCCCCGGCCCAGGTATACCCGGCCGAGCCCGAACAGGGCGTGTGCGTGTACGTTCCGCTCGCGCGTCACCCGGCAGAGCTCGACCGCCTCGCTGAAATGGATCTCGGCCGCGGTGAACTCGTTCTGCTCCAACATGGCCCTGCCGAGGCCGTTGAGGGCGTAGGACTGGCCGACGCGGTCGTCCTGTGCCCGCGCCAGATCCAGCGCCGACTGGAAGACCGCCTTGGCGGTCAACGACTGTCCGGAGTCGGCGAAGACCTCACCGAGCCGGTACAACGCCTGTGCCTGGAGGCGCCGGTTACCGAGCTGTTCGCCCAGGGCGAGCGATTCCTTCGCCAGGGTCTCGGCCTGTGCCGGGGAACCGAGATCCAGATGGCAACGCGCCAGTCCACTCAGCACATGGGCCTGTGCGCCCAGGTCACCCACGGTCCGGAACTTCGCCAGGGCCTGCTCGTAACGGAGCACCGCGATGGCGGGCCGGCCCTGGATCCGGTCCAGGTGAGCAAGGTTGCGCAGCGTCAGTGCCGACCCGGCCTCGTCGCCTGCCGCGTCGAACAACTCCATGGCGTGCAGCAGGTTCTCGCCGTCGTCCTCGGCGTGTTGGGCGACGCCCAGCGAACCGAGCGACGCCCGCACGGCGGCTTCACCCCGGCGGTTGCCGGCCCTACTGGTGGCCTCCAGCGCGACGGTGTGCGTCGTACGCCACTCGGCGAACATGCCGCGTCTCTCGTACATGGTGACCGACACGACGGCCAGCTCCCAGCACAACTCGTCCAGCTCCAGCTCCGCCGCCTGGCGGACCGCCACCTCCAGCGTGATCCGCTCCTCGTCGAACCAGGCCGTCGGATCGCCGAGGAACCGGTCGAACTCGGCACGCGCGCCGGCCCACCGGGGCGCCGTCCCGTGCAGGACCGCGAAGCGCCCCCCGTAGATCCGTTGATGAGCCTCCTCGGCCAGGGCGAGCAGGGCGCCCAGCGACCGCGTGACCGCCTCCGTGTACGCCTTCTGGTCGCCCTGCGTCAACCGGTGCTCGGTCGCGAACACCCGTACCAGCTCGTGGAATCGATAGCGGGGTTGGCTGGTGAGCGCGGAGAGGTGTGCCTCCAGCAGCCGGACGTCCGCGAGCTCGTCGAGGAGCGCCGTCGCCCGCTTCGTGTCGCAGTCCAGCAGGGCCGCCGCGGTCCAGGCGCTGAACTCGTGGAGTTCCAGTGCGCTGAGGAGCCAGAACAGGGTCTGCGCCGGTGCGGTGAGTGACTCGTACACGTCGGCGAGCAGCGAACGGACCGCGACGTCGCCGTGGGAGAGCTCGTCCAGCCGGGACCGCTCGTCGCGCAGCCGGTCCACCAGGGTGCCGACCGCCCAGTGCGGGTGTGCGGCCAGTCGGACCGCGGCGATCCGGACGGCCAGGGGCAGGCCGCCGCACATCCGGGTCAGCTCCGCCGCGGCGTCGGGTGCCGCAGTGACCCGCTGCTCCCCGCAGATCCGACCGAGCAGGGTCAGGCTCTCGGCGGCCGACATCATGTCGACATCGACGGCGCGAGCGCCCGGGATGCCGGCGAGCCTGCGGCGGCTGGTGATCAGCACCGCCGGACCGGGCACGCCGGGGAGCAGATCGGCGATCTGGTCCTCGTTGCCTACATCGTCCAGCACGATCAGCAGCCGCCGGGTCGCCAGCTGGCTGCGTAGCAGGTTGATCCGCTGACCCCGCGTGCCGGGGATCGCCGCCGGGGCGACGCCGAGTCCGTGCAGGAGGTCGCTGAGTACCGCGTCGGTCGAGCGTGGTTGGGCGGTGCTCCCGTACAGGCAGGCGTAGAGGCTGCCGTTGACGAATCTGGCGCGTAACAGGTGGGCGACGTGCAGGGCCAGCGAGGTCTTGCCGCAGCCCGGTGCGCCGGTGATGATCGCGATCGGCACCTGTGTGGTGTCCTCGCTGGTCAGCGTGGCAGTCAACGTGTCGACAAGCGTGGCATGGCCGACGAAGTCCGGCAGATCGGCGGGCAACTCCTGCGGCCGGTGCAGGCCCGTGGCGGTCCCGGTACCGCCCTCGTCCACGTCGCCGCTGATGCTGCTGTCCTGGCTGAGGATCGCGCGTTCCAGTTTGCGCAGGTACTGGCTCGGCTCGATGCCCAGTTCGCCCACCAGGTTGGTGCGGGCCAGACGGTACGTCGCCAGCGCTTCAGCCTGGCGTCCTGATCGGTAGAGGGCGAGCATCCGGAATCCCCACAGGCGTTCCCGCAGGGGGTGTTCCGTGGTCAGCGCGACCAGTTCCTCGACCAGCTCCCGATGACCGCCCAGACCCAGACGGATCTCGGCGCGGTCCTCCAGCGCCATGATCCGTCGTTCCTCCAGCCGGTGGGAGGCGATCTCCGCGGCCCGGCCGGGCACTCCGCCCAACGCCGGGCCGGACCAGATGTCGATCGCACGGTCCAGGTGGGCCAGCGCTTCGTCCAGCCGTCCGTTGGCCGCGGCGGAGCGACCCTGGGCGAGGGCGTCGTCGAACACGAGGTAGTCGAGCTGCTGGCGGTCCACCCGGATGGAGTACCCCAGTGGGTTGGTGTCGATGATCTCCGGACTGCCGAGCGCCCGGCGCAGCGCGGAGATGCAGATCTGGATCTGACCGCGCGCGCTGGGCGGCGGGGAAGCGTCCCAGACGGCACCGATCAGCTTCTCGACGGTCACGACATGGTTGGCGGCCATCAGCAAATTGGCCAGCACTATACGTTGCCGCGGAGAGGTTATCGGCACGGGAGAACCATCGACCACGGCTTCCAATGTTCCAAGAACCCGGAACTCGACTCGTACCATGTCGGCAGCATACGGGATCGTCTGAACGACGAGCGTCAATCCCATTTTGCCCGGCCGTCGTGCGCTTGGCAAGCGGGCGGGCCTGGGTGGTACGCCGAGCCGGCCGCCGGGGGTAGCCTCAATTCTTCATGCTGCGGTGTGACGGGATATGAATGCTGTTAATGCTGCAGCATACGGGCGAAATCTCGGTATATTGTCTTGAATGGTTTGGTGTCGCTCGATGTCGTGAGGTTCCGGCATGTCGTGAGGTTCCGGCATGATCGTTTTGTCCCGCCCGAGGTGCGGCCCCGAGCCCCGGACCGCCGGTCACCTGCGCCTGATCGGTGCGTCCGGTGTGGAGACGGGATAGCCGGGCAGAGCCGAGGCCAGGGTCGCGACGGTCGGCCAGTCGAACAGGGCGCGTTCCGGCAGGTCCCGGCCCAGCGCGACGCTCAACCTGGCCACCGCCTGCGTCGCGAGCACCGAATGGCCGCCGAGGTCGAAGAAGTTGTCGTGCCGTCCCACCTCGTCGAGGTTCAGTACCTCGGCCCACACTTCGGCGATGGCCCGCTCCGTGGCGGTGCTCGGCACGTCCTCCTCGGCGAGCGATGACTGTGCGTAGCTGATCTCGTTCATCGTGCACTACCCCCTGGGTCGACGACAATGTGATGTCGAATAGCGGTCGGTCGCAGTCTCGCCACCCGTCGGCGTGAATTGTGGTCCGATTCGACAGGGTTAGGCAAGGGGCGGCGGCAAGAAGCAACGGCGGTCGGCCTCTTCCGGAATTTCTGCCGATGTTTCTCTGCGGCCACCCGGCTTTCCGTGAAACATTGGCGATTGTTGTCGATCCGTGCCGACGGCTCGGACTGCCGCCGTTACTGAAGGAGCGGTTGATGGTTGGCTTGACGGAGCTCGCATCCACCCTGCGGGGGCATTCGGCCGTGCGTGACGCACGGGCGACGACGATTCGCCACGATGATCGGGACGCCACGATCGGCGTGGTCGAGTTCTCCCAGTACGTGAGTGGGCCGGAGCTTCGCAGCTATGTGTGGGACCGGCTCGGTGCGAACTGCGGACTGGACGGCGTGCTGCTCGTCGACGCCATGCCGCTCGCCGGTGACGCGCTCGACACCGAGTACGTCCGGTCCGCCGTCGTCGCCGGCACGTGCACCCTGTCCGAAGGGCCGGCCGACGGCATCGAGGAACGGCTCCTGTCGATCTGGAGGAGCACCATGAACCTCAGGTGGATCGGCGTGCACGACGACTTCCTGGACCTCGGCGGCGACTCGATGGTGGCGGTCGAGATCCTCGCGAAGATCGAAGACGATTTCGGCCAGGCGCTTGACGTCTACGACTTCATGAGCACCTACAGCATCCGCGGCGTCGCCGGCCTGCTGCGTGAGCCCCGGGCGCTGCAACGGCAGTGAGCAGGTGGGGACGTCTTCATGATCGGCTCTTCCGGGCATCCCCACCGTCCGGCAACACTTGTTCCGCGTCCACCGGGGCCACCCATTTCCGGTTCCGTCTCACGGAGCCGGTGCAGGTCCAGTGCGACCTGACGGGTGGCTGAGCAAGGCCCGGTTCGATTCGGCTGCCGGAGCCCGGTTCCGCTCGCCGGGACGCCCGGTTTCGGCACAGTCATGGCGCCGCCCAACGGTGAACGGATCGGGGAGTCGACGCTCTCCGAGCGGTGGTGCCGGCAGGCCGTGCGAGCGTCCACGGAGTCGGTGCGCCACGGCCGGCAATGTGGGAAGGGCGCGCGTATCCAGTCCGGCAATAGGCGAATCGTTCTCGGGTTCGGGGTCGTCGTCGTCCGGCGACAGAAATTGATCTTACGCTGGCCCATCTGACGGGTGTCGGACCCTTTGTTACCCGCAGTGGGCGGCTGGTTCGCCGCGACCCGCGGCGCGCGCCTGGTCGACTCTGCCGATTCCCACGTCATCCCTGGAAGATGGGCGAGCATCCGCCGGTCTCGCGCCCATCCGGGGCACCTTCACGAGCGAGTCGCCCGCGGAGGGCCGGTGAATGGTCGCCGTCCCCGGCGGACGGCATCGTGCGGCTCCCGTCCGGGCGCGGGGCGTCGTCAGGCACCGGGCCACGCACCGTTTCCGCCGCCGACCGAGTAGGGATACTCAGCTGCGCACCGCATCCGGCCTCAGGCGTCGGCGTGTCGGTGCGGACAGAGTGTTGCTCATGGCCGAGCTACCGCACCGACCCGTCGCCCTGCGTACCGTCCCACCGTTGCCGACCGTAATGGCGTACGGCCGGCAGGTCGGGCTGGGGGTCCTCGGCCGGGCGGTCGCCGGGTTGGGTCGGCTCGTCGGTCGACATCGGGCCGGCTGGCGGTGGGTGGCCCGGCGGCACCACCCGGCGCTGGACGGGTTGGCCGCCGCGTACGCCCGGGCGGTCTGCGCCCGGGCCGCCCGGCAGGTCCCCGCCTACCGGGCCTTCCTGGACGCCCGACCGGCGGGCGTCCGCCGCCGGCTCGTCGACTTCCCGGAGACCGACAAGCGTAGCTACGTGGTGGCCCACGACGCCGCCGCCCGCTGCCGGCACGGGCGGTTGCCCACCCGGGGGGTGGTCGTCGACGAGTCGGCCGGCTCGGCCGGGCGGCCGTTCAACTGGCCCCGTAGCGAGCGGGAGCTCCGCGCCGTGCACCGGGACATCGCCGGCTACACCGGGCTGGTCTTCCCGATGCGCCGGCCGTTCGTGATCAACGCCTACTCGATGGGGGCCTGGGCGACCGGGACGACGACCGGCGCGGCGATGGCCCGGATCGCGGTGGTGAAGAACACCGGCCCGGACCTCGGGAAGATCATCGACACGCTGCGGGAGTTCGGCCCCGACTTCGACTACCTGGTGACCGCCTATCCACCGTTCCTGAAGCACCTGCGGGACCGGCTGGACGCCGAGGGTTTCCCCTGGTCGCGGTACCGGGTCTCGGCCAGCTGCGGCGGCGAGGGGATGACCGAGGCGCTGCGCGACTACCTGGAGCAACGCTTCGACCTGGTCCGGTCGGCGTACGGGGCGTCCGACCTGAGCATCGGCATCGGCGCGGAGACCCGGTTCACGGTGTGGCTGCGGCGTCGCCTGCAGACCGACAGGGGGCTGCGCGACGCCCTGCTCGGCGCAGGCGAGCAACGGCTGCCGATGGTGTTCCAGTACAACCCCTTCGCGACCTTCCTGGAGACCAACGAGCGTGGGGAACTGCTCTGCACGGTCACCGGCGGTGACGTGCTCCAACCCCGGCTGCGGTACAACGTCGGGGACGAGGCGCTGCTCGTGTCGTACCGGCGGGTCGTCGAGCTGGTCGGGGCCGATCCGGTACGCCGGGCCGAGTTGCGTACCGCGGTCTCGGCCGAGCGGATGACCCTGCCGTTGCTGCTGCTCTTCGGCCGCAGCGACTCCACCGTCTCCTACCTCGGCGCGAACCTCTACCCGCAGGACGTCGAGTACGGCCTCTACGTCGGCAACCCGTCCGCCGCCGAGATCAGCCGGTTCTGCCTGGCGCTTGTCGAGGACGCGGCGCTGGAGACCCGGCCGGTGATCCACCTCGAACTGCGCCGCCCGCTGGCCGCCCCGGAGCGCGACGCGCTCGCCGACGCGTGCCGCCGGGGGGTGCGTCGGCACCTGACCTCGGTCTCCCGCGACTTCGCCCAGTCCCTGGTGGAGGACCCGACCGCCGGCGACCTACGGGTGGAGCTGCACGAACCCGGCACCGGCCCGTTCGCCGGCCAACAGAAGATCAAGAACAGCTACCTGGTGAGGTGACCATGCGTACCCGTGACTTCTCCCGCGCCCCCGCGCAGGCCCGCGCCGGCGCCATGTTCATCGGCGGCACCCGCTACGCCAACCCGCTGGTGCTGCTGCGGTTGGCCCCGGCCTGGTTCCGGATGGTCCGTGACATGCGCCGGATGAAGGGCTACTGCTGGCACACGGTCTACTGGCAGTTCCCGTTGACGCTCGGCACCATCGCGTTCTTCACCGACCGCGACGCGATGCTGCGCTTCGCCCGGACCCGGCACCACCGCCGGCTGATGCTCTGGTTGACCGACGGCACCCGCAACGCCACCGCCGGCTTCATCCGGCTCTACACCGCCGCACCGGACGGCTACTCCAACGGCACCTGGCGGGCCGAGGACGCACAGCTGGGTCACATCGACACCTTCACCCCGCTGGGCGCGGAGACGACCGGGCCGGCGGTGCGCCGATGAGCCCGGCCCGGCACCGGTTCGCGCGGGTCACCGACCGGCGCGGCCTGCGGCGTTTCCTGGCCTTCGGCGACCGGCTGTACGCGGGCGAACCACGCCACGTGCCCACCCCACGGCAGCAGATCCGGCGCTGGTGGCGCGACGGCGTGCCGCTGTACCTGCTGCGCGACGCCACCGGCACGGTGGTCGGCCGGACCACCCTGCACACCGACGCCGACTTCGACGCCAAGCTCGGCCGCCGGTGCCAGCTCTTCGGGCTCACCGAGTTCACCGAGCCGGCCGCACGACCGCTGTTCGACGCGATCACCGCGCACGCCGACGCCGACCGGGAACTGCTGTTCGGCCCGGTGGCGCTGCTGCCCAACCAGGCCGGCGGGGTGATCACCTCCGGCTACGCCGAGCGGGGCTTCGTCGACAGCGCCTGGAACCCGCCGTGGTACGCGACCGCCTACGAGGCGTACGGCTTCGCCCGCCGGTTCGAGTCCGACACCTGGATCTGCCCGGTGCCCGCCCCACCGGAGCCGACCCCGCCGGTGCAGGTGGACCCGGACGGCGCGCGGATCGTGCTGCACCGGGGGGACGTGCGGCGGCTCGACGCGCAACTCGACCTGCTGCGCGGGATGCTCAACGCCTCCTTCGCCCAGCTTGGCTACTACACGCCGATCTCCGCCGCGCAGCTGCGGCGGCAGACCGACGGGCTGGCGTACCTGCTGGACGAGTCGCTGCTGCTCTACCTGACCCGCGACGGCGAGCCGGTGGCGTTCGTGCTCTGCGTACCCGACATCAGCGAGTTCCTGATCACCGTCCGGGGCGACCTGCACCTGGTCAACCAGGCGCGGCTGCTGGCCGCCCGCCGCCGGTACCGGCGGGAGGCGGTGCTGATCGTCAAGGGCGTGCTTCCGCAGCACCAGGGGCGCGGCTACCAACGGCTGCTCTCCACGCACCTGCACCGCAACCTGCACACCGCCGGCTACACCACGCTGCGCAGCACCTACGTCGAGCGGGACAACGCCGCGTCGGCCGCCCAGTACCGGCGGCTCGGCGGCCGCCCGCTGCACGGGTACACCTTCTACGCCAAGGAGCGGTAGGTGGACCTCGACGCGTTCCGCGCACTCGAACCGTGGTGCTGGCGGGCCCCGAGCGCGCACAACACCCAGCCGTGGCGGCTGCGCTACGAACCCGACGCGGTCCGGATCGGCTGGGATCCCGCGTACACCCTGCCCGCCGCCGACCCCACCGGCCGGGACCTGCGGCTGTCCCTCGGCGCGTTCGTCGAGACCTGCCTGATCGTCGCGGCCGACGCCGGCCTGCGGCTGGAGTACCTCGCCGACCACGACGAACGCCACAGGTGGGTGGGGCTGCTGCGGCCCGCCCCGCACCGCTACCCGACGCCGTTCCGCACCACCGATGTGTGGGAGCGTCGGACCCACCGGGGCACCCTCGCCGGGGGCGTGGAACCTGACGTCCTCGCCGCCCTGGACGCGGTCGCCCGGCCCGCCGGCGGCGGCGGCGTCCGGACCGTGCCGCGCGCCGACCGGCTCGGCGCCCTGCTGCGCGCCGCCGACCGCGGGTCGTACGCGGACCCGGCGGTCGTCGCCGAGCTGCGCCGCTGGCTACGGCTGGACCCGACCCATCCGGACTACCACGCCGACGGGCTCACCGACAGGTGCCTCGCGCTGTCCCGGCCCGCCGCCGCCGGGCTGCGGGTGGCACTGGCCGGGTACCCGCTGCTGCGCCCGCTGGGCCTGCCGAGACTACTCGCCGCCGCAGGGGGCGACCCGCTCGCCCACGGTGGCACCGTGCTGGTCCTGCTCGCCCCGGAACACCTCGACCGGTCCGGACAGGTCGAGTTCGGGCGGGTGCTGCTGCGCAGCTGGCTGACCCTGCACACGGCGGGGCTAGCGGCACATCCGCTGAGCCAGCTCATCGACGTCGCCGCCACCCGGGCGGCGCTCGGGACGCTGCTCGACGTCGCACCGCAACGCCTGCTGCACGTCACCCGGGTGGGGCGGCCCACCCGTCCCGCACCCCGGTCGGCCCGCCGGGTTCCGGCCTGTGCCGCTGCACCGCCGACCGGCTCGTGATCAGCAGGACGACGACGGCTCGCGGAGTGAACAAGACCTTCGTCCGCAGCCCGGGCTGAGCGCAGGGCCCCTGCGGTTGCGGTACCCGGCTACGGTCGGGACCGTGACTGACGGTGTCTTCACGGGTACGCGAGCGCCGGGTGGGGTGCCGCACTGGCACACCGTGCACCGGTCGCGTCTGTTCACTGTGCTTCCGGCGATCGCGCTCGGTCTGCTGGGCGTGAACTTCGGCTGGGAGGCCGTCCGCCGCAATGTCGACATCCGGGCACTCGCCGAATGGCCGTTGCGGTTCTCGTTGATCGACCTGCAGACCACCGCCGCCATCGGTGCCGCCCTCGCCGGTCTGATGTTGACGCGAGCCCAGTTCGCCCGGGCGAACCAGCCCCGCTTCGGGTACTCGTGGACGCCGCACGATGCGAACAACGACCGGTGGGAGTTGCACCTGTCGAACGCCGGCCCCGGTTACGCGGGCGTCACGAGGGTCGAGTACCGCCTCGGTGCCGGACCCTGGCTGCCGTATCAGACCTTCCGGGAGGAGCTTGCGGCACGCGGCGTGCGGCCGGCGGACGCCGACTTCTCCTGGTTGGGTCGCGCACCCCTCCCGCCGCAACCCAGGCTCGCGGAGGGATATCACCTCGGATCGTTCACCGTGCACGGCCTTGTGCAGATCGACCCGTTCGACATTCGGATCCACGCCGAGGACGGTCTCGGCGACCGGCACCAGCTGACCATCAACTCCGCGGCCCGCCTGCCCGTGCCCGCCTGGGAGCAGGTCGTCAGCGCGCGGGCGGACGACGCACCGGAGGGTGGCTGAGCGGACCACCACATCCGCCGGTCGACTCTCCCGTCGACCGGGCGGAGGTCGACCAACCCGTGGCCGGTGAGTTCGTCGACCAGCTCCCGGATCTCGTCGAGGCGCAGGGGCGGGTCGTCGTCGACAGCCTCGGCGGTCGAGCGGAGGGTGACCCACCCGTGGTACTCGAACACGGCAGAAGTGTACGGCGAGCCGGACGGGGGACGCGTGTTCCCGTCGCGACGGGGACAAAAGGGTTTGCGCAGGCAGTGGACCGGGAGTTTGACTGTGCTCACTATGCCCTTTCCTTCGCCGGTCTTCGTCGCGGGCACGGGTCGCTCGGGAACGTCACGGATCGCCGACGTCATCGGCGAACACCCGCTGATTCACCGGATTCCCATGGAGACCCGGTTCCTCGTCGACCCGGGTGGTCTGCGGGACCTCGCCGACGCGCTCACCAGCCGGTTCGAGCCCGGCGTCGGTGAGGACGCCCTGCGCCGGCTGAGCGACCTGCTCACCGTACGAGTGCCCGGCCGGCGCGACGATCGCGGCAGGACCGTTCCCGAGCTGGTCGGCGAGCGGCGCTACCGGGACGCGGTGCAGAGACTCTGGCCGCAGTTGATCGCGACCACCTACGACGAGCCTGCGCCGGCGGAGGGCTTCGGCGACGCCGACCGGCCGGCCGGGCCGTTCGCGCCGCCGAGCCGCCGACGGGTGGTTCCCCGGTACTTCAGCGACCGGGGTGACCTGGTCGCGATCCTGCGGGGTCTGGTCGACGGGTTGTTCGACGGGGCAGCCGCCGACGCGGGCAAGCCGACCTGGTGTGAGAAGACACCGTTCAACATGCTCTGCATGGATTTCCTCTGGGAACTGGTCCCCGAAGCGACAATCGTGCACATCACGCGTCACCCGGTCTCCGTACTCGCGTCCCACCTTGCCCAGCCGTGGGCGCCGCCCACCGTGCACGGCGCACTCGCCTACCTCACGCCGGTCTACCACCGATGGCTCGCCTGGCGGGACACGGTCGACCTGACGGCCAGGCGGTACGTCGAGGTGCGGGCGGAGGACCTCGCCGCCGACTGGCCCGGGCAGCGCCGCGCCCTGTTCGCACGGCTCGGCGTCGACGACGTCGTCACCCCCTCGACGTTCCAGTCACACCGGCTGACGAACCGCAGCGACCAGCTCGACGCCGCAACCCGGGAGTTCGTCGAGGAGGCACTCGGCAAGGTCATCCCCGCCATGGGATACGAGTGACCCACGCCGTCCTCGGCGAATCCCCGCTACCCCCGGATGCCCGCCCAGTCCACCCGTCTTCCGAGGTCACCATGTCCGACAGTCGTGTCGTCAGCTCCGCCCTGTCCTTCTCCTGGCCGGATGACACCCCGGTCTTCACCGACCTGTCGTTCTCCGTCCCCGGTGGCCGTACCGGCCTGGTCGCCGCGAACGGCGCCGGCAAGTCGACCCTGTTGCGGCTCGTCGCCGGTGAGTTGCGTCCGACCGGCGGCAGCGTCACCGTCGAGGGGGTGCTGGCTTACCTGCCCCAGCACCTGCCGTTCGCCCGGCACCAGACGGTCGCCCAGGTGCTCGGGGTCGACCGCGTCATCGCCGCGCTGCACGCCATCGAGGCCGGCGACGCCGCCGAGGAACACTTCACCACCGTCGGCGACGACTGGGACGTCGAGGCACGCACCCGCGCCGAACTCGACCGGCTCGGGCTGACCGACGTCACGTGGGACCGGCGGCTCGGCACCCTCAGCGGCGGCCAGGTGGTGTCCCTGGGCCTCGCCGCCGAACTGCTCAAGCGGCCCGACGTGCTGCTGCTGGACGAGCCGACCAACAACCTCGATCGCCGGGCACGGGAGCGACTGACCGCCGTGCTGCGCTCCTGGACCGGATGCCTGCTCGTGGTCAGCCATGACCGGGCACTGCTGGACGAGATGGACCGCATCGCCGTCCTGGACCACTGTGGGATCCGCTGGTACGGCGGCAGTTTCACCGCGTACGAGCAGGCGGTGCAGGCCGAGCGGGAGGTGGCCGAGCGACAGGTACGCCAGGCCGAGCAGGACGTGAAGCGGCAGCGGCGCGAACTCCAGCAGGCCCGGGAGCGGTCGGCCCGTCGTGCCTCCACCGCCTCGCGGAACCTGGCCGACGCGGGGCTGGCCCGGATCGTCGCCGGCAACCTCAAGCGGGACGCGCAGGTGTCGGCGGCCAGGGCCAACGACGTGCACGCCGCGCGGGCCCGCGACGCCCAGGCCCGGCTGGACCAGGCGAGCGCCGCCGCCCGCCGTGACGACCACCTCGTCGTCGACCTGCCCGACCCGACGGTGCCCGCCGGCCGCACCCTCTTCCACGGTGAGGGTGTGCGGGCCGCCTACGCCGGCCGGCCGGTATTCGCCGGTGACGGGGTGGGTCTGGTCATCCGGGGCCCCGAACGGATCGCCCTGACCGGGCCCAACGGCGCGGGCAAGTCCACGCTGCTGCGGCTGATCAGCGGCGACCAGGAACCGCTCGCCGGTGCCGTCATGCGGGCGCAGGGGCGGGTGGCGTACCTGTCGCAGCGTCTCGATCTGCTCGACCCGGACCGTACGGTCGCCGGGAACCTCGCCGCCTTCGCGCCGTCGCGGACCGGGGCGGACCGGATGAACCTGCTGGCCCGCTTCCTGTTCCGTGGCGACCGCGCCCACCTGCCGGTCGGTGTGCTCTCCGGCGGCGAGCTGCTGCGCGCCACGCTGGCCTGCGTCCTGTTCGCGGAACCGGCGCCGCAGCTGCTGCTGCTCGACGAGCCCACCAACAACCTGGACCTCACCAGCGTCGCGCAGTTGGAGAGTGCGCTCCTGTCGTACCGGGGGGCGTTCGTCGTGGTCAGCCACGACCAACGGTTCCTGGCCGAGATCACCGTGGGTCGCTGGCTCCGGCTGGCCGACGGCCGGCTCACCGAACTCGGCGAGCCGCCGCAGTGACCCGCGCGCTGACCGGTCACCCCGTGGTCCGTTCCGTCAGGAGGCGCCGGCGGCCGCACGAATGAGGTCGACGAGCAGGGCGGCCTCCGGGATGGCCACGGTGTGTGAACCACCGGGCACCTCCACCGTACGCCGGGAGCCCGCCCGCTCGGCCATGAACCGGTGGGCGGCGACCGGGATGTTGAGGTCCTCGCTGCCGAACAGGAACCAGGACGGCAGCGATCGCCAGGCGGGCTCGCCGGAGGGTTCGTTCAGGGCGGCCTCGGTGATCGGCCGCTGGGTCACCGCCATCACGGCAGCCCGCTCCGCCGTCGAGTGGGCGGCGAACTGGTGGTGGTAGCGGTTCTGCTGGATGTAGAGGTCGGTGTCCCCGCCGGGGAGCGTGACGGCGGCCAGCGTCTCGCCCAGGGAACTGCCGGGGAACCGCCCGGCCAGGACGACCGGTCCGGTGAGCAGGGCGCGCAGGTGGTCGGCGTCGTGCGGGACACCGCGCAGCGGGTTGGCCACGGCCACCGCGGGATAGCCGTCGCCGAGCAGCCCGGCGATCACGCCGTCCCAGCTCGCCGACTCGGCGAAGGCGCCGTGGACGAGGACGACAGTCGGCTTGCCGGGCGGTGCGGTGGTGGTGGACATCGCGGTACCTCCGGATGCTGGTGGGAGGGGCGACTCTATTGTCGGACCATCGGCGCACCGTCTCGTCCGTCGATCGACCGGCTCACCCGGCCGGGGAGACGGGCACCGGCGGGAGCCACCGCGAGTCGAAGGGAACTGATCGTGAACGACCAGCCAGAGCCACCGCCCGTGACCGGAGCGGCGATCAACCCGGCCGTGCCACCGAGCGGCCCCGGCTGCGTCGAGTGCGAGTCCTCCGGCGGGTGGTGGTTCCACCTGCGCCGCTGCGCCGGCTGCGGCCATGTCGGCTGTTGCGACTCCTCGCCGGGCCAGCACGCGACGGCACACGCGACCACGACCGGGCATCCGGTGGTCCGGAGTTTCGAACCCGGTGAGTCGTGGTTCTGGGACTACTCCGAAGACCGGTTCCACCCCGACGGGCCGGAGCTGGCCGGGCCGCCCTCGCGCCCGCTCGACCAGCCCGCCCCCGGTCCCCGCGGACGGGTGCCGGCGGACTGGAAGCGCCTACTGCACTGACTGCCGGGGCCTGCCCGCGGCGCGGTGCGCCGGGGCCGGTGGCGGAACCCGGGTCGATGAGCATCTTCGATGTCTTGACACCTCAGATGCGATCGCTAACACTTGTCTGCAATGCGCACGTAACAACCGGAACACATGTTGCCTGCCTCGGCGGAATGCAGGCCGAGGCTGCTCGTGCGGCACGTCAACCAGGTCGGGCGGTGGGCTCGGCGCCACGCACGCCCTGGCTAATGTTAGCGCTAACATACGCGACCGTCCCGGGAGGGCAGCATGTTCGTGGTCCCACGACGAGTACCACCGACGTCGACACCTGACGGCAACGGAGCAGCGTCGTCGCGCACCCGGCCGGTTCGGCGGCTGCTGGTCGCGCTGACGGCCGCGATGACCGCGATGGTCGGCGGTGTGGTCGTCACGTCGTCACCGGCCACCGCGGCCACCAGCCAGTTCCGGGGCATGAACTGGGCCGTGCTGGGGGACAACTTCAGCAAGGGCCCCCTCGTCGTGCAGGGCCTGAGTTCGTCGGACAGCAACGCGACGGTGCGGGCCAAGGCCAACGCCCTCTACGACGACATGGCCGCCACGATGGGGGTCAACACCGTCCGCCTGCCGGTCAACACCCACACGGTGGGGACGGCGTGGTGGAACGCCTATCGGGGGGCCATCGACGCCGCCACCGAACGTGGTTTCAAGGTCATCCTGGCCTACTGGGAGGACGGGGCCGCCTCCGGCGGTCGGATCACCAACCTCGGCGCGTGGAACGCGATGTGGACCACGGTGACCAACACCTATGCCTCGAACCCCAACGTCTACTTCGAGCCGATGAACGAACCGCACGGCTACAGCTCGGCGGACTGGCGCAACGTCGCGGCGAACTGGCTCAGCTCCCACTCCTCGGCGCCGCCCGGCCGGGTGCTGATCGGCGGCACCGGCTTCAGCCAGGACCTGCGCGACATCTGCAACGACAGCCGCTTCAACGCGACCCTGCTGTCCTTCCACTACTACGCCTTCTTCTACGGCGCGATGACCTACGACGCGTTCCTCGGCCACATCCAGGCCCGCCTCGGTAACTGCGCCTCCCGCGCGGTCGCCACCGAGTACGGCGCGCCCATGAACGACGGCCGCAACTACGCCGACGCGGGCAGCACCGACAACTTCGTGCGCTACATCCGGGCCATGGCCCAGGTCATGCGCAACAACCAGATGGGCGGCACCTACTGGCCCGCGCTCGGCGGCAAGCCCGGCACCATCGGTTACGACTGGTACTCGATGTACGCCCTCAGCGGGAGCGGCACCGACCTCAACCTCACCATCCGCAACACCTCCGGCGCCGACCGGATCCGGTACGGCTGGGGCGACACCATCGGCAGCGAGCCGACGACGCCCCCGACGACGCCCCCGCCGTCGACGGGGACGTTCTACCAGGTCACCGTGCGGCACAGCGGCAAGGCCATGGATGTCCAACAACCGAACACCGACAACGGCGCGCGCGTCGGCCAGTACACCTACACCGGCAACGCCTGGCAGCAGTGGCAGTTCCAGGACGCCGGCAGCGGCTACTGGCGCCTCGTTAGCCGGCACAGCGGAAAGTGCCTCGACGTGGTGAGCGCCTCCACCGCCGACGGCGCCGAGCTCGTCCAGTACACCTGTGGCAGCGGCACCAACCAGCAGTTCCAGATGGTCGCCAACGGCAACTACTTCCAGCTGCGGGCCCGCCACAGCAACAAGTGCGTGGACGTTCCGGCCTCGTCGACCGCGGACGGCGTGATCCTCAAGCAGTACACCTGCAACACCGGCGCCAACCAGCAGTGGTCCCGCACGGCCGTCTGACGGTCGTCCCGACCACGAGCACGGATGCACGGTGGCCCGCACGCCCCGCCGGTGGCCGGGGTGTGCGGGCCGGTGTGTGGGGCGGCCACCACCGCTGCCCCACACCACGCCGCACCAACCGCCCCCGGCCCGGAGGCAGCCCGACCCGGCCGTCCATTCTCGATCACCGGCACCCGGGGACGCCACCTTCCCCGGATGGCCGGCGCGTCCCGCCGTGACGCCCCCGTCGCAGGGGAACCGGGTGTGGGTACGACGGCCGACCGTCGTACCCACACCCACCGGCGTCGGGTCACCGCCCCCGTGGGGACGGCGGCGACACCGGGAGCCGTTACGGGGTCACGGTGCGCAGGTGGGCCCGGTACCCCTCGCCGTAGCTCTTGGTCGGGGTGCCGTCGTAGTCCTCGATGAGGACGTTGCCGCCGCTGCAACCCCACGGGTTCCAGGTCCATGCGGTGTAGCCGAGCCGGTTGCGGTCCAGCCAGGTGGTCAACCGGTCGATGTAGTCGTGGGCGCAGGTGTCCTGGCCGATCTCACCGGCGTGCACCGGCACCTGCGCGGCCACCGGCGCGATCTGGGTGTCCCAGCAGGTCTCGGTGACACAGGCGTTGAAGTTGTACGAGTGCCACGAGGCCACGATGTTGTTGCGCGGGTCGGTCGGCTTGTAGGTCAGCCACTGGGTCAGGTCGTTGGTCCAGGTCAGCCCGGGGACCAGCAGGACGTTGGTGGCGCCGGTGGCGCGTACCGCGTCGACCAGGCTCTGCATGCCGGCCACCGGGTAGTCGATGCCGGTGCAGGTGCCGCCGTCGCGCAGGCAGCGCCAGGCCGCCGTCATGTCCGACCAGTTGTTGGCGGCGTCCGGGTAGGGCTCGTTGAACAGGTCGAACAGCACCGCGTCGTTGCCCTTGAACGCGTTTGCCACCCCGGTCCAGAACTGTGGCGTGTACTGCCTGCTCGGCATGGGCTTCTGGCAGGTGGCGTCCACGTCCGGGCAGGCCGAGATGTTGCCGGTGTACTGGCCGTGGGTCCAGTGCAGGTCGAGGATCGGGTTGATGCCGTTGGCGACCAGCAGGTTCGCGTAGTCCTTGACCGCCTGCTGGTAGGTGGTGCCGCTGGGCGACCCGGACAGGCCCAGCCAGCAGTCCTCGTTGAGCGGGATCCGCACGGCGCGGATGTTCCAGGACTTCATCGCGTCGACCGAGGCCTGGTCGACCGGGCCGCTGTCCCACATGCCCTTGCCCTGCACGCAGGCGAACTCGCCGCTGGCCCGGTTGACGCCGAGCAGCCGGTAGGTGGCACCGCTCGCGGTGACCAGCCGGTTGCCGGAGACCCGCAGGCTCGGCGCGGCACCGCTCGGCGGTGTGGTCGTCGGCGGTGTGGTCGTCGGGGGAGTGGTCGTGGGCGGTGCGGTGGTGGGCGGTGTGGTCGTCGGTGGGGCGGTGGTCGGCGGTGTGGTGGGGGAGGGGCTGACCGTGCCGGTGCAGGTCGTCCCGTTGAGCGCGAACGACGTGGGTACGGGGTTGGTGCCGCTCCACGACCCGTTGAAGCCGATCGTGGTGGACCCGCCGGTGTTCAGCGCGCCGTTCCAGCTCAGGCTGGCCGCCGACACCCGCGCACCGGACTGGGACCAGGTGGCGCTCCAGCCCTGGGTGACCCGTTGGTCGGGCTGCGGGAAGTCGAACGTCAGGGTCCAGTTGGTGAGGGCGGAGCCGAGGTTGGTGATGGCGACGTTGCCGCTGAACCCGCCGGTCCACTGGCTCTGCACCGTGTAGGTGACCGCACAGGCCGAGGCTGCGGCCGAGGCCGGCAGGGTGGCCGCGGTCAGGCTGGCGGCCACCAGTGTGCCGGCTGC
This sequence comes from Micromonospora sp. NBC_00421, assembly GCF_036017915.1. Classification (NCBI taxonomy): domain Bacteria; kingdom Bacillati; phylum Actinomycetota; class Actinomycetes; order Micromonosporales; family Micromonosporaceae; genus Micromonospora; species Micromonospora sp. NBC_00421. The sequence continues at coordinate 1,386,167 of NZ_CP107929.1, forward strand.
TGCCGACGCCAGCAGGGCATGACGACGTGTCATGAGGCTCTCCTAGTCATAGAGGGGAGCGTCGATGGGAGCGCGTGTGCGAGCTTTCTTTATGAGCCTCACTAAGTCAAGCGCATCGATGCCGTTTCGACGGATCGCCGGTGCGGGTACGCGGCGGCGCTACCGGGGTGAGGCGGTCGTCTCGCGGGCGACCACCGTCTCGGTAGCGCACCACCGTTCCGGCACCGACTCGCCGTTGATCAGCCGCAGCACGGAGTCGCCGACCGACTCGCCGAACGAGTGCACGTCGAGGCTCATCGTGGTGAGGGCCGGCGAGGCCAGCCGGCAGAGGCTGGAGTCGTCCCAGGCGATCAGGCTGACGTCGCGGGGAACCCGGTGGCCCGACTCCTTGGCCGCGTGCAGGCCCGCCACCGCCATCAGATCGTTGTCGTAGATGATCGCGGTGGGTGGCTCGGGCTCGCTCATCAACCGGGCGGTCAACCTGGCCCCGGACTCCGCCGAGTAGTCGCCCTCCACCACGACGGCGTCGACGGCGGCCGCCAGCATGGCGGCCGTGCGGGTCCGGGTGTGCACGAGAGTGCCGGGTCCGGTGATCCGGGCGATGCGGTGGTGCCCGAGTCCGACCAGATGCGCGAGAGCCGCCCGCATCGACCCGACGTCGTCCCGCCGTACCGCCGGGTTGTCGTGGGTCGGCTCACCCGCCACCACGACGGGCAGGCGGAGGTCCCGCAGCACCGCCGGCCGGGGGTCGTCCACCGCCGGGTTCACCAGCACGATCGCGTCGACCAGCCGTTGCTGCGCCCACCGCCGGTAGGCGGCGATCTCGGCGGCGTGGTGGGCGACCACATGCAGCAGCACCGACCGGCCGTGGGCGGCGAGTCGTTCCTCGATGCCGGCGATGAACTCCATGAAGAACGGCTCGGTGCCGAGCAGCCGGGGCGGTCGGGCGAGCACCAGGCCCACCGCGCTCGTCCTCCACATGTCGTCCACCGTGCACCCCCGGGTCAGTCAGCTTGCCGATTCGGTGAGCCCCGCCCGCTCGTCGGTCACCTGCTCGGGCGGGCGCGGCCCGGAACCCAGTGGTACGAGCTCGGATTCGAGGACCAGGGCGGCGGCGCCGATGGCCGAGGCCGTGGCGGCGGAACGGGAGAGCCGTACGTCGACCGTGTGCGTGCCCCGCGAGAAGGAGGCGCGGAGTTCGTGCCGGACGATGGGAAGGTACACCGACCCGGCGGCGGCCAGGCTCGGCCCGGTCAGCACGAGCACCTCGAGATCCATCAGGTTCGCCAGCGTCCGGGCGGCGGCCCCGACGTGCCGGGCGGACCGCTCCAGCAACGCCAGCGCGTGCGGTTCGCCCCGGCGTGCGGCGCGGCTGATCGCGGCGAAGTCGGCGACCACCGAGGGCCGCCGCGCGCCGACCGTGAAACCCACCGCCCGGGCCGCTGCCGGGTCCGACCGCGCGGCGGCGACCACCGCAGCCGGCCCGGCCAGCGCCTCCACACAGCCACGGGCACCGCACCAGCACCGCGGCCCGTCGGCCGACACGCAGACGTGCCCCAGTTCCCCGACGTTGCCGCTCGGCCCCCGGTAGGTGACGCCGTTGATGACCAGGCCGGCACCGATGCCGGTGCCCATGTAGAGGACGGCGGCCGAGGTCGCGGCGCCGAATCCGCCCGTCCAGTGCTCACCCAGCGCCGCCGCGGTCGAGTCGTTGTCCAGCACCACCGGCAGCGCCGTCACCTGTTCCAGCGCCCGGCCCAGCGGAAACCCGTTCCACTGCCGCATGGCGGGGGCGAGCCCGACGTCCGGGGGGCCGCCGATGCCCCGGGTGGCGTCGACCGGGCCGGGGAACACCAGGCCGACGCCGAGAATCCGGGCCCGTTCCACTCCGACGCCGGCGATGAGCGCGGCGATCTCGGTGGCGATCCGGGCGACGACGACCGGCGGCTCCTCGGCGCCGGCACCGGGACGGGAGATCCGGGCCACCACGGTGCCGCCCAGGTTGGTCAGCGCGTACGTGATGACGCCGTGATCCAGGTGCACGCCGACGGCGTACCGGGAGGCGTGGTCGAGTTGGAGCAGGACCCGCCGTTTGCCCCCGGTCGACTTGGCGTGACCGGTCTCGACGACCAGGCCCTCGTTGATGAGCTTGCGGACCAGGGTGGAGATCGTCGGTGCGGTGAAACCGGTAGCCTTGATCAGGCCGACCCGGCTGATCGTGCCGGCCGCCCGGATCGCGTCGAGAACGAGTGACTTGCTGCTCGCATGCGGTTTGCTCGCTGCTGGTCCGCTCACTGCTTCTCTGCCAGGGCTGTTCGGTCGGCCGACCGGAAGTATACAAGCAGTGCGATGTCGTAGGGCCCTGGCCCGGTCCGGGCTCCGCTCCTCGGCGCGGGTGGGCCTTACGCGCGGCGAGCCTCCCTGGCAGCCCGCCGGTACGCGTCGACCTACGCCGGGCTCACGACCTGCCCGTCGCGGCGGGCAGCCGTACCTCGAACTGGCAGCCCCGGACGGTGTTGCGCACGTCGACGCGGCCGCCGTGGGCCTCGACGAGACCACGCACGATCGCCAGGCCGAGCCCGCCGCCGCCACCGGATCCGGCCGTGCCCGGTGTGCGGGCCCGCTCGCCCCGGAAGGCGACGTCGAAGACCCGGTCCAGGTCCTGCTCGGGGATGCCGCCGCAGGTGTCCGAGACGGCCAGCCACACGCTGTCGCGTTCGTGGCCGGCGGCGATGTGCACGGTGCCGTCCTCGGGGGTGTACCGGACGGAATTGATCAGCAGGTTGCTGACGACGCGGGCGAGTTCGCGTTCACCGGCGCGTACGGAGGGCCAGCCGCTGTCCGCGGCGACCAGGCGGATCTTCCGGCCGGCGGCGAGCGGCGCGACACCGGCGATCGCGTCGGACACGATGTCGCGCAGCGGCACGGTGGTGGGTACGAGCCGCAGCGCGCCCGCGTGGATCCGGGACAGCTCGAACAGGTCGTCGACGAGTTGCGCCATCCGGTCGCTCTCCACCCGGATGCGGCGGTGGTATTCGGCGACGGTGGCCGGGTCGTCGATGATGCGGTCCTCCAGGGCCTCGGCCATCGCCCTCAACCCGGCAAGGGGAGTGCGCAGATCGTGCGACACCCAGGCGACGAGTTCGCGCCGTCCGGCCTCCAACCGCCGTTCCCGGTCCCGGGCCGCCTGGGCCCAGACGGCGGAGGCGGCCAGCCGGCTGCCGAAGACGGCACCGACGGCGAGGCTGATCACCGCGGAGGCGCTCACGGTGACCAGGACGACCCACAGGTCGTGCGGGGACAGGAACATGGCCTGGGCGACGGTGGCGACGCCGACGACCACGGCGAGCACGGTGACGGTGAGCAGCACCAGGACGTGTACGAGGATCGAGCGGCCGCGCAGCAGCCGGAGCATCCCGGCGCCGGCCAGCCCGACGACACCTCCGGCGGCGAGGGCGTAGAGCCCGATGAGCAGTGTGTCCTTCACCGGCGGGCTCCTTCGTCGAGCGGATCGTACCGGTAGCCGACGCCCCAGACGGTGCAGATGCGGCGCGGTTCCGCCGGCTCCTTCTCGATCTTCTCGCGCAGCCGACGGACGTGGACGGTCACCGTCGACTGGTCGCCGAACTGCCAGCCCCACACCTTGTCCAACAGGTCGGCGCGGGACCACGCCCGCCCGGGGTGGCGCATCAGGAACACCAGCAGGTCGAACTCCCGGACGGTCAGCGCCAGCGGCACGCCGTCGAGCTCGGCGACGCGTCGGGCGACGTCGACGGCGAGCTCCGCGTCGACGAGCCTGCCCAGGCCCGCCGACCCGGTGGCGGGCCCGGCGGTACGCCGCAGCACCGAACGGATCCGGAGCACGAGTTCCCGGGGCGAGAACGGCTTGGTCATGTAGTCGTCCGCGCCGACCTCCAGCCCCAGCACCCGGTCCGCCTCCTCGCCGAGGGCGGTCAGCATGATCACCGGAAGGTCGGGGAGCTGCCGGCGGATGCGGCGGCACACGTCGAGGCCGTTGATCCCGGGCATCATCAGGTCGAGCACCACGAGATCGGGCCGGTGGGCGGCGATCGCCGCGAGCCCGGCGGCGCCGTCGGCGGCCAGCCGGACCTCGCAGCCGTCCTGTTCCAGGTAGCGGCGGACGACGTCGCTGACCGTGGGGTCGTCGTCGACCACCAACACCCGGTGTCCCATTCCGGCCACGCTACCGACCGACCGACTACGAGCCGCTCCCGCCTGGCCTTTCGGATTCCTTACCGCGTGCCGGGGATCGGCGTCGCCGGTCTCTCCACAGCCCCGAGAGCACCGTCACGCCGGCGACGAGCAGCAGCACCACGGCGAGGTTCCGGCCGTACGGCAGCGGCAGCGCCGAGGGGTTGTCCGGGGACGTGCCGAAGCCGAGCACGAGCGGCAACGCCACGACGCTGAGCGCGGCGACGCTGATCGCGGCGGCCCGCGTCACCGGGCGGTGGCGGCGCGGGACGGACCGGGTGAGCGCGGCGCCGGCGGCCAGCAGCACGGCCATCCAGACGATGTCGTGCCCGACCAGCACGCCGGCCAGGAAGAGCAGCACCCCGGCCGGATCGATCTCGGGGTCGGCGAGCGCGCCCACCACGGCGTACCCCATGGCCAGCAGTCCGACCGCGACCAGCGCTACCCGGGTCCTCACCGCGACTGCCGGACGATGATCCGGCCGAGCCACTTGGTCTGTAGCACGCCGGGGCGGTTCGGGGCGATCAGGCGGGCGGGAAAACCGTGGTCGAGGTGCAGGGGTGCCCCGCCCAGCCGCAGGGCGACAAGCGTCAGCGGGTCACGTACGTGCGCCGGCCCGACTGTCGACGTGCGGTACCGGCCGACCTCCTCCAGCGACTCGACGACGACTGTCGCCCGGTCCAGGTCGACACCGACGAGCGCGACCAGGTCCCGCAGCCGCACCCCGCTCCACCGCCCGGTGGCGCTCCACCCCTCCACACAGGCGATCGGCAGCTGCGCGGTGTGCTGCTCCAGCGCGTGCAGGTCGGCGAGGTCCAGCTCGGTGCGCCCGGCGGGACCGGTGACCACCAGCCGGTACGCCGGGTCCAGCGCGCGGACGGCCACCCCGGCGCGCTGCGCGGTCTTGTTGACCGGTAGCCCCTGCGGTCCCACGTCCGGCCGGCGGGGGGCGAGCACCGCCAGCCCGGACAGCGGTCGGACGGTCTGCCCGACAGTGGTCAGGGTGACCAGCCCGGCCGCTGCGGCGACACCGCCGAGCAGCCCGCGTCGGCTGAGCCGGTCGGACGGCGACTCGTCGGTGGGCCGGGCGAGCGCGGCGCGTACGGCCGGCAGTTGTACGCCGACGTGCACCAGCAGCGCGCCGATCGCCAGCCACGCCACCCGGTAGTGCCCGGCGGTGAAGAAGTACGGCATCGGCGCGTACCAGCGGGAGACGTTCAGCACCCCGCCCACCACCTGGAACAGCGCCGCGGCGACCAGCACGGCGACGCTGGCGCGTTCGACCGCGTGGGCGATCGACCGGACCGGCGGCCAGCGGAACAGGTGGTGGTAGACCGACCACAGCTTGGCCCCGAGCAGCGGCACCGTGGCCAGACCCGTCGCCACGTGCAGACCCTGGGCGAACCGGTAGAGCCCCACCGGGCGGGCCGGCCAGCCGAACCAGCCCGGCGGGTTCAGGACCAGGTGACTGAGCAGCCCGGTGAGGAAGCAGACGGCGAACGCCACACCGAGCGCGACGCCGAGTTGGCTGGTCAGCCGGGTCGACCGTAACCGGGAGGGGAACCGGTCGGGCCGCAGTGGCCCGCGCCGCAGCACCTGCGGGGGTGCCGGCAGGGGCGCCTGCCACCAGCCTGCCAACCGCCGCAGCCGGGTGGGACGGCTGGTCACCTCGGCGTGAGGGTGGCGAACCACCGGCCCGCCTCCGTCCAGGTGTCGCGCACCCGCAGCGCCGTGTCCCCGGCCAACGCGGCAAGATCGTCGAGGGGTACGCAGGCCCACGGCAGGGGGCTGCCGGTGCCGCCCGGGGTCTGCACCGTGGCCGTGCCGGACCAGGCCGGGGTGCCGGGTGGCGCGAGCTCGGCGTGCAGCCGGCCGTCGGCCGCCAGCAGCCGGCGGCAGCGGCGTAACAGCCGGTGCGGGTCACCGCCGATGCCGATGTTGCCGTCGGCCAGCAGCAGGTGCCGCCAGCGACCGGCCCCCGGCACCGGGCCGAAGACGTCGCGTTGCAGCGCGACCGCGCCACGCCGGCGGGCCAGCCGGACCGCGATGGCGCTGACGTCGATGCCGAGGGCCGGGCGTCCGGCGTCGATCAACGCACCGGTGAGCCGGCCGGGACCGCAGCCGACGTCGAGGGTGGGGCCGGTGCAGCGGGCGAGCAGGGTGGCGTCCCCGGCGGTGGCGTCCCGGCACCAGACGGCCGGGTCGAACCGCAGCACACCGCCGCTCGGGTGCCGGGCCGTGAACGCGGTCGGGTGGCCCGACGCGGCCCGGTCGAACACGGCGTCGAAGACCGCGACGGCGTTCACCGGGCGACCGCCACGGGCGACGGCACGTCGGCGGCGACGGCGACGGCGAACCGGCTGCCCGCCGGGCACCGTGCGGCCACTGCGTGCGCGTCGGCCGCGGTGTCCACGTCCCGCAGGTGGGGCAGCAGGTGGACCCGCAGGCCGCGACGGCGCAACGCGGCCAGGGTGAGCCGGCCGGTGTCCGCCACCGAGGTCGGGATGGTGCGCAGCACCTCGGCGTGGTCGGGTACGCGCAGGCCCAGCGTCCACCAACCACCGTCGTCGGCCGGCCCGAACACCGCGTCCGGTCCGTCCGCCGTGCCGAGCAGCCGCGTCGCGGTGTCGAGGTGGCCGGCGGTGAGCTGCGGGGTGTCCATGCCGATCAGCAGGGTGCTGGTACCCACCTCGCGGGTGTCGGCGAACGCGTTGGCCAGCCGGTCGCCGAGCGGGCCGCCCCGCTGGGCGAGCCGCGTCCAGCCCGGTGGGGCCGGATGGTCACCGTCGACGACCAGGACCCGGGCGCCGGCCGTGGCCGTGGTGACTGTGTCGAGGGTGTCGGCCAGGGCGGCAGCGGCGACCCGGGCCGCCTGTTCGGGGGTGCAGGGCGGGCAGAGCCGCGTCTTGACCCGGCCTGGTTCCGGCTTCTTGGCCAGCACCAGCACCTGAGGGACGCTCACCGGGCCAGCACCGCGCTCATGTCCCGGACCGCGCGGGCGGTGCCGAGCACGGTGCCGGTGACCTTGGATCGGGTCCCGGCCGCCCGGGGGTGGTAGTCGACGTCGACCTCGACCACCCGCCAGCCGGCCCGACCGGCCGCGATCAGCAGCTCCAGCGGGTAACCGAAGCGGCGGTCCCGCAACCCCAGCGCCAGCAGGTCGTCCCGGCGGACGGCCCGGATCGGCCCGATGTCGTGGACGTCGAGGCCGGTCGTGCGGCGCAGCCGGTGGGCCAGGAAGGCGTTGGCGACCCGGGCGTGCAGCGGCCACACCCCGCGCGCGGTCGGACGCCGCCGGCCGGTGCCCAGCTGCGCCTCGCCGACGAGGACCGGACCGACCAGCCGGGGCAGCTGCGCCGGGTCGAAGGACCCGTCGGCGTCCAGCACGCACACCACCCCGTCGGCGGGGTCGGCCGCCAGGACCCCGGCGTGCACCGCCGCGCCGTACCCGGGCTCGGCCACGCTGATCACCTCGGCGCCGCAGGCGCGGGCCACCGCCGCCGAGCCGTCGGTCGAGCCGTTGTCCACCACGATCGGCCGGTAGCCGGCCGGCATCCGGGCCAGCAGGTCGGGCAGGGCCGGGGCCTCGTTGCGGCAGGGAAGAACCACATCGGTCATGCTGCGGACGGTAGGACAGGATCCGCCCGGAAATCCTTACCGGCCGATGACGGCGTTCTCCGGCACCGCGGAGTTCTTACGAACCGCTGACGGGAGACCGTCACCGGAGCGCGTCGCCGCCTGCCGGCTCTACCGTCGGCGGGTGACTCACGTACTCGTCACCGGCGGTGCCGGTTTCATCGGAACCCATGTGGTGACCGCCCTGCACGACGCCGGCCACCTGGTGACCGTGGTGGACTCCGGTCATCCCGGCGCACACCGGCAGCCGCTGCCGGACACCGTGGCGGGCGCCCCGCTCGTCCGGCTCGACCTGCGCGACAGGTCCGCCGTGGACGGGGCGCTGGCCGGCGTCGACGTGGTCGTCCACCAGGCGGCGATGGTGGGACTCGGCGTCGACCTGGACGACCTGCCCGAGTACGTCGGCTGCAACGATCTCGGCACGGCCGTCCTGCTCGCCGCGATGGCCCGCGCGGGCGTGCACCGGCTGGTGCTCGCCAGCTCCATGGTGGTCTACGGCGAGGGCGCCTACTCCTGCGCCGCCCACGGTCCGGTCCGCCCCGCGCCGCGAACCGTCGCCGACCTGGCCGCCGGCCGTTTCGAGCCGACCTGCCCGAGTTGCGGTGCCACCCTCGTGCCGGGGCTGATCGGTGAGGAGGCTCCGCTGGACCCCCGCAGCGGGTACGCCGCCACCAAGGTCGCCCAGGAACATCTCACCTCGGCGTGGGCCCGGCAGACCGGAGGCTCGGTGGTGGCGCTGCGTTACCACAACGTCTACGGGCCGGGGATGCCCCGGGACACGCCGTACAGCGGGGTGGCGGCGATCTTCCGCTCCTCGATCGAGGGCGGACAACCGCCCCGGGTGTTCGAGGACGGCGGCCAGCGCCGTGACTTCGTGCACGTCCGCGACGTGGCGGCGGCCAACGTCGCCGCGCTGGACGCGACCGGGACGCGCACCGGCTGGCGGGCGTACAACATCGCCTCCGGTCGTCCGGCCACCATCGGCGAGCTGGCCACGGAGCTCGCGCGGGCCGCCGGTGGCCGCCCGCCGGTGGTCACCGGCGAGTTCCGGCTCGCCGACGTGCGGCACGTGGTCGCCTCGCCCGCGCGGGCCGAGGCCGAACTCGGCTTCCGGGCCGTCGTGGGGCTCGCCGACGGGATCGCGGAGTTCGCGTACGCGCCGTTGCGCGGGTGAACGTCACCCCGCGCCACCGCCCGGCGCGTGCCGACCTGATCGCCGCCGCCGCCGCGCTCGGCCTGTTCGCGGTGGCCGCCGTCACCGGTGGCGTGCTGTATCTGCTGGGACATCCGGTGCACGCCAGCGCGGCGCCACTGTTCGCCGGGTGGTTGCCGCACGTCGGCCCCGGCACCCCGCTGGCCCTGCTGCTGGCCGTGCTGGTCTGCTGGCGTGGGCCCGCGCTGGCCGCCCGGTCGTCCTGGCGAGCGCTGCTCGCGATCTCCTACGCCACCGCGGTGGCCTGGACGCTGTCGCTCGCCCTGATCGACGGCTGGCAGCGCGGCATCGCCGACCGGCTGACCACCGAGTTCGAATACCTGCACGAGGTACCCGGCGTCACCGACATCCCGGCCATGCTTGCCGGGTTCTCCGGCCGGATCCTCGACCTGCAACCGGATTCCTGGACCACCCACGTGTCCGGGCACCCGCCAGGGGCACTGCTCGTCTTCGTCTGGCTCGACCGGGTCGGGCTGGATGGCGGCGGCTGGGCCGGCCTGCTGTGCATCCTGGTCGCGGGACTCGTCGCCGTCGCGGTGCCGCAGACCGTACGGCTGCTCGGCACCGACGAGGCGGCCCGCGCGGTGGTGCCGTTCGTGGTGCTGTTCCCCGGTGCGGTCTGGGCAGGGGTGTCGGCCGACGGGCTGTTCGCCGGGCTGACCGCCACCGGGGTCGCCCTGCTGGCCTACGGGGTGACCCGGGGGCGTGCCGTGGGCGCGGTCGCCGGCGGCGCCCTGCTGGCCTTCGGCTGCTACCTCTCCTACGGGCTGATCCTGATGGCCCCGATCGCACTGGCGGTCGTCGTGCTCGGCCGGCACCGGCGCACAGTGGGCTGGGCATTCGTCGGGGCGGTGCCGGTCGTCGCCGCGTTCACCGCCACCGGCTTCCTCTGGCCCACCGGCTACCACCTCGTCATCGAGCGCTACTACCAGGGCATCGCCAGCGACCGGCCGTACGGCTACTGGGTCTGGGCCGACCTCGCGCTCGTCGTCGTCGCCGCCGGTCCGGTGGCAGCCGTGATCATCCGTCGTGCGGCACTGGCCGCTCGCCGGGCCTTCTCGTCTCGCTGGCCGGACCTTCGCCGGCCGGACCTTCGCTGGTCGGACCTTCGCCGGTCGGGCTTTCGTCTGCCGGGGGCGGACCAGGCCGGTTGGCTGCTGGCCCTCGCCGCCACGGCGGTGATCATCGCGGCGGACCTGTCCGGCTACAGCAAGGCCGAGGTCGAACGCATCTGGCTGCCCTTCACCTGCTGGTTCATGGCGGGAGCGGCGCTGATCCCACCCGCCGACCGCCGCAGCTGGCTGGCGGTGCAGGCCGGGGTGGCCCTCACGGTCAACCACCTGCTCCTGACGGGCTGGTAACGGGACTTCTTACCGAAGCATGACGTACCCGTCGAACGTTGAGCTTCCACCGCCCGCCGGTCCGTACCCCGGGGCGACAACACATCACCGGAGCCGTCTTTCGGCTTTGAGGAGATTCCGATGAACCGCAGAAAGAACGGGACGCCGCTGGTGCAGTCGCGGCCGGCCCGGCTCGCCATGGCGGCGGTCGTGCTGGCGGCCACCGGTGCGCTGACCGTCACCTTCGTCACCAGCGGCGGCAAGGGCACCGCGGACGCCGCCACCAGCCTGGACCAGTTCGTGAAGATCGAGAACGTGGCGCCGAACGTGCAGAACCCGAAGCCGGCCGCCGGCGCTTCGACCGGCCGGTTCACCGTCGACTGCGGCACGAACGGCAACGGCAAGTTCAGCCCGGACAACCCGGTGGCCCAGCCCGGCATCCGCAACGGCGCCGAACACGTCCACGACTTCGTCGGCAACCTGGCCATCACCGCGAACTCCTCCAACGCCGACCTGGACGCCTCCGGCACCACCTGCCGCAACGGTGACAAGTCGTCCTACTTCTGGCCGGTCGTCCGGATCGACAAGAGCGTCCGCAGCGGCAACCAGGTCCAGCAGGCCCTCGCCCAGACCCAGCCGATGGTCGTCTGCCCCTCGGTCGGCAAGCGGCTGCGCGCCGTCCCCACCGGAGCCCGCGCCACCGTCGACCGCCTGCTGGCCGAACTGGACCGCCAGCAGGCTGCCGCGAACCAGCGGATGACGGCCAGCCGGGGCCGCATCGACGCCGCGTTCAACCGTGAGGTCATCGACTCGCTGCGGGCCCGCCGCGCCGCGATGATCAAGCAGATCAGCACCACGGTCACCGCCGCCGGCGGTAACCAGCCCGGCCTGGTCTCGCTCGTCGAATGTGACATCAGCTACGACGACATGCACGCCCGGATGCCCGGCGCCACCCACCGCGCGAGCGTCAAGGCGGCCCAGGCCGCCAACCCGCGGATCCAGTGCCCCAGCGTGCGGGACAAGTTGCCCGGCGTGCCCGCCGGGGCGCTCGCCGAGGTGAACCGCAACCTCGACGAACTCGACCGGCAGATCTCCGAGGCCAACGAACGCCTCGTCACCAGCCGTGGCCAGGGTGGCCCGGCCTTCGTCGACAACGCCATCCTCGGCCCGCTGCGCGCCAAGCGGACCGCCGTGCTCGACCGGATCGCCATCGCGATCAGCCGGCAGGCCGCCCGCCCGCAGGGCCTCGAAGCGTTCGCCACCTGCACCCTGGACCAGGCCCCCGGCGCCACGGCGGCACCGAGCAACGCGCCCACCACTGCCGCCGCGCCCACGACTGCCGCCGCGCTCCCCGATCCGCAGGGGCCCAACTTCGAACTGCCCGGCAACACCGGTGGCATCGTCCGCCCGGCGCAGGTGTTGATCGAGTACCGCGGCAACCCGGTCAGCAAGGTGGTGCCGATGCCGAAGTTCCTCCGGGCGCTCACCGGTGACGCCAAGCCGACCAGCCGTGGCCCGGCCAACGCCCGCGCCACCTGGAGCTGCGCGGGCTTCGCCGACCGGCTCTCCGACAAGTACCCGATCTGCCCCGCCGGCAGCCAGGTGCAGCGCGTGCACGACTTCCCCGGCTGCTGGGACGGCAGGAACATCGACAGCGACAACCACCGCAACCACGTCGCGTTCGCCGACAAGGCCACCGGCGCGTGCCCGCAGGGCTTCCAGGCGATCCCGCAGCTGCGGATCACCGTCGGCTACGACATCGCCCGCGACGTGCAGGTCAAGGGTCAGTACGCTCTCGACTCCTTCCCCGAGGAGAACCACAACCCCTTCTCCGACCACAACGACTTCGTCAACGTCAACTCCGCCCAGACCATGCAGCGCATCGCCACCTGCATCAACAAGGGCAAGAACTGCTCCTGACGACACTGGCACGAGCCGCCCAGGACGGGCCCGGGGCGGGAGTCTGACCAGACTCCCGCCCCGGGCCCGCGGCGCTGCGGCCTACCGGTCGGCGCCGGGGCGGGTGAGCAGGCGGCGTAGCACCGTGACGACCTCGGTGGGGGTCTCCTCGGCCATGAAGTGACCGGCGGACGTGGTGTGGTGCTCCAGGTCGGTGGCCCAGGCGCGCCACCGGGCGGCGGCGTCGAAACCGAGGGCCGCTCCCCAGTCCTGCTGGACCACGGTGACCGGCATGGTCAACCGGTTCCCGGCGGCCCGGTCGGCCCGGTCGTGTGCGAGGTCGACACCGGCCGAGGCGCGGTAGTCGGCGACGATGGACGGCACCGCCTCACGAGACGCCCTGAGGTACTCCGCGCGTACGTCCGGGGCGATGGCCTGCGGGTCCCGGGCCCAGACGTCGAGGAAGTAGCCGAAGAAGGCGTCCGGGCTGGCGCCGATCAGCTGCTCGGGCAGGCCGGGTGGTTGGGCCATGAGGTAGAGGTGGAAGGCGACCGCCGCGTCGACTCCGTGCAGGATGTCCCACGTGTCGGGGGTGGGCAGCACGTCGAGCGAGGCGAGGTGGGTGATCGTGTCCGGATGGTCGAGGCCGGCGCGGATGGCGACCAGCGCGCCACGGTCGTGCCCGGCGAGGGCGAACCGCTGGTGACCCAGCTCGCGGGCGAGGGTGACGACGTCGGCGGCCATGGTCCGCTTGGCGTACGTGTCGCCGTCGCGCTCGGCGGGCTTGTCGCTGGCACCGTAGCCGCGCAGGTCTGGGCAGATCACGGTGTGGTCGGCAGCCAGGTCGGTGGCGACGTGCCGCCACATGAGGTGGGTCTGCGGGAAGCCGTGCAGCAGCACGATCGGCCGTCCGGTGCCGCCCACCGCCACCTGGAGCCGTACATCTTCGTCGACGGTGACGCGCTGGTAGTCGAAGCCGGGAATGGTGGTGCTGGTCATCGTTCGTACCCTTCTGTTCGGTAGCCGTGTTCAGCGTGCCGCCCGCCGATGAGCAACCGATGAGCGCGCTACGTTGAGGCGGGACACGGAAGGGGGTTCGCGGTGCAGGTCGGGTTCGGCGTCCTCGGACCGGTCGTCGCGTGGGACGCCGACGGTGCGTCGATCGACCTGAGGGGGCCCCGACACCGCGCGGTGCTGGCCCGGCTCCTGGTGGCCCAGGGGCGGGTCGTCCCGGTCAGCCGGCTCGTCGACGACCTGTGGGAGGACCCACCGGCGGGCGCGGTGAGTGCGGTGCGCACGTTCGTGGCGGCCCTGCGTCGCGCGCTGGAACCGCAGCGCCCACCGCGCGAGCCGGCCCGGCTGCTGGTCACCGAGGGGCCGGGTTACGCGCTGCGGGCCGCGCCGGAGGCGGTCGACGCCTGGCGGTTCGACGACGCGGTGGTCGCCGCGTCCACCGCAACGCCCCGCGAGACCCTGGCGCGTCTCGACCCCGCCCTGCGGTGGTGGCGCGGGCCCGCGTACGCCGGCTTCGACGAGCCGTGGGCCGGTGTCGAGCGGTCCCGCCTCGAACAGCTCCGGTTGCACGCGATCGAGCGGCGGGCCGAGGCGCTCCTGGCGGTGGGGCGGGCCGTCGACGCCGTACCGGGTCTCGACGCCCATGTGGCCGAACATCCGTGGCGGGAGGAGGCGTGGCGGCTGCTGGCGCTCGCCCTGTACCGCACGGGCCGCCAGGGCGACGCGCTCGCGGTGCTGCGCCGGGCCCGTGGCCTGCTCCGCGACCAGCTCGGACTCGACCCCGGCCCACGCCTGCGCCGTCTGGAGACCGACATCCTCCGGCAGGCCGACCGGTTCGGTGACGATTCCGCCCATCCAGGTCCGGAACAGGTCTGGGCACAGGCCGCTGCGGCGTACGACCGCACGGTGGCCAGCGGCGCTCCGGCGCGACTCGAGTCGACCATCGGCCTGCTCAGCGGTCTCGCGGTGGCCGGACCGGAGGGGCTCGAAATGGCCCGGGACCAGCGGTCCGCAGCCGTCGCCGCCGCCGAGCGGCTCGGTGACCCCGAACTCACCGCCCGGGTGATCGGCGGCTACGACGTGCCGGCGATCTGGACCCGCTCGGACGATCCGCAGCGGGCGGGGCAGATCGTGGCGGCCGCCGAGCGGACCCTGGCCGCCCTGCCCCCGGGCTCCTCCGCTGCCACCCGGGCGCGGCTGCTGGCCACCGTCGCGGTGGAGTCGCGCGGCACCCGGTCCGCGCGGGGGCCGCAGGCGGCCCGGCAGGCGGAGGAGATCGCACGCCGCCTGGGGGATCCGGCCCTGCTCGCCTTCGCCCTCAACGGCGTGTTCATGCAGACGTTCCCGCGCGCGGGTCTCGCTCCCGCGCGGGACGAGGTCGGCGCGGAGATCGTGGCGCTCGCCGCCCGGCACGATCTGGTGACCTACGAGATCCTCGGTCACCTGATCCGCCTCCAGGCCCGCAGCGCGCGGGCGGACTTCACCGGCGCGGACGGCCACGCGGCGGTCGTGACGCGACTCGCCGCCCGGCACGGGCGACCGCTGGTCGGCGTCTTCACCAGGTGGTACGAGGCACTGCGGCTGACCGCGACCGGGGCGGCACCGCACGTCGCGGAGGCGGCCTACCGTGATGCGGCGGTGTCGTTGTCCGGTGCCGGCATGCCCGGGGTCGAGCGGGGGCTCCTGCCGCTCGCCCTGCTGTGCCTGCGCGTGTGGCACGGCCAGCCGGCCCGCTTCGCCCGGGACACCGACTGGGGGCCCTACCTGCCCTGGGCGCGTCCGCACGTGCTGCTGGCGCAGGATCGCCGGGCCGAGGCCGCCGTCGCGCTGCGTCGGATCCCCGAACCCCCGCCCGACCTGCTCTTCGAGGCCCTGTGGTGCCTGACCGCCCAGAGCGCGATCACGGTGGACGACCGGGAGGTCATGCGACGCGCCCGGACCGAACTCGCCCCGGCCGCCGCCGAGGTGGCCGGCGCCGGCAGCGGGATGCTCACCGTAGGTCCGGTCGCACATCACCTCGGCTGCCTCGACACCGCGCTCGGCCACCCGCGCTGACCGGGCCGCGACGTCGGAATACTCCGCCGCCCTGGTCGCCGCGCGCCGGTCGCCCCGGGCTGGGACAGGCCAGCACGGCAGGTGCACCCCGGCGCCGCGCGGAATCTAAGACATTTCCCATTTGCATTGGCGAGCATCTATCTCGACAGCCGCGTAGGGCGGCCGGTCAGAACAGGAGCAGCCCATGTCCGTACGACAGTCCAGCACGATCGACGACGCGGCGGCACGCCCGGTCAGCACCCTTCCCGCCGCGCCGGACGGCTGGCGGGGCCCCCTGCTGGACCACCTCCCACCACGCGAACGCCGGCTCTTCCACCGGTTCGGCAAGGGGCCGGCGGTGCCCGTACCCGATCTGCGTATCCACCAGGCGTTCGCGCGCTGGGCCGCCGCCACCCCGGATGCCGTCGCGGCCGAGCACCTCGGGGTGCGGATCGGCTACCGCGAGCTGGACCGCCAGGCCGACCGGCTGGCCATCCGGCTGGTGGCGCTCGGCGTGCGGACCGGGGACACCGTGGGCGTCTTCGCCAGCCGGTCGATCCCGATGCTGGTGGGGATCCTGGCGACGCTCAAGGCCGGGGCGGCCTACGTCCCGCAGGACGTCCGGATCGCCCCGGCCGGGCAGTTGCGGCAGGTCATCTCGGCTGCCCGCTGCCGGGTGGTGCTGACCACGTCGGCGACCCTGGACGCGGTGCCGGCGTTGCCCGGTGTGCCCCGGCTCGCGGTCGACGAGGTGATGACCGAGCCGCTGCCTGCGGAACACCACCCGGCCGTCGCGGTCCCGACCCGTCCGGTACGCGCCGACGACGGCTGCTACGTGCTGTTCACCTCCGGCACCACCGGCACCCCGAACGGCGTCACCGTGACCCACGGCAACGTGGCCAACATCCTGCTCACCGCGCCGGGCGACCTGGGGATACGGCCGGGTCGGCGGGTCGCCCAACTGCTCAACGTCGCCTTCGACATGGCGGCCTGGGAGATCCTGGGCTGCCTCGCCAACGGTGGCACCCTGCTGGTGCGCGACGGTGATCTCACCGCCACCGCCGCCCGCGCCGACGTGGTGATCGCCACCCCGTCGGTGCTCGGCCGGATCGACCTGGACCGGTGCCGGCGGGTGCGCGTCGTCGCCGTGGCGGGCGAGCCCTGCCCGCGTCCGCTGGCCGACCGGTGGGCCGCCGGCCGCCTCTTCTACAACTGCTGCGGACCGACCGAGACCACCATCGTCAACACCATGCACCGGCACCGGCCCGGGGGCCCGCTCACCATCGGTCGACCGACGCCGAACAACACCGTCTACGTCCTCGACGCCGACGGCCGGCCCTGCCGCATCGGCGAGGTCGGCGAGATGTGGGCCGGTGGCGGTTGCGTTTCCGTCGGCTACCTGGACAACGCCGCGCTCAACGCCGAGCGGTACGCCCCGGATCCGTTCCTGGGCGCGGGGCGGCTGATGTTCCGTACCCGGGACCGGGCACGCTGGTGCGCCGACGGGGAACTGGAACACCTGGGCCGCACCGACGACCAGGTGAAGGTCCGGGGCTTCCGGGTCGAGCTGGACGCGGTCTCCGCCGTGCTGGAGGCGGTGCCCGGCTGCCGGCAGGCGGTCACGCTCAGGCTGACCGACCGCGACCTGGTCTCCTTCGTCGCTCCGGCGGAGCTGGACCCGCAGCGGTGCCGGGAGGCGGTGGCCGCCGCGCTGCCCTACTACTGCGTGCCGGCGGCCGTGCACCCGTTGCCGGAGCTGCCGATGACCGGGCGGGGCAAGGTCGACCGGGACGCGCTGCGCCGGCTCGCCCTCGACCTGCGGTGGCAGTGGGCGCACATCGAGGAGGCGGCGGCGTGACCAGCACCGGTCTCCGGCCCCCGCCGGTCCCGCAGGCACGCCCGGTTACCGTCGCGGAGAGCGGGTCCGGCGGCGTGCTGCCACCGCCGGTGTCGACGCTGCGCCGGATCCTCGCCCACCCCCGGTTCATGCACCACCACCGCCTGGTGGCGGCGGTGCTCGCCACCAATATCGCGCTGTTGGCGTACGGGCTGACCGCCGGTTGGTGGCGCGGCCCCGAGGCGCTGGGTGACGCCGCCCTGGCGAACGTGGCGCTGGCGGTGCTGGTGCGTCAGCAGTACCTGGTCAACCTGTTCTTCTGGCTGGCCACCCGGGCACCCACCCGCTGGCCGCTGCGGATCCGCGCGACGTTGGGCAAGGTCTACCACTTCGGCGGGCTGCACGTCGGCGCGGCGCTGGCCGGGACCGGGTGGTACCTGGCGCAGCTCGGCGCGCTGACCGTCGGCGACGGACCCGGTGGGGCGGGGGCGCTGGTCACCGGGTACGCCGCCGCCGGCCTGCTGCTGGCGGTGGTCGGCACCGCGCTGCCGCCGGTGCGCTCCCGCCGGCACGACCTGTTCGAGCGCACCCACCGCCTCGGTGGCTGGGCGGCCCTGCTGCTGCTCTGGGTACAGGCCGGTTTCCTGGCCGGCGGGCCGGTCGCGTTGGCCGTCTCCCCGCAGGGCGGGGCGCTCGCCGTGCTGACCGCCAGCATCGCGCTGCCCTGGCTGCGGCTGCGCCGGGTGCCCGTGGTGGTGGAACGCCCCTCGTCGCACGTGGCGCTGGCGCACTTCGACCACGGGGTGACCCCGTTCCCCGGCTCGTCCACCGCGGTCAGCCGCAGCCCGCTGTGGGAGTGGCACTCCTTCGCCAACGTGCCGGCGCCGGGTCGGCCCGGGTTCCGGCTGACCGTCTCCCGGGCCGGCGACTGGACCGGGCGGTTCATCGACGACGCGCCGGAGCGGGTCTGGGTGAAGGGGATCAGCACGGCCGGGGTGGCCAACATCGAGACCCTGTTCCGGCGGGTGGTGTACGTGGCGACCGGCAGCGGCATCGGCCCGGTGCTGCCGCACCTGCTGGCCGGGCAGGTGCCGGCCCGGCTGGTCTGGGTGGCCCGCCGGCACCGGGAGACCTTCGGTGACCAGCTGGTCGACGAGATCCTCGCCCACCAACCCGACGCGCTGCTGTGGGACACCGCGCACGACGGCAAGCCCGACATGCTGCGGCTGGCCTGGCAGGCGTACCGCCGGTTCGACGCCGAGGCGGTCATCTGCATCTCGAACCGCCCGCTCACCTGGCAGGTGGTGCGGGGCATGGAGGAACGCGGGGTGCCCGCGTACGGCGCGATCTGGGATTCCTGACGGCATGGAGGCGACGATGAGGATCACCATCGAGAAGGACGACCGGGTGGTCACGGTGCGGTTGTGCCGGCCCGAGGTGCGCAACGCGTTGGACACGGCGTTGCTGACGGAACTGGTCGAGGCGCTGCGACCGCTGGACCGCGATCCGGGCGTGGGCTGTTTCGTGATCACCGGGTCGGAGCAGGTCTTCGCGGCCGGTGCCGACATCCGGGAGATGGCGGGCAAGTCCTTCCTGGACGTGGCGCTGGAGGACCACTTCGCGGGCTGGGACGCGTTCGCCGCGCTGCGCACCCCGAAGATCGCCGCAGTGGCCGGGTACGCCCTCGGCGGTGGCTGTGAGCTGGCGATGATGTGCGATCTGGTCTTCGCGGCGGAGAACGCCCGGTTCGGGCAGCCGGAGCTGCGGCTGGGGGTGATGCCCGGGATCGGCGGCACGCAGCGGCTGACCCGGCTGGTCGGCCCGGCCCGGGCGATGGACCTGGTCCTCACCGGACGCCAGCTCGATGCGGCAGAAGCGGAACGGTGGGGCCTGGTGTCGCGGGTGGTGCCGGCAGCGCGGCTACTGGCGGTGGCGCAGGACGCAGCGGCGGTGGTGGCCGGGCATCCCAAGTTGGCGACGCTGCTGGCGCGGGAGGCGGTCCGTCAGGCCGAAGAGGTCGGCGTACGGGCCGGGGTGCTGTTCGAGCGACGGGCCTTCCACGCCCTGTTCGCCACCGAGGACCGGCGGGAGGGCATGGCCGCCTTCCTGGAGAAGCGTCCGGCCCGGTTCTCGGGTCGCTGAGCCGCCCGGCGGCCCGGGGTCCCACCGGTCCCGGGCCGCCGGCTCAGAGCGCGCCGATCTGGTAGCCGAGTCCGTGTACGGTGCGGACCACCCCGTCGCCGAGCTTGCGCCGCAGGTAGTGCACGTACGTGTCGACCACCGCCTCGGTCCGGTCGGCGCCGAAGACCCGCCCGCGTAGCTGGCTGCGGCTGTGCACCATCCGGGGCTGGGTGGCGAGCAGCCGGATCAGCTCGAACTCCCGTCCGCTGAGCGTCACCTCCCGGCCGTCGGGCAGCCGTACCCCGCGCTGGGCCAGGTCCAGCTGCCCGGCCCCGATCGGGATCAGCTCGGCGGTGTCGAAGCGGCGGCGGGTCAGCGCCCGCACCCGGGCCATCAGCTCCGGCACCTCGAACGGCTTCGGCAGATAGTCGTCGGCGCCCGCGTCCAGGCCCCGGATCCGCTCGTCGGGGTCGGCCAGCGCGCTGAGCATGAGCACCCGGGCGGCGACCGCGCAGCGCCGCAGCCGGATCAGCAGGTCGACGCCGTCGATCGCCGGCAACCGGCGGTCCAGCATGATCACCTGGTACCGGCCGCGCAGGGCCAGGTGCAGGCCCCGTTGGCCGTCCCGGGCCAGGTCGATCGGGTAACCCGCCCGGCGGAACAGCTCGACCAGCATGTCGGCGAGTTCCGCGTCGTCCTCGACGAGGAGCAACGGGCCGTGCGCCTGGTCTGGCGGGTGGGTCATTCGTTCATGGTCGCACCGAAGTGGGGGACTGTTGACCGGTGGAATTCTTCACCGGTCGGAATCTGCTCATCTCGCGCTCCTGATCCACCCGGTCGCGGTTCGCCCGCCAGCAGAAGGGCCACCAGGACCCGGCGGGATCGCCGTCCGGCGGCGGCGCGCCGGCCCGCCCACCGAAGCGCACCGGCAGCCGTACGGTGAAGGTGGCACCCGCTCCCGGCCGGCCGGTGGCGCTGATCGTGCCGCCGTGCGCGGTGACCACCTCGCGGATCAGGGCCAGTCCGAGCCCGACCCGGCGGTCCCCGGCGTCGGGCCCACTGTGGAACCGGTCGAAGATCCGTTCGGTGTGCCGTGGGTCGAACCCCCGGCCGGAGTCGCCGACCGTCAGTTCGACGTGGTCGGCGAGCACCGGGCCCAACCGCACCTCGACGCGACCGCCGGTCGGGGTGTGCTGCAGGGCGTTCGCCAGCAACTCCGCCACCACCCGGTGCAGCGCGGGCCCGACGCCGCGGACCGGCACCGGGGCGCCCACACCGGCCACGGTGAGCGTCACGCCGTGCGTGGCGGCCCGGGGCGCGTCGGCCTCGACCGCCTCGGTGACGAGCGCGGCGAGGTCGACGGTGGCCACCGGCCGGGTCGTCGCCGTCGGGTCGGCCAGCCGGGCCGACAGGAGCAACTCGTCGACGATCTCCCCGAGCAGCCGGGTGGTACGCAGCAACCGGTCCAGATCCTGCTGGTCGGTGCCGGTGTCTTCGCCGGTCGACCGCTGCGCCAGCAACTGCGCCGCCGTGTGCACCCGGGTTATCGGGGCCCGCAGCTCGTGGCTGGCATCGGCGACGAAACGGCGCTGCCGGTCGAGTGCCTCGGTCAGCGGCTCCACCGACCTTCGGCGCAACCGCAGGTCGGTCGCGGTCGCCGCGACCAGGACCGCCACCGCGGCGGCCGCCACCCCCCAGATCAGGTGCCGCCGCTCGGCGAGCTGGAAGCGGGCGTCGAAGACCACCTGGACGACTTCGCCGTCGCGCAGTTGCGTGCGTACGTGGTAGATGGTGCCGTTGCGGGCCACCTGGTCGACCTGTGGCCGACCGGTACGTTCCACGGTGTGGATGGCCGGGTGGTGGGGGAAGCCGGCCGGAGGTGCGCCGCCGTGCCCGGTGTCGCTCGCGCCGCCGAAGATCCAGGTGCAGCCCGACGGGTCGGCGGGGCGGCCGTGCACCATGGCCCAGTCCAACTCGTGGCGGATCTTCGCCTGCTGGAGGTGCAGCAGGGCGGCGTAGCCGATCCCGCCGACCAGGGCCAGCAGGGCGACGACCAGCAGACCGACGGCCAGCCCGGTGCGCGGTCGGGCGCGGCGTACGCCGCCGGTCAGCGGCACCGCGCTGCCGCTCCCGGCCTTCCCGCCCGGGTGCGACCCGGTCTGCCGGTTCGGCCATCGACCCCCATTCCTCGAAGATGGCACATCGTCCACCGGATCGGAAGGGATCACGACGTCCTCCCGGATGGCGGGCCGGCGGAGGTCGGTTCCCTGCCGGCGCGGGAGCGAGTGAGCGTTAACATCTTGGTCGATACCACCACCGCAGCCCCTGGCGGCGGAGGGTGGTGGCGACGTGGCCGGGTGCCCTGAGCGGCTCTTGAGCCGCC
This sequence comes from Micromonospora sp. NBC_00421, assembly GCF_036017915.1. Taxonomy (NCBI): domain Bacteria; kingdom Bacillati; phylum Actinomycetota; class Actinomycetes; order Micromonosporales; family Micromonosporaceae; genus Micromonospora; species Micromonospora sp. NBC_00421. Next base: position 1,407,856 of record NZ_CP107929.1, read on the forward strand.
CGAAACGCTCTGGTAACATCGCCGGATCTGAATGGGACCCCTGCCGGTTCGTTCGCCCCCACCAGCCCGATCATGAGAGTGCTCGACCTGTGATCGTCGATGTGAGCGTTCACATTGCCTGTCGGCTCCGGTCCCGACGTGGGAACGGCCGACGGGTGCGGGTCGACCACGCTACCCGGCCCCCGGCGACAACGTCACCGTGGGCCACCGCGCAGGGACCGTCCCCGAGAGGCTCCACCCGTCCTGATGAAGGAGCACCCCATGCATCTCCTGGCTGACACACCCGGCCCGGCTCCCCGTCCGCCGGGTCACCGGCGTCGGCGATGGCTGCTGCCGGCGGCCACGGCAGTCGTGACCGCCCTGAGCGGCGGCGTCGTCGCCGTCACCGCGACGGAGGCCGCCGCGGCCACGATCGACACCAACGCCTCGTACGTGCTGGTCAACCGCAACAGCGGCAAGGCCCTCGACGTCTACAACCTGGCGACCACCGACGGGGCCCGGATCACCCAGTGGACCCGCAACGACGGCAGCCAGCAGCAGTGGCAGTTCGTCGACTCGGGCGGCGGCTACTACCGGCTGAAGTCGAGGCTGTCCGGCAAGGTCCTCGACGTCTCCGGCAAGTCGACCGCCGACGGCGGGGCGATCGTGCAGTGGACCGACAACAACGGCACCAACCAGCAGTTCAGCATCCAGGACATCGACGGCTACATTCAGCTGGTCAACCGCAACAGCGGCAAGGCCGTCGAGGTGCAGGGCGCGGCCACCGCCGACGGGGCCAACGTCGTCCAGTACGCCGACTGGAACGGCACCAACCAGCAGTGGCAGCTCGTCCGGGTCGGTGGCACCACCACCCCGCCGCCCACGACGACCCCACCGCCGGGCGGCAACTGCACGTTGCCGTCGTCGTACCGGTGGTCGTCGACGGGTCCGCTGGCCAACCCGAAGTCGGGGTGGGTGTCGCTGAAGGACTTCACCGTCGCGCCGTACAACGGCAAGCAGCTCGTCTACGCCACCACGCACGACTTCGGCAACACCTGGGGCTCGATGAACTTCGGCCTCTTCACGAACTGGTCGGAGATGGCGTCGGCGTCGCAGAACGGGATGAACTCCGGCACTGTCGCGCCGTCGTTGTTCTACTTCGCGCCGAAGAACATCTGGGTGTTGACGTACCAGTGGGGTGCGGGCGCCGCCTTCTTCTACCGGACGTCGAGCGACCCGACGAACCCGAACGGGTGGTCGGCCGCACAGGCCATGTTCACCGGGAGCATCACCGGCTCGGGGACGGGTCCGATCGACCAGACGGTGATCGGTGACGGCCAGAACATGTACCTGTTCTTCGCCGGCGACAACGGCAAGATCTACCGGGCCAGCATGCCGATCGGGAACTTCCCCGGCAACTTCGGCTCCAGCTACACGACCATCATGAGCGACACCTCGGAAAACCTGTTCGAGGCGCCGCAGGTCTACAAGGTGCAGGGCCAGAACCAGTACCTGATGATCGTCGAGGCCAGGACCAGCTCCTGGGAGCGCTACTTCCGCTCGTTCACGGCGACCAGCCTGAGCGGCACCTGGACGCCGAATGCGACGACCTACAACAACCCGTTCGCGGGCAAGGCCAACAGCGGCGCGACCTGGACCAACGACATCAGCCACGGTGAGCTGCTGCGGACCAGCGCCGACCAGACCATGACCATCGACCCGTGCAACCTGCAACTGCTCTACCAGGGCCGTTCCCCCAGCTCCAGCGGCGTCGACTACGGCCTGCTGCCGTACCGGCCGGGGCTGTTGACGCGGCAGCGCTGAGCCGTACCGCAGGGCCGCCCCCCGGATTGTTCCTGAGATCCCCGCAAGGGGGCGGCCCGAGGGCGGTCCACGCCCCGCATCGACCAGCTCGGTAACTCCAGCGTCACCGGTCGGCAGGACCCGCACGCGCGGGTCCTGCCGACTCTCGTTTCCACAGGTACACCCGCCGCTCACACCCGGACCCGCGAAACCACTGGTGCGGCGGTCGACTCCCGTCAGCGGGACACCGAGAAGGCTGTCCGCTGTCCGTCGTCCGCATGGTCGGGTTGCGGGGCGGGCGGTGGCCCGGATGCCCCAGTCGATCACCCGTTGGCCGCCGGGACCTCAGCGACCGACCGCATCGGGGGCGCAGGGCGCGGCGGCGGCCTCAGCACACCGGCCGCGAACTGTCGGGCGCGGGGTGGAGCGGGACGGTCGTGACCGCCGTCGGTGCAGTGGCCGCCGCCGGAGGCCGGCCAGGGCCGCCGCCATCGGAGATCCGACCAGGGACTGTGGTGGTAGGTGAACGCAGCCGCACAGCCCCCGCCATCGTGGCCCGGCCCGGCCAACAGGAAGGAGGACCGGCTCCGTGGCTCGGAGCCGGTCCCCCTCAGTCAGCCCACCGCCGCGACGACGGCGGCGGGTGGTGCGTCACACCTGGGTGAACCGCCACTGCTGGTTGGCGGCACTGTGGCAGGTCCACTGCAGCAGCCGCGCGCCGTCGGTGGTGGCGCCACCGTTGACGTCCAGGCAGAGCCCGCTCTGCACGTTGCGCACCGTGTAGACCCCGGAGGTGGTGGTCGCCGTCGCGGTGAACTTCTGCTGGTTGCTGTTGTTGCAGGTGGCCTGCTGGAGGAACGCCCCCGCCGTGGTGGAGCCGCCGATCACCTCGGCGCACTTGTTGCTGTGCACCGCCTTCAGGTAGACCGCGCCGCTACCGGCGTCCACGGCCTGCCACTTCTGGTTGTTGCCACCGGTGGCCGCCCACTGGGTGAGCTGGGCGCCGTCGGCGGTGGAGACGCCACTGACGTCCATCAGCTTCCCGCTGTGCAGGGCGGTGAGCGTCCAGGTCTTCCCGGCCACGCCGGTGCCGGTGCCGGTGCCGGGCGTGCCGACACCGTTCCCGCCGAAGGTGTGCGAGTCGAGGTCGAACGCGTTGTTCGCACTGCTCTTGAACACCATGTAGAGCGGGTGCGTCCCGGACAGCGCGGACACGCTCACCGGCGCGGTGGACTGGTAGTTGTTCCAGCCGCCGGTGCTGGGCACCGGAGTGGTGGCCAGCAGGGTGCCGGTCGGTGAGTCGGCCCGCAGCTCGATCGAACCGCCACCGGACGGCGACGACAACCGGTAGCTGACCGTCGAGATGCCCGACAGGCTCATCGGGTTGAACGCGATCCAGTCGTTGTTGGAGATGTCACCGACCCGCTTGGTGCTCTCCGCGCTGGCCTCGTCGACCACCCGGATGCCGGACTGGCTGCTGAAGTACTCGGCCTGCTTGTGCTTCGGCTGGAGGATCGCCTGCGCGGTGCCGGTGAGCGGGGACGAGCCGCCCGGGCCACCGCTGTCGGTGTAGCGCGCGTTCAAGACGTAGAACAGGTTGGCGCCGTCGGGGTGCCCACCGAGCAGGTCGGTGGAGATGGTGCCCGAGCAGCCCGGGTACTCGGTGGTCTCGTGCGCGTGGTCGTCGTGACCCAGCGCCGGGTTGAGGAGCACCTTGGAGCAGTCGACAGTGCCGCCGTCCGGATCGGTGACGCTGATCTGGTACGACACCTTGTCACCGAAGGTGAGCATGCCGCCGCTGGCCGGCGTGGTGATGGTGACCACCGGCGCGCTGTTGCCGACGGTGATCTGGACGTTGGCGAAGCCCGTCTTTCCGGTGTTGTCGGTGACCTTCAACTGCGCCGTGTAGTTGCCGTTGGTGGTGTAGACGTGCGACGGGTTGGCCGCCGTCGAGGTGGTGCCGTCACCGAACGTCCACTGGTAGCTGAGCGTGTTGCCCGGGTCCGGGTCGGCCGTGCCGGCGCTGCTGAACTGGACGTTCAGCGGGGCGAGGCCGCTGGTGGGCGTGCCGACGGCCTTGGCGATCGGCGACCGGCCGCCCTGGATGTAGTCGATCCGGTAGAGCCCGGAGTCGCTGTTGCCGCCACCGAAGTTGGTGCCCCACTCCAGCACGTAGAGCGAGCCGTCCTTGCCGAACTCCAGGTCCATCGGCTTGTTGAACCGTCCCCCGGGCAGGAACGAGTTGGTGCGGGTCACCGCCGTGGCGGAGTCGAAGTGCACCTCCTTGATGTAGCTGCGCGACCACTCGTAGAAGAAGTGCACGCCGTCGTAGTAGGCCGGGAACTTCGTGGCCGACGGGTTCGCCGGGTCGTAGCGGTAGACCGGCCCGCCCATCGGCCCGGAGCCGCCGGAACCGAGCTCCGGGAAGTTCGACGAGGTGCCGTAGCCGTACCACATGTTGGGCGCGACGACCGGTCGCAGGCTGGTCAGGCCGGTGTTGTTGGGCGAGTTGTTGACCGGCGCGTTGCAGTTGAACTTGGCCCCGACCACGCCGGTGTCCGGGTTGAACGGCGCGTAGGGCTGGTTGTCACCGTGGCAGAACGGCCACCCGTAGTTGCCGGGCTGCTTGATCACGTTCAGTTCGACCAGGCCCTCGGGGCCGCGGTTGGTGGTGGGCGGGTTGCGGTCCGGCCCGTAGTCGGCCAGGTAGACCCAGCCGTTGGAAGGGTCGATCGAGAAGCGGAACGGGTTGCGGAAGCCCATCGCGTAGATCTCGGGCCGGGTCTGCGCCGTGCCCTGGGGGTAGAGGTTGCCCGTCGGGACGGTGTAGCCGCCGGTGGCCGAGGGGCGGATGCGCAGCAGCTTGCCGCGCAGGTCGTTGGTGTTGCCGGCGCTGCGGGCGGCGTCCAGGTTGGACTTGCCGGACCGCCAGTCCAGCGGGGCGTAGCCCTGCCAGTTGGGGTCGAGGTTCGGCGGCGTGTCGTCGCCGGTGCCGATGTAGAGGTTCCCGTCCGGGCCGAAGTCGATGTAGCCACCGGTGTGGCCGGGCTCGGGGAAGGTACGGTCCCGGTACGCCGGGATGTCGATGATCCGGGCCTCGGTGGACAGGTTGAGACTGTCACCGGAGAGCGTGTAGCGGGAGACGCGGTTGACGTCGGTGCTGCTGCTCGCCGGCGAGTGGTACAGGTACACGTACCCGTTGGTGGCGAAGTTCGGGTCCAGCGCCAGGCCGGTGAGACCATCCTCGCCGCCGGTGTAGACGCTCAGGGTGCCGGCGGTCACGGTGCTGTTGCTGGTGGGCTTGAAGATCTTGACCTGGCCGCCGCGCTGGATGTACATGACCCGACCGTCCGGCAGCACGGCCAGGGCCATCGGGTCGACCGTGTTGTCGTCCAGGGTGCGCTTCTCGAAGTTGCTCCAGACGGTGCCGCCGCAGTCGCCGGGCAGGTTGCCGGCGGCCCACTTCACGCCGCCGAGGACGTGGTCGCGGAAGCTCGTCTCGCTGTAGGAGGCGATCGCGTGGCCCATCGCGGTGGCCCACACCCGCCCGCCAGCGGCGTTGCGGCACCAGGAGATCGGGTGGTCCGGACCCATCGCCCGGGACCCCGGGTTGTAGGTGCGCTCGTCGGCGGTCACCAGCACGTGCACGTTGCCGCGCGGGTTGGCGTCGAAGTTGTACCACTCCTCGCTGCGGTTCCAACGGTCCGGCAGGCCGGTCGTCGACGGGTGCTGCTTGTCGGCGACGATGGCGGTGCCGGGCAGCACGCCGGGGGAGTGCTCGGGCATGTGGGCACCGCCGTTGAGGGTCTGGTCCCACCAGGGGTACTCGCCCTCGATGCCCATGTCCAGGGCGTTGTGGATGCCGACGATGCCCTTGCCGCTGGCCAGGTAACCCTCCACGGCCTGGCGTTGGGCGGCCGAGGTCCAGACCATGCCGGAGGTCTGGAACATGATGATCACGTCGAAGGTGGCGAGGTTGGCCGGGGTGAAGACGCTGGAGTCCTCGGTCTGCACCAACTCGAAGTTGTTGGCCGCCGCCTGCTGCTGGAACATGCTGATCCCGGCGGGGATCGAGTCGTGCCGGTAGCCCACCGTCTTGGTGAACAGCAGGGCGCGGAAGGCCGGTGCCGCCGACGCGGGTGGGGCGAGGCCGAGCGACAGTAACAGGCCGGCGATCATGGCGATGAGCAGTGTGGTGCGACGCATGCCGTCTCCTAGTTTTCGGCGGGCAACTCCGGTGGCGACCGTGGCTCCGTCGGCGCGTCAGGTGGTGGCTGGCGCAGGCAGGGCACGGGTGTGGTGCTCGGGTCGTCGTGCCGTCCGCCGTAACGGCCGTCAGCCCCGTTGATCGTCACAGAGAGTGACTTGTTGGTGTTCTCGTCCCGTGGGTCGCGAGGTCAGGATGATTGAGTCATCGATGACTGTCAATGGATTGGGGAAGGTTCGATGTTTCGACCTGTTGGTGGCAGCCGGCTGCGGACCCCTCGACGCGGCGGCGGTGCTGATCGGGGGGCGTGCCTGGGAATTGCATCGGGAGGAGGATTGTGGACAAGCATCGAAACATCTATCTTCATACGTGTGATGTTTCGTCGATGTCAAGGAAAGTTTGCTTCGACGAGACGTAAGCACCCGTGGCAGACAGCGAAAGTACTCCCGTCCGACTCGATGCACGAGCCGGACGTGGGGTGGCGATCACGTCGATGACTACTTTCTGTGAGGGTTCCCGGAATGTCAGACCCACCACCGGCGTCGCTGCTCACCCTCCGGGGGATCGGCAAGTCCTTCTTCGGGGTACGCGTCCTCGACGGTGTCGACCTCGACGTCGCGCCGGGCGAGGTGCACGCCGTCGTCGGTGAGAACGGCGCCGGCAAGTCCACCCTCATGAAGATCGCCTCCGGCGGGTACGCCCCGGACGAGGGCACCGTCGAGGTCGCCGGTGAACCGCGCGTCTTCCGGGGCCCGCGCGACGCGCAGCGGGCCGGGGTCGGCATCATCCACCAGGAGTTCAATCTGCTGCCGGAGCGCACCGTCGCGGAGAACGTCTACCTGGGACACGAGCCGGTGCGCCGCGGGTTGGTCGACCGCGGGGCGATGCTCGACCGCACCAGCCGGCTTCTCGCCTCGATCGGGGAGACCACCCTCGCGGCCGACGCCCAGGTGGGCCGCCTCGGCGTCGCCCAGCAGCAGGTCGTCGAGATCGCCAAGGCGCTCGCCCTGGACGCCCGGCTGCTCATCATGGACGAGCCGACCGCGGCCCTGGCCGACCACGAGGTCGAACTGCTCTACGGCCTGGTACGCCGGCTCCAGCAGCGGGGCATCGGCCTGCTGTACGTCTCGCACCGGCTCACCGAGGTCTTCGACCTGTCCGGCCGGATCACCGTCCTCAAGGACGGCCGCCGGGTCACCACCGTGGACACCGCCGACACCACCACCGACACCCTGGTACGGCACATGGTCGGCCGGGAGCTGTCCAGCTACTACCCGGACCGGGCCCGCCCCGCCGACCTCGGCCCGGTGCGGCTCACCGCCCGCGACGCGGGGAACCGGAAACTGCGTGGCATCGACGTCGAGTTGCGAGCCGGGGAGGTGCTCGGCGTCGGTGGTCTCCAGGGCGCCGGGCGGTCCGCGCTGGCCCGCGCGCTGTTCGGCGTCGACCCGTTCACCACCGGCGAGGTGACACTCGACGGCAGAACGGTCCGGCTGCGCTCGCCCCGGACCGCGATGCGGGCCGGCATCGCCTACGTCACCGAGGACCGCAAGGGGGAGGGCATCGTGCCCCGACAGTCGGTGCTCGACAACGCGCTGCTCGCCAGCCGGGCGGTCTTCGCGGCCCGGTCCGGTCGCGCCGCCCGTACCGCCCGGGTGCGGGAGCTGCTCGCCGCCGTCGAGGTCCGCGCCGCCGGCGACGACCAGGAGATCCGTTTCCTGTCGGGCGGCAACCAGCAGAAGGTCGTGCTGGCCCGCTGGCTCGCGCTCGACCCGCAGGTCCTGCTCTTCGACGAGCCGACCCGGGGCATCGACGTGGGCGCGAAGTCGGCCATCCACGATCTCGTCCGCCGGCTGGCCCGCGACGGCGCAGCCGTGTTGATGATCTCGTCCGACCTGCCCGAGCTGCTGGGGATGAGCGACCGGATCGTCGTCATGCGCGACGGCCGGATCGCCGGCGAGCTGCCCGCCGGCGCGACCGAGGAGGACGTGGTCGCCCTGGCCGTAGGCCACGTGAGGGCTGGCGCCCAGTGAGTGCGAGGAGTGAGCCGGGTTTGCGAGCCCCGCAGTCGCGAACGGGGATGGCTCTGGTGAGTGCGAGGAGTGAGCCGGGTTTGCGAGCCCCGCAGTCGCGAACGGAGACCGTCCGGTGAGCGTGTTGTCGTTGTTGCCGGCCCGACGGCCGGTGCCGGGCGTGTTCGTGGCGCTGGCCCTCACCCTCGCGATCGGCTGGCTGGTCGTCCTGGTCGACGGCGGCCAGTTGTTCAACCAGTCCACGACGGTGAGCCTGCTGCACGTCGCCGCCGGTCTCGGGTTCGTCGCCGTCGGCCAGACCCTGGTCATCCTCGGCGGTTCGCTCGACCTCTCCGTGGCGTACGTGATCAGCCTGAGCACCCTCGTCGCGGCCGAGACGATGAACGGCAGCGACGGCGCGCTGCTGCCGGCGATCGGCCTGGCGCTGGCGGTCAGTGCCGGCGTCGGACTGCTCAACGGGCTGCTCGTGACCAGGTTCCGGGTCAACGCGTTCATCGCCACCCTCGGCGTCGGGTTGCTGCTCAAGGGGTACCTCGACAGCAACTACGACGGCCCGGCCGGCAGCACCTCACCCGGCCTGGTGCAGTCGCTGGGCTATCAGCGCGTCGGCCCGGTGCCGCTGTCGTTCCTGCTGCTGCTCGCGGTGACCGCGGCGGCCTGGTTCGTACTGTCCCGGACCCGCTTCGGTCACCACCTGGTCGCCGTCGGCGGTGATCCGGAGGTCGCCCGGCTCTCCGGCGTCCGCAACGACCGGGTGCTCGTCACCGCGCACGTGCTGTGCTCGCTGTGTGCCGGGCTCGCCGGGATCTACCTGGCCAGCCGGCTCGGTTCGGGCGCGCCCCGGGTGGGCACCGAGGGCCTCTACGACCTGGAGTCGATAGCCGCGGTGGTGATCGGCGGGACCGCGCTCGCCGGTGGGCGCGGCGGTGTCGTCGGCACCGTCGGCGGGGTGCTGCTGCTCGCCAGCATCGACGCGATCTTCAACCAGCTCGAGGTCGACGCGTTCTTCAAGCAGGTGATCAGGGGCGTCATCATCATCGCCGCGGTCGCCGTCTACGCCCGTCGGGCTCTGCGAAAGGCGGCGGCCTAGCCATGCAGCTCGTCCAGCGTCGTCCGCTGTCACTGCGCCGTGTCCGGCTTCGCCCCGGCGGGGTGCTGCCGATCCTGGCCATCCTCGCGGTGCTGCTGGTGCTCGTCGGCATCCGGCAGCCCAGTTTCCTCGACCCGCCGTCGTTGATGTCCTTCCTGGGGCGTTCCGCACCGATCATCCTGCTCGCCGCCGGCCAGTACTTCGTGATCGTCTCCGGCGAGTTCGACCTCTCCGTCGGCTCGCTGGTCACCGCCCAGGTGGTGGTCGCGGCCCGGCTGATCGACGGCGACCCGGCCCGCACCTGGCCGGTGGTGCTGCTCCTGCTCGGCTTCGGGGCGCTGGTCGGGCTGGTCAACGGCCTGATCACGACACGCCTGCGGGTGCCGTCGTTCATCACCACCCTCGGCATGTTCCTGATCCTGGTCGGCGCGGTGTACCTGTGGTCCGACGGCGCGCCGAAGGGCGGTCTCTCCGAGGAGTTCCGGCGGTTCGGCCGGCGGGCGGTCGAGGACGTGCCGCTGCTCGGCCGGGTGCCGTACGCGCTGCTGGTCCTGGTGGCCGTCGCGGTGCTCGCGGTGCTGCTGATGCGGTCGGACTTCGGCCGGACCCTGGTCGCCGTCGGCGACAACCCGCGCACCGCGCAGCTGAGCGGGGTACGCGTCTGGCGTACCCGGACCGTCGCCTTCATCCTCAGCGGGCTGGCGGCGGCCGTGGCGGCGATCCTGCTGGGCGGCTACAGCGGGGTGTCGTTCCAGGCCGGTGCGGGCCTGGAGTTCGGTGCGATCACCGCTGTCGTCCTCGGCGGCGTCGCCCTGGGCGGGGGGCGCGGCTCGGTCGTCGGCGCGATGCTCGGCGCGTTGACCCTCGAACTGCTGTTCGCGCTGATGAATTTCTACGGCGTCTCCGGCGCCCTCAGGTCCACCGTCCAGGGCGCGATCATCCTGCTCGCCGTGGCGGTCTCGGCAACCCGTTCTTCGTCACGATAAGGGGAATCCATAGTGCGACGTTCCATGGCGGCGCTGGCCGCCGTCACCCTGCTGTCCCTCACCGCCTGTGCCACCGACGAACCGGGCGCGGGGCCCTCGGGCGGTTCCTCCTCCGCCGCCGGGTCGGGCACCGGGGAGCAGTCGAAGTTCTTCGTGCAGGCCGACTACGACGCGGAGTTGGCGCTGCTCGGCGCCACCCCGACCGGCGCGGCGGACAAGCCGTGGGAGCAGGTGCTCAATCCGGCCATGGTGGACACCGCGAAGTTCAGGAAGGCCGGGCCGCACAAGATCTGTTTCTCCAACGCGGCCTTGAACAATCCGTGGCGGCAGGTCGGCTTCAAGACCATGCAGGCCGAGGTGGAGGCGCAGAAGAGCCGCATCAAGGAGTTCGTGCACGTCGATGCCGAGGGCAAGGACCAGAAGCAGATCGCGGACATCAACGACCTGCTCGGCAAGGGCTGCGACGCGCTCATCGTCTCGCCGAACACCACCGCCACGCTCACCCCGGCCGTCGAGGCGGCCTGTAAGGCCGGGCTGCCGGTGGTCGTGTTCGACCGTGGCGTCGACACGAAGTGCCCGGTGACGTTCATCAACCCGATCGGCGGTTACGGCTTCGGCCACGTCGGTGCCGAGTTCGTCAGCCAGAAGATGAAGCCCGGCGGTAAGGTCCTCGCCCTGCGGATCCTGCCCGGCGTCGACGTCCTGGAAACCCGCTGGTCGGCCGCGAAGGTGGCGTTCGACAAGGCGAAGGTGGACGTCGTGGGGGTCGAGTTCACCGACGGCGACCCGGCCAAGACCAAGAAGATCGTCGACGACTACATCCAGCGGTACGGCACCATCGACGGCGTCTGGATGGACGCCGGCGCGGTCGCCGTCGCGGCGGTCGAGGCGTTCCAGGACGCGGGCAAGCCGGTGCCGCCGATCAACGGCGAGGACCAGCTCGACTTCCTGAAGATCTGGAAGGACAAGAAGCTCACCGCCATCGCGCCGACCTACCCGACCTACCAGTGGCGTACGCCGATCGTCGCCGCGCTGCGGATCCTCGACGGCCAGCAGGTGTCCAGCCCGTGGAAGCTGCCCCAGCCGACAATCACCCAGGACAATCTGGACCAGTACCTCGACGCGGACATGCCGCCGCTGCACTACGCGATGTGCGGCTGCACCGACCTGCCCGGTTACCCGCAGCGCTGGAAGTAGGTCCCGGTGTACGCCATCGGTGTCAACCCCTGGGTGTGGGCCTCGCCTGTCGACGACGCGGCCCTCGCCGAATTGGTCCCGCGGATCGCGTCGTTCGGCTTCGACGCGGTCGAACTGCCCATCGAACAGCCCGGCGACTGGGATCCGGCCCGTACCCGGGATCTGTTGGCCGCGCACGGTCTGGTCGCGGCCGGCGTCTGCGCGGTCACCCCGCCGGGGCGGGACCTGGTGAACGCCGCCCCGGCCGTCGTGGAGTCGACAGTCGCGTACCTCACGGGGTGCGTGACTGCCGCGGCGGCCGTCGGCGCGCCGTGCGTCGGCGGCCCGGTGTACGCCTCGGTCGGCCGCACCTGGCGGATGTCGGCGGCGGCGCGGGCGGCCTGCTACGCGGAGTTCCGGCGGGCGCTGACGCCGGTGGCCGAGCAGGCCGGCGAGCAGGGCGTCAGCATCGGGGTCGAGGCGCTGAACCGCTACGAGACGAGCGTGGTCAACACCGTCGCGCAGACGGTGGAGCTGATCGACGGGTTGCCGTCGAGCGTCGGCATCATGATCGACACCTATCACATGAACATCGAGGAGTCCGATCCGTACGCGGCCCTCGCCGCCGCTGGCCCGCACATCAAGCACGTCCAGGTCAGCGGCACCGACCGGGGCGCACCCGGTGCGGACCACTTCGACTGGCCGCGCTTCTTCGCCGTGCTGCGGGACACCGGTTACCGGGGCGCGCTCTGCATCGAGTCGTTCACGGCGGAGAACGAGACCATCGCCACCGCCGCGGCGATCTGGCGTCCACTGGCCCCCTCGCAGGACCGGCTCGCCACCGACGGCCTGCGCTACCTCCGGGCGGCCACCGCCGATCCGCCGGCCGCGGCCGGCTGAGGCGGTTCGACGGATGTGCCGTACGGGGGCCGACCACCGACGGTCCTGCCGGCGGCAGGACCGTCGGTGGTGGCTTGACAGGAAAGTGGAACCACAGGACAGTCGGCATACGCATTTATGGATACCGATATTAACTGGGTGGGGTGCGTCATGAGGAAGTCACTGACGGCCGTCGTCATGGCCGCCGTCGTCGCCCTGACCGGGATGGTCGCCGTGCTCGCGCAGTCCAGCGCGGCGAACGCGGCGGCCGGCTGCCGGGTGGACTACGTCGTCAGCAGCCAGTGGACCGGTGGTTTCAGTACCGACATCACGATCACCAACCTGGGCGACACCGTCAACGGTTGGACGCTGCGGTTCGCCTTTCCCGCCGTCGACCAGCTGCTCGCGCAGACCTGGAGCGCCACCTGGAGCCAGTCGGGCCAGCAGGTCAGCGCAACGAACCTGGGCTGGAACGCGACCCTGGGCACCAACGCCACGGTGAACATCGGCTTCGTCGGCTCCTGGTTCGGCAACAACCCCGTGCCCGCGTCGTTCACGCTCAACGGTGTCGCCTGCACCGGCGGCGTCCGGCCCAGCATGACGCCTACCGGGACGACGACGACGCCGCCGGTCGCCGACTATCCGGCGATCGTCACGTGGCTCGGCCCTGCCGCCGGCGCGGTCTACACCGGGCCGGGGCCCGTCCCGCTGGCGGCGACCGCGACGGTGGGCGGCGGCCACTACATCACCTCGGTGTCGTTCCGGGTGAACGGCGTCACTGTGGCGCAGGGGGTGAAGACCGCCGGTGACCGGTACGAGACCCAGTGGACCCCACCGGCCGGGGAGCCCGGCACCAGCACCACCTTCGTGCTGAACGTCTCCGCCGGCACCGACCAGTCGCTGTCCGGCGGTGCGCCGCCGCGGCTGGTCACGGTGGTGACGCCCGCGTCCACCGGCACCAACCGACCGCCGGCGGTGGCGCTGAGCACCCCCGGCGGGCAGACGTACTTCCTCGAACCGACGACCGTGACGCTGGTGGCGGACGCCACCGACACCGATGCCGGGGACGTCGTCGGCCGGGCGGAGCTGTACCTCGGCACGACCCGGGTGGCCACGACCACGACCAGCAGCGGGCAGCGCTACCAGTTCCCGGTGGACCTGGCGGCCGCCACGTCGTCCACCTTCACCGTCCGGGTCTACGACTCCCACGGGGGCGTCGGCATCTCGAACCCGCTGATTTTCACCGTCCGGTAGGCCGCCAGGTGCCCGGCGGCACCGCGGTTCGCAGGCGGGCCCGATCCCGGGTGGCGTACCCCGGCGATGGTGTCGGGGTACGCCGCTGCGGCGGGGGGAGGAAGGTCGGTCGGTGGCGTGAAGTCGGCCCGCGGTGGGGTCAGCGTGCCGCAGCGGGATGTTCCGGCCCCTGCGCCGCCTCATCAGTGCCCCCGTAGCCGCCCGGAGGAGACCATCCCGGACGACGCTTCCTGAGCCACCCGGACCACCCGCTCGCCTGCGGAACCGTCAGCGTCCGCCTGTGGCGTCGCCGGACCGCGCGCCAGCGGAGGCCGAACCGAGCACATCCGGTCGACCGGAAGCGCACTCGACAGTCGGGTCTGCGGTGCCGCACGGTCACCCCGCCTGGTCCCGCCAGCCGCGCCGACGGGTGGGCCGGGCCGGGCCGGTGCGGCCGGCGGGAACGCGGCGACCTGGTCACCGGCCCGAACTACCCACGTTGGTAATGGCCCCTGACCAGCGGGGTGGGCGAGTCTAACCAGGCATAGATCCGTACCTGTGAGTTCCGTGGGTCCGGCAGCTGGAGGGAAGGTCTGGACTTGCCATGCGACAACTTGAGGTGGCTCTGATCGGCGCGGGACTGATCGCGCGCCTGCACCTGGAGGCGTGGATCGGCGCCGGGGCGGCCGTCCGGGTCTGTTCCGACGACGGCCGGGCCGCCGAGTTGGCGCGTGAGTTCGGGGCGCGGGCCGTGGGCTCGCTGGACGAGGCGTTGGACGGTGCCGACGCCGTGGACATCTGCACCCCGACCGGCACCCACCGGGAGATCGCCCTGACCGCCATGGCCAGAGGCGTGGGCGTGGTGTGCGAGAAGCCGTTGGCGGCCACCACCGCCGAGGCCGAGGAGATCGTCGACGCCTCCGAGCGCGCCGGGGTGCGGCTCTACCCGGCCCACGACGTACGGTTCGCGCCGGCTTTCGCGCGACTGCACGAGCTGGTGGCGTCCGGAGGCCTGGGCGAGGGCACGACCGCGCGGTTCCAGTTCTCCGCGTACCACCCGAGGCCCTGGACGGGGTCGGTGCCGGCGCGGTCCGGCGGGATCCTGACCGACCAACTGCTGCACGGCGCGGACCTGGCCTACTGGATCTTCGGGGAGGTGGTCCGGGTGTACGCCTGCTACCAGGGCGAGATCGCCGCACCGGCCCCGCAGGGGGCGGTGGCGACCGGCACCGCCGTCCTCACCCACGCCAACGGCGCGATCAGCCAGATCGTGAGCCGGTGGACGGCCACGCCGAAGCCGCCGGTACGGGTGACGTTCCACGTCGCGGGCACCGGGGGCAGCGTGAGCTACGACTCCGAGTGGCCCCAGGAGGTCCGGGTGGCCGACGGCGAGGCCGGCGGCTTCGGCTACGCCGGCAGGTCGGTGTTCGCCACCGAGATGCGCGAGTTCGCCCAGGCCTTCCTGGGTGGCCCCGAACCGCGACTGGGTGCCCGGGACGCGCTGGCCGCGGTCCGCATCACCCAGGCGGCAGCGGAGTCCGCCTGGACCGGCCGCGCCGTGGAACTGCCTGTGAAGGGAGCCGCATGAAGGTCGCCGTCCTGTCCCTCGCGCACGAGCGCGCCGAGGCCTACGCCCGTCTGCTGCACGACCTGCCCGACGTCGAACTGCTCGTCGCCGACCCCGACGGCACCGCCGACGACCAGGAACGGGGCCGGACCCTCGCCGGACAGCTCGGGGTGCCCTACGCCGACGACTGGGACGAGGTCACGCAGTGGCGTCCACACGCCGTCGTGGTCACCGGGGAGGTCGGCCGTCGCCGGGAGGTGGTCGAGCGGATGGCCGAGGCGGAGGCGTTCGTGCTGTGCGAACAGCCGCTGGCGCTCACCGAGTCGGACGTCAAGGAGATGGTGGACGCCTGCGACATGGCGGGTGTCCGGCTCACCCTCGCCTCCCCGGCCTGCTACGGCGAGGCGTTCGCCGCGATCCGTCGGGGGATCGCCGACGGCGTCGTCGGCACCCTGACGACCATCCACGGCGCATACCACACCCCGCCGGTGGCCGGCCTGGGCGCCGTCGCCGCCAACGCCCCGTACCTGCTCGACCTGGTGGACACGGTGCTCGACGGGGCACCGGCGGAGCGGGTGTACGCGCAGGCGAACGACGTGCTCGGTGGGGGGCAGGGCGTCGAGAGCGCCGCGGTGCTCACCGTCACCTACCGCGGTGGGGTGGTCGCCACGCTCGACTGCAGTTGGAGCAGGTCGCCGGCGGCCGGACCGACGCTGACCCTCGTCGGGGACCGGGCGAGCGTGGAGTACGACGCCGCGCCCCGGTTGCTCGGCGGGTTCGACGCCGCCACCGGCGGTGAGCGGCGGGAAACGGGTGGGGAGGACCGGTATCCGCTGATGCTCCGGGAATTCCTCGACACGATCGACACCGGCAAGGGAGCCGGCCCCGACGGCGAGGTCGGGTTACGCACGCAGCGGATCATCCAGGCCGCCTACGAATCGATGCGCACCGGGCAGCCCGTCGACGTCGGATGACGACGTCGGCCCTGGCCGACCTCGGGATCCGGACCTGTCGATCACCTTTCGCGAGGATGGCGCCGACATTGTCGGTGCGGGAATCGCGTGCCCAGGTTCAGGCGGAAACGACCCGGCGAAATGGGAGACCAGATGAGTGTCACGCAGGTGGAAGTCGTCCTCAGTGGTGGGCCGGTCGATCTGTCGTCGGCGCAGCGCAGCGTCCCGGAGGCGGCGTTGGGACAAACACTCAAGATTCGACACGGGGCCGGCTACGAGCATTTCGTCCACGACGGTGAGTACCGGACGGTGAACGGCTGCGAGGTGGCGGTGTTCCGCTGGGCCGGGCGCACGAGAATCGCCGAATAAACCGCTCACCCACCATTTTCCGAGGGAGAAGGATTCCATGACCGACGCCATTTCCTTCGAGCAGCCGTGGGCGCGGACCGACAAGTTCGACCCGCCGGCGATCTTCGACGAGCTGCGGGAACAGCGTCCGCTCGCCCGGATGCGCTACCCGGACGGGCACGTCGGTTGGATCGTCTCCAGTTACGACCTGGTGCGGGAGGTCCTCAGCGACCTGCGGTTCAGCCACAGCTGCGAGGTCGGTCACTTCCCGGTGACGCACCAGGGGCAGGTGATCCCGACCCACCCGTTGATCCCCGGGATGTTCATCCACATGGACCCGCCCGAGCACACCCGGTACCGCCGGCTGCTGACCGGGGAGTTCACCGTCCGGCGGACCAGTCGGTTGACGTCGCACGTGCAGGCCGTCGCCGCGGAGCAGATCGAGGTCATGCGGGCGCACGGAGCACCTGTGGACCTGGTCGAGACCTTCGCCCGGCCGCTGGTGCTGCGGGTGTTGTCCGAGCTGGTCGGCCTGCCGTACGCGGAACGCGACCGCTATCTGCACGCGGTGATCCTCCTGCACGACGCCGAGGCGGACCCGGCGGCCGCGGCCGCCGCCTACGCCGAGGCGGGGGCGTTCTTCGACGAGGTCATCGACAGGCGTCGACAGCAGCCCGGCGACGACCTGATCAGTGCCCTGGTCGCCGACGAGGAGCTGACCGGGGAGGAGGTACGCAACATCGTCACGCTGCTGCTGTTCGCGGGCTACGAGACCACGGAGAGCGCGCTGGCAGTCGGCGTGTTCGCCCTGCTGCACCACCAGGACCAGCTGGCCCTGCTCCGGGCGGAACCGGCGAGGCTCGACGCCGCGATCGAGGAACTGCTGCGTTACCTGACGGTCAACCAGTACCACACGTACCGCACCGCGCTGGAGGACCTCAAGCTCCACGGCGAGTTGATCAGGAAGGGGGACACCGTCACGGTGTCCTTGCCGGCGGCCAACCGTGACCCGGCCAAGTTCGGGTGCCCCGCGAAACTGGACATCGAGCGGGAGACCTCGGGCCACGTGGCGTTCGGCTTCGGCGTCCACCAGTGCCTCGGTCAGAACCTCGCCCGGATCGAGCTGCGTACCGGGCTGTCGGCACTGTTGCAGGCCTTCCCCGACCTGGGGTTGGCCGTCCCGGCCGACGAGGTGCCGCTGCGCCTGCAGGGTTCCGTCTTCGCGGTGAAGAACCTCCCCGTCCGCTGGTGAGCGTTCCGCTCCGCTGATCCTCGAAAGGACCTGCCCCGCCGTGCGCACCGACCTCATCAGGCCATTGCCCGTCACGCTCCAGGAGAACGCGGCCCGGTTTCCCGGCAAGGTGGCCTTCGAGGACGACCGGCGGGCGGTGACGTACCGCGACCTCGAGGCGCGGACCCGGCGGCTCGCGGGGCACCTGGGGGGCCTCGGCGTCCGGCCCGGTGACCGGGTGGCCATCTGGCTGCCCCAGTCGGTGTCGACGGTGGAGAGCTACCTCGCGATCGTGCGCGCCGCCGGCGTCGGGGTGCCGCTCAACCCCGCCTCGGCGCAGGCCGAGCTGGAGTACCTGCTGTCCGACAGCGGCGCCACGGTGATCGTCACCGATGCCGCACAGGCCGGCAGGCTCCGGTCGATGCCGCACCTGACGGTGCTGGTGACCGGTGCCGAGGTGCCGACCGGGACGCTGTCGTACGACGCGCTCGCCGATGCCGAACCGGACCAGCCGGCCCGCGACGACCTCGGTCTCGACGACGTGGCCTGGATGTTCTACACCTCGGGGACGACCGGCCACCCCAAGGGTGTGCTGTCGACCCAGCGCAACTGTCTCTGGTCCGTCGCCTCCTGCTACGTGCCGATTCCCGGGCTGACCGACCGGGACCGGGTGCTCTGGCCGCTCCCGCTGTTCCACAGCCTCTCGCACATCGCCTGCGTGCTGTCCGTCACCGTGGTCGGTGCCACCGCCCGGATCATGGACGGCAGTTCCGCGTCGGACGTGCTCCGGGTGCTCCGGGAGCAGGAGTCGACCTTCCTGGCCGGGGTGCCCACCACCTACCAGCACCTGGTGACGGCGGCCCGGCAGCACGGCTTCTCGGCACCCCACCTGCGGATCGGCCTGGCCGGCGGAGCGGTCCTCGCCGCCGGGCTGCGCCGGGAGTTCGAGGAGACCTTCGGGGTGCCGCTCGTCGACGCGTACGGCAGCACCGAGACCTGCGGGGCGATCACCATCAACCCGCCGGACGGCCGGCGGGTCGACGGATCCTGCGGCCTGCCCGTGCCGGGCGTCGAGGTGCGCATCGTCGACCCCGGTACCGGAGTGGACCGTCCCGCCGGGGTCGAGGGGGAGGTGTGGGTCCGTGGGCCGAACGTCATGGTCGGCTACCACGACAGCCCGGAGGCGACCGCCGAGGCACTGCGCGACGGCTGGTTCCGCACCGGAGACCTGGCCCGGCGGGACGACGCCGGGTACTTCACCATCTGCGGGCGGAGCAAGGAGCTGATCATCCGCGGTGGGGAGAACATCCACCCCACGGAGGTGGAGGCGGTGCTGCGGACCGTCCCCGGGGTCGCCGACGCCGCCGTGGCGGGCCTGCCGCACGACACGCTCGGCGAGGTGCCGGTGGCGTACGTGATCCCCGGCGACACCGGGTTCGACGTCCAGGCCCTGCTGAGCCGGTGCCGCGAGCGGCTCTCCGCCTACAAGGTGCCCGCCGAGGTCCGCGAGGTGACGCACATCCCCCGCACCGCCTCCGGCAAGGTCCAGCGGCGGCTGCTGGCCGAACAGCCCGGCCGGGTGGTGTACGCGGCGACCGAGCACCACGACGCGCTGACGACCGTCGCCGAGCCCGACGACGCCGTCGCGGCGACCCTGCGGCGTCGGCTGTCCGCACTCGACGAACCGGCCCAACTGGCCCTCCTGGACGACCTGGTCCGCACCCAGGCGGCGGCGGTGTCGGGACAGCCGGGGCCCGGGTCGGTCCCGGCCGACCGGGCGTTCCGCGACCTGGGCTTCACCTCGCTGGCCGTCGTCGCACTGCGCAACCGGTTGACGGCGGGCACCGGGCTGCGGCTGCCGACCAGCGTTGTCTTCGACCATCCCACCTCGCTGGCGTTGGCCGCCTGGCTGCGGGCCGAGCTCCTCGGCGTCGACCGGACGGTCGACGAGCCGGTGCCGGTCGCCGACTTCGACGAACCCGTCGCCATCGTGGGTATGGCCTGCCGGCTGCCCGGTGGGGTGAGCGGGCCGGAGGAGCTGTGGGACCTGGTGGCCGCCGGTGTCGACGCGGTCGCCGAGTTCCCCGACGACCGGGGCTGGGACCTCGATCGGCTGTTCGACCCGGATCCGGACCGCACCGGCACCTCGTACACCCGGCACGGTGGTTTCCTGCGCGATGCCGGGCTGTTCGACGCGGGGTTCTTCGGGATCTCGCCGCGTGAGGCGCTGGCCATGGATCCGCAGCAGCGGTTGCTGCTGGAGACCTCGTGGGAGGCGCTGGAGCGGGCCGGCATCGACGCCTCGTCGCTGAAGGGCACCGACGTCGGCGTGTTCACCGGCGTCTTCGGCCACGGCTACGGCACCGGCGTCGACGCGCCGGAGCTGGAGGGCTTCACCACCACGGGGTCGGCCACCAGCGTGGCATCGGGGCGGGTGTCCTACGTGTTCGGCTTCGAGGGGCCGGCGATCACCGTGGACACCGCCTGCTCGTCGTCGCTGGTGGCGGTGCACCTCGCCGCCCAGGCCCTGCGGCAGGGCGAGTGTTCCCTGGCGCTGGCCGGCGGGGCGACGGTGATGGCGAACCCGGACACCTTCGTGGAGTTCTCCCGGCAGCGGGCGCTCGCCCCGGACGGCCGGTGCAAGGCGTACGCCGCCACCGCCGACGGCACCGGCTGGGCCGAGGGCGCGGGCGTGGTCGTGCTGGAGCGGCTGTCGGTGGCCCGGGAGCGCGGCCACCGGGTGCTGGCGGTGGTCCGGGGCAGCGCCGTGAACCAGGACGGCGCGTCGAACGGCCTGACCGCCCCGAACGGTCTGGCGCAGCGGCGGGTGATCCGTCGGGCGCTGGCCGCGGCGGGCCTGTCGCCGGCCGAGGTGGACGCGGTGGAGGGGCACGGTACGGGGACGACGCTCGGTGATCCGATCGAGTTGCAGGCGCTGCTGGCGACGTACGGTCAGGACCGGGACGCGGATCGGCCGTTGTGGTTGGGGTCGCTGAAGTCGAACATCGGGCACACCCAGGCGGCTGCCGGTGTCGCCGGTCTGATCAAGATGGTCCAGGCGCTGCGGCACGGGGTGCTGCCGGCGACGCTGCACGTCGACGCCCCGGCGGTGGGGGTGGACTGGTCCGCCGGTGCCGTGGCGCTGTTGACCGAGCCCCGGGAGTGGACCCCTGAGGGTCGTCCACGTCGGGCCGGGGTGTCGTCGTTCGGGGTGAGCGGGACGAACGCGCACGTGATCGTGGAGGAGGCGGCCGAGGAGCCGGCCGTCGCCGAGGTGGCCCCGCCGGTGGCGGCGGAGGTGGTGCCGCTCGTGGTGTCGGCGCGCAGCCCGGTGTCGTTGGCGGGTCAGGCGGGTCGGCTGGCCGGGTTCGTCGCGCGGTCCGGTCTGCCGTTGGCGGGGGTGGCCGGGGCGTTGGTGTCGCAGCGGGCGGTGTGGTCCGAGCGCGCGGTGGTGGTGGCGGGCTCGGTGGACGAGGCGTCGGCCGGGTTGGATGCGCTCTCCCGTGGTGAGCAGGCGGTCGGTGTGCTGACCGGCGGCGCGGAGGTGGCGGGCCGGGTGGTGTGGGTGTTCCCGGGCCAGGGGACGCAGTGGGTCGGCATGGGCCGGGAACTGCTCGACACCTCGCCGGTCTTCGCCGCCCGGATCGCCGAGTGCGCCGCCGCGCTGGAGCCGTGGATCGACTGGTCCCTGCGGGACGTGCTGCGCGGTGAGGCCCCCGCCGACCTGACCGAGCGGGTCGACGTGCTGCAACCGGCGTCGTTCGCGGTGATGGTGGGCCTGGCGGCGGTGTGGTCGTCGGTGGGGGTCCGGCCGGACGCGGTGGTGGGTCACTCGCAGGGTGAGATCGCGGCGGCCTGCGTGGCCGGGGCGCTGTCGCTCCGGGACGCGGCGCGGGTGGTGGCGCTGCGCAGCCGGGCCATCGCCTCGACCCTGTCGGGCCACGGCGGCATGGCGTCGGTGGCGTCGGGTGAGGACGAGGTGACCGCACACCTGACGCCCTGGGCGGGCCGGGTGGAGGTCGCCGCGGTCAACGGGCCGTCGTCGGTGGTGATCGCCGGTGAGGTCCAAGCGCTGGACGAGGCGTCGGCGGCGCTGGCGGCGCGGGGTGTGCGGGTACGGCGGGTGGCGGTGGACTACGCCTCGCACACCCGGCACGTGGCGGACGTCGAGGAGATCCTGGCCGAGGCGCTGGCGCAGGTCGAGGCGAAGGCGCCGGTGGTGCCCTTCTACTCCTGCGTGACCGGCGGATGGGTCCGCGACGCCGGGGTGGTCGACGGCGCCTACTGGTACCGGAACCTGCGTGCCCAGGTGCGGTTCGGCCCGGCCGTCGCCGCCCTGGTCGACCAGGGGTACGGCGTCTTCGTCGAGGTGAGCGCGCATCCGGTGCTCGTCCAGCCGATCAGCGAACTGGTGGCCGACGCCGACGTGCTGGTGACCGGCACCCTGCGGCGCGACGACGGTGGCCTGCGCCGGCTGCTGGCCTCGATGGCCGAGCTGTTCGTCCGGGGGGTGGCGGTCGACTGGGCCGCGATGTTCCCGCCGGTGTCCGGCCGGGTGGACCTGCCGACCTACGCGTTCGACAGGCGGCACTACTGGCTGCGGTCGACACCCACCACCACGGACGCCACGTCGTTGGGCCAGGAGACCACGGCACACCCCCTGCTCGGCGCGGTGGTGAGCCTGCCGGACTCGGCCGGCTTCGCGGCCACCTCGCGGTGGTCGTCGCGGGCTCTTCCGTGGCTCGCGGAGCACCTCGGCGCGGAAACCGTCGCGGTGCCGAACGCGACCCTGGTCGAGGTGGCCATCCGGCTCGGTGACCTGGCCGACACCCCCGTCCTCGACGACCTGACCGTCGAGGTGCCCGTGCTGCTGCCGGCGCGCGGCGGCCGTGACATCCGGGTCGTCGTCGGCGAACCCGACGGGACGCGGCGGCGGTCCGTGGCGATCCACTCCCGTGCCGCGCAGGCCCCGTTCGACGCGCCATGGACCCGCCACGCGCACGGCACCCTCGCCCCCACCGTCACCCTGCCGACCCGCCCGATGCCCGGAGTCGCCACCGAGGTCGACCTGGACGAGGGCGCGGCACGGGACGCCGACCGTTACGGGCTGCACCCCGCCCTGCTCGACGCGGCCGTCCGCGCCGTCCTGCCCGACGGCACGCAGCCGACCCGGTGGACCGGGGTGACCCTGCTGGCTTCGGGGGCCACCGCCGTGCAGGTCCGGCCGGGCCCGACGTCGCCGCAGGGGACCGCGCTGACGCTTACCGACGCCACCGGGCGACCCGTGCTGACCGCCGACGGGGTGCTCGGCACCGCCGAGGCCGACGAACCGGCCGGCGGTGCGTTGCCGCCCGACGCCCTGTTCCGGGTCGAGTGGACCGCGCTGCCGCTGCCGCCCGTGGACCGCGCCGTCGACATCGTGCCCGTCACCACCGGCGGGGACGTCGCCACGGCGGCGGCGACACCACCTGACGTCCTGCACTACGAGGCGGTCACCGGGGATCCCCGTACGGCGGCCGACGCCGCGCTGACGCTACTGCAGACCTGGCTCGCCGAACCGGCCCTGGCCGACACGCGACTGGTCGTGGTCACCGGTGACCACACCGCGCTCGACGTCGCAGCGGTGTGGGGCCTGGTGCGGTCGGCGCAGTCGGAGCACCCGGGCCGGATCGTGCTGGTCGACCTCGACGACGCGTCCCGGCCCGCGCTGCCGGCGGTGCTGCACAGCGGCGAGCCGCAGGTGCGGGTGCGCGACGGCGTCGCGGAGGTGCCCCGGCTGGTCCGGTTCTCGCCTGACGTCCCGACGCCGCACCGTCGACTCGACCCCGACGGCACCGTGCTGATCACCGGTGGCACCGGAACCCTGGGGGCCACCACGGCCCGTCATCTCGTCACCGCGCACGGCATCCGGCACCTGGTCCTGCTCAGCCGGCGGGGCCACGCCCCGCAGCTGCACGCCGAGTTGACCGCGCTGGGGGCGTCGGTAGACGTCGTCGCCTGCGACGCGGCGGACCGGGACCGGCTGCGGGACGTGCTGGCGGCGGTGCCGGCCGCGCATCCGCTCACCGCCGTGGTGCACACCGCCGGCGTCCTCGACGACGGGGTGCTCACCGAACTGCACCCGGAACGCCTCGACACCGTGCTGCGGCCGAAGCTGGACGCGGCGCTCCACCTGCACGAGCTCACCCGGGACCTGGACCTCGCCGCGTTCGTGCTGTTCTCCTCGGCGGCGGGCGTGCTGGGCAACCCGGGGCAGGCCAACTACGCCGCGGCCAACGCGTGTCTCGACGCGCTCGCCCGGCAGCGGCACCGGCTCGGGCTGCCCGCCGTCTCCCTCGCCTGGGGCTACTGGTCGCAGGCCAGCGACATGACCCGGCACCTGGGGGTCGCGGACCTGAGCCGCCACCGGCGTACCGGCATGACCGGCCTGTCCGCCGCCGAGGGCATGGCGCTGCTGGACGCCACCCTCGGCCTGGCCGACACGGTGGTGGCGGCGAAACTCGACCTGCCCGCCCTGCGGCGGGCCGCCGTGGCCGGCGACCCGGTCCCGCCGCTGCTCCGCGCGCTGGCCCCGGCGCCGCGGCCGAGGGCCGGCAGCGCCACCGGCCCCACGTCGCTGGCCGGGCGCCTCGCCGGACTCGCCGAGACCGCGCAGACCGAACTCCTGCTCGACCTGGTACGCGGACACGCCGCCGCGGTGCTCGGCCACGCCGACGCCGACGCCGTGCACCCCGGGCGCAGCTTCAAGGACGCCGGCTTCGACTCGCTCACCGCCGTGGAACTGCGCAACCGGCTGGCCGCCGCGACCGGGCTCACCCTGTCCCCGGCGATGGTCTTCGACTACCCGAAACCGGCCGCGCTCGCCGGGTACCTGCACACCAGGCTGCTCGGTGGGACCTCGCGCCAGCCGGCCGCAGCCGGTGCACCTGCCCCGACGACCGACGAGCCGATCGCGATCGTGGCGATGGCCTGTCGCTTCCCCGGGGGCGTGCACGGCCCGGAGGACCTGTGGCGGGTGGTGGCCGACGGGGTCGACGCGGTCACCGAGTTCCCCGCCGACCGGGGGTGGGACACCGACCGGGTCTACCACGAGGATCCGCACCACCCGGGCACCTCGTACGTGCGCCACGGCGCGTTCCTCGACGACGCCGCCGGCTTCGACGCGGCCTTCTTCGGCATCTCACCGAACGAGGCGTTGGCGATGGACCCGCAGCAGCGGCTGCTGCTGGAGACGTCATGGGAGGCGTTCGAGCGGGCCGCGATCGACCCGACCACGCTCGCCGGGCAGGAGGTCGGGGTCTTCGTCGGCGTCAACAGCCACGACTACGACACCCGCACCCTCCAGGCGGCCGGCACCGAGGGTTTCCGCCTCACCGGAAGTTCGGGCAGTGTCGTCTCCGGCCGGGTCTCCTACCACTTCGGCTTCGAGGGGCCGGCCATCACCGTCGACACCGCCTGCTCCTCCTCGCTTGTGGCGCTGCACCTGGCGGCGCAGGCGCTGCACCGCGGCGAGTGCACGATGGCCCTCGCCGGGGGTGTGATGGTGATGGGCACCGTCGAGACGTTCGTCGAGTTCTCCCGGCAGGGTGGCCTCGCGCCCGACGGCCGGTGCAAGGCGTTCGCCGACGGCGCGGACGGCACCGGGTGGTCCGAGGGGGTGGGACTGCTGCTCGTGGAGCGGCTGTCGGAGGCCCGCCGCCGGGGTCACCAGGTGCTGGCAGTGGTCCGGGGCAGTGCGGTGAACCAGGACGGCGCGTCCAACGGGCTCACCGCGCCGAACGGCCCGTCGCAGCAGCGGGTGATCCTGAAGGCACTCGCCGACGCGGGCCTGCGACCCTCGGACGTGGACGTCGTGGAGGCGCACGGCACCGGCACGACGCTCGGCGACCCGATCGAGGCGCAGGCGCTGCTCGCCACCTACGGCCAGGACCGACCGGCCGACCGGCCGCTGTGGCTGGGGTCGGTGAAGTCGAACATCGGGCACACCCAGGCCGCGGCGGGGGTCGCGGGCGTCGCCAAGATGGTGCTCGCCATGCGGCACGGCGTGCTGCCCCGGACGCTGCACGTCGACCGTCCGTCGCGCAACGTGGACTGGTCCTCGGGCGCGGTGGAGCTGTTGACCGAGGCGCGTGACTGGCCGGACACCGGCCGGCCCCGCCGGGCCGCGGTGTCGTCCTTCGGCATCGGCGGCACCAACGCGCACGTCGTCCTGGAAGCGGCTCCCGACCAGCCGGTCACCGACCCGCCGGAGTCGGCGTCGGAGCCGGAGTCTGGGCCGGAGTCGAGCGGCTTCCCGGTCCCGGTCGTGGTGTCGGCGCGGACGGCTGCCGGCCTGCGCGGCCAGGCGGGTCGGCTCGCCCGGTTCCTCGCCGACCGGTCCGACGTACACCTCACCGATGCGGCACACGCCCTCGTGACCACCCGCGCCCACCTCGAACACCGGGCGGTCGTGCTGGCCGCCGACCGGGGGCAGGCCGGCACCGGTCTGTGTACCGTCGAGCGTGGCGCGACGGGCCCCGGGATCGTCTCCGGCACCCCGGTCCCGGGCAGACTGGCCGTCCTGTTCACCGGCCAGGGCAGTCAGTGGGCCGGCATGGGACGCGAGCTCGCCGCAGCCTTCCCGGTCTTCCGTGCCGCGTTCGACACCGCCTGCGCCGCCGTGGACCGGCACCTGGGCCGGCACGCGTCGCGCCCGCTGGGTGACGTGGTCTTCGCCTCCGACGGTGAGCTGCTCGACCAGACCGTCTACACGCAGGGCGCGCTGTTCGCCCTGGAGACCGCGCTGTTCCGGCTGGTCGAGTCCTGGGGGGTACGCCCCGACCTGCTCGCGGGCCACTCGGTCGGGGAGATCACCGCCGCCCACGTCGCCGGGGTGCTGGACCTGGACGGGGCGGCCAGACTGGTCGCCACCCGGGGCCGGCTGATGCAGGACCTGCCCACCGGTGGCGCGATGGTCGCCGTCCAGGCGACCGAGGCCGAGGTCGCGCCGCTGCTCGCCGGGTCGGAGGGGGTCGTCTGCGTCGCGGCGGTCAACGGCCCCGACGCGGTGGTGCTCTCCGGCGACGAGGACGTCGTGCTCGCCGTCGCCGCCGAACTGGCCGGTCGGGGCCGCAAGACGCGACGACTTCCGGTCAGCCACGCCTTCCACTCACCGCTGATGACGCCGATGCTCGACGAGTTCCGCGCGGTGCTGGCGGACCTGTCGTTCCGGCCGGGCGACCTGCCCGTCGTGTCCACGCTGACCGGCGCGCTCGCCGGGGAGGGCCAGCTCGGCACCCCGGAGTACTGGGTCGACCAGGCCCGCCACCCGGTCCGGTTCGGCGACGCGGTCACCGCGCTGAGCGGGCACGGCGCGACGACCTTCCTGGAGCTGGGGCCGGGTGGGGCGCTGGCCGCGATGGCGCTCGCCACGCTCGGCGTACCGGAGCAGAGCTGCCTCGCCGTGCTGCGCAAGGACGGCGCGGAGGTCGCCGACCTGGTGGCCGCGGTCGCGGCGCTGCACGTGCGGGGCGTGCCCGTCGACTGGACCGGCCTGCTCGGCAGGCGTGCCACCGGGGTGGGAACCGAGCTGCCCACCTACGCGTTCCAACACGAGCGGTACTGGGCCGAGCCCGACGACACCGCCACCGGGGGCGCGGAGGCGCTCGGTGCCACAAGCGCCGGGCACCCGTTGCTCGGCACCGTGATCGACGTGCCCGACACCGGCGGCCTGGTGCTCACCGGTCGGCTGTCGCCACGCAGCCCGGGGGTGCTCCCCGGCCCGACCCCCCGGGTGCCGGTCGCCGTGCTGCTGGAGATGCTGGTCCGGGCGGGCAACGAGGTCGGCTGCGGCAGCCTCGACCAGATCGTCGTCGAAGCGCCGCTGACGGTCGCGGCGGCCGGGCGTACCCGGGTGCGGGTGACCGTGGCCGGTCCCGGCGCGGACGGACGTCGTGGCGTGGCCGTCCACGGCCTACCCGACGGCGCGGCGCCGGGGTCGTGGACCTGCCACGCCCGCGCCGTGCTGGTGCCCGGGGTGCCGCCGCCGGCGTTCGACAGGCGGGACCGGTCGGGCACCGAGCTCGGCCTCCCGGCCGAGCTGGCCGAGCAGGCCGCCGCGTTCACCCTCCACCCGGGACTCGTCGACGCCGCGCTGCGCGTCCTGGCCGGCGACGACGAGCGGGACATCGCGACGTGCCGGAGCATGACGGTGTACGCGCAGGGCGCCGCTGCCGTGCGGCTGCGGACGACACCGACGCCAGACGGCGGCCACCTGCTGGAGCTGGCGGACGTCGACGGCGAACCCGTCGCCACGATCGGCCCGCTGACCCTCGACGCCGCCGTCCCCGTCGCCCCGGTGCCGTTGACCCTCGACGCCGCCGCCGTCGTGGCGGTGGACGGTGACCCGCAATCGCAACCGCAACCGCTCGCCCGCCGGGTGGTGCCCCGGGGCGGGGCGACAGGTGCGGGGCTGTCGGACCGGCTCGCCGGGCTGGCCGTCGCCGAGCAGCTCCGGATCGTGCTGGACCTGGTCAAGGAGAGCACCGCCGTCGTCCTCGGCCACCGGGACTCGGACGCGTTCGACGAGGAGCAGCCCTTCAAGAGCCTCGGCTTCGACTCGTTGAGCGGGGTCAAGCTCCGTAACCGACTCCAGGACTTCACCGGCGTACGGCTGCCCAGCACCCTGGTCTTCGACTACCCGACGCCGGCGGTCCTCGCCGCCCACCTGCGCGCCGAACTGCTCGGTGAGCACCCGGAGCTGCCAGTCACCGCCGGGGCTGCCGTCTCCGACGAGCCGATCGCGATCGTGGCGATGAGCACCCGGCTGCCCGGCGGCGCGGACACTCCCGAGGAACTGTGGAACCTGGTACGGGAGCGGCACGACGCGGTCGCCGGCTTCCCCGTCGACCGGGGCTGGGATCTCGACGGCCTCTACCACCCGGACCCCGCCCACCCGGGCACCAGCTACACCCGTACGGGTGGGTTCCTCTACGACGCCGCCCAGTTCGACGGCACGCTGTTCGGGATCTCGCCCCGCGAGGCGCTGGCGATGGACCCGCAGCAGCGGTTGCTGCTGGAGACCTCCTGGGAGGTGCTGGAGCGGGCCGGCATCGACCCGCTGTCGGTCAAGGGCAGCGACATCGGGGTCTTCACCGGCATCGTCCACCACGACTACGTGACCCGGCTGCACCGGGTGCCCGAGGACGTGCAGGGCTACCTGATGACCGGGGCGGCGGCCAGCGTGGCCTCCGGTCGGGTGTCGTACGTGTTCGGCCTGGAGGGACCGGCGGTCACCCTGGACACCGCCTGCTCCTCCTCGCTGGTGGCGATGCACCTCGCGGCCCAGGCGCTGCGGCAGGGCGAGTGCTCGATGGCGCTGGCCGGCGGCGCGACGGTGATGGCCAGCCCGGACGCGTTCCTGGAGTTCTCCCGGCAGCGGGGGTTGTCCGCCGACGGCCGGTGCAAGGCGTACGCCGACGACGCCGACGGCACCGGCTGGTCCGAGGGGGTCGGGGTCCTGCTGCTGGAGCGGTTGTCGGTGGCGCGGGAGCGCGGGCATCCGGTCCTGGCACTGCTGCGTGGCAGCGCGGTGAACCAGGACGGCGCGTCCAACGGGCTGACCGCGCCGAACGGCCCGTCGCAGCAGCGGGTGATCCGCAGCGCGCTGGCCAACGCCGGCCTGACGCCCGCCGACGTGGACGCGGTGGAGGGGCACGGCACCGGCACCGCGCTGGGCGATCCGATCGAGGCACAGGCCCTGCTGGCCACCTACGGGCAGGGCCGGGACCCCGACCGTCCGCTGTGGCTGGGGTCGCTGAAGTCGAACATCGGGCACACCCAGGCGGCGGCCGGGGTGGCCGGGGTGATCAAGATGGTGCAGGCGCTGCGGCACGAGCTGTTGCCCGCGACGCTGCACGTGGACACCCCCACCACCAAGGTCGACTGGTCGGCCGGGGCGGTCCGGGTGCTGACCGAGGCGCGGGACTGGCCACGCGGCGGGCGTCCGCGCCGGGCCGCCGTGTCCTCCTTCGGGGCCAGCGGGACGAACGCGCACGTGATCCTGGAGGAGGCGCCGGCCGCGCCGACGGCGCCGGCCGCCCCGGAGGTCGTACCGGCCGGGGTGGTGCCGTTGGTGGTGTCGGCGGGCAGCCCGGGTGCGCTGGCCGGGCAGGCCGGCCGGCTGGTGTCCTTCCTCAAGGGTGCCGGTGCGGTGCCGCTGGCCGGGGTGGCCGGTGCGCTGCTCTCGGGGCGCGCGAAGCTCGGCCGGCGGGCCGTGGTGGTGGCGCAGACCGACGCCGAGGCGCTCGCCGGGCTGGGCACGTTGGCCCGGGGTGAGAACGCCCCGGGCCTGGTCACCGGCGGCGTGGACGTGCCCGGCCGGGTGGTGTGGGTGTTCCCCGGCCAGGGCTGGCAGTGGGTCGGCATGGGCCGGGAACTGCTCGACTCGTCACCGGTCTTCGCCGCCCGGATCGCCGAGTGCGCCGCCGCGCTGGAGCCGTGGATCGACTGGTCCCTGCCGGACGTGCTGCGCGGCGAGACCCCCGCCGACCTGACCGAGCGGGTCGACGTGCTGCAACCGGCGTCGTTCGCCGTGATGGTGGGCCTGGCGGCGGTGTGGTCGTCGGTCGGCGTACGACCGGATGCGGTGCTCGGGCACTCGCAGGGTGAGATCGCCGCGGCCTGCGTGGCCGGGGCGCTTTCGCTCCAGGACGCCGCCCGGGTGGTGGCGCTGCGCAGCCAGGCGATCGCCGCGAAGCTGTCCGGTCGCGGTGGCATGGCCTCGGTCGCGCTGCCCGAGCAGGACGTGCTCGGGCGGTTGACGCCCTGGGCTGGCCGGGTCGAGGTGGCCGCGGTCAACAGCCCGTCCTCGGTGGTGGTCGCCGGCGACGCCGACGCCCTGGACGAGGCCCTGGAACTCCTGGCCGGCCAGGGGGTACGGGTCCGGCGGGTGGCCGTCGACTACGCCTCCCACAGCTGGCACGTCGAGGACATCCGGCACACCCTCGCCGACGTGCTGGCCGGGATCGACGCGCAGGCGCCGGCCGTCCCGTTCTACTCGACGGTCACCGGCGACTGGATCCGCGACGCCGGGGTCGTCGACGGCGGCTACTGGTACCGCAACCTGCGCAGCCAGGTCGGATTCGGCCCGGCGGTGGCGGACCTGGTCGCCCAGGGCCACGGCGTGTTCGTGGAACTCAGCGCGCACCCGGTGCTGGTGCAGCCGATCGCCGAGATCACCGACGGGCTGGTGGTCGGGACGCTGCGCCGCGACGACGGTGGCCTGCGGCGGCTGCTGACCTCGATGGCCGAGCTGTTCGTGCAGGGGCTGGCCGTCGACTGGGCCGCGCTGCTGCCGCCCGTCCCGGTCCGGGTCGACCTGCCGACGTACGCCTTCGACCACAGGCACTACTGGCTGCACGAGGCCGACCCGGGCACCGACGCGGCCGAACCGGGCACAGACGGCGCTGACGCCGACTTCTGGGCCGCGCTCGAGCGTCCCGACCTGGACTCCCTCGCCGAGTTGCTGGAACTCGCCTCACCCGACCAGCGCGGTGCGCTGGACACCGTCGCCCCCGTGCTGGCCGACTGGCGGCGCAAGCGCCGCGAGATGTCCACCGCGGAGAAGCTGCGCTACCAGGTGACCTGGCAGCCCCTGGACCGGGAGGCCGCCGGGGTGCCGGCCGGCCGGTGGCTCGTCGTCGTGCCGCCGGCGCACGGTGACGACGCGCTCCTCGCCGACCTGGCCGGACAGGGCCTCGACCTGACCCTGCTGGAGGTCGACGCGCCGGACCGCACCCGGGAACGGCTCGGTGTCCGGCTGACCACGGCCCTGGCCGACCACGACCTGACCGGCGTGCTGTCCCTGCTCGCCCTGGACCCCGGGACCCCGACCGAGGTCGCGGCGACGACGCTCGCCCTGGTGCAGGCCCTGGGCGACCGGGCCGTCACCGCGCCGCTGTGGTGCCTGACCCGGGGCGCGGTGAACATCGGCATCCAGGACGCCGTCACCGCACCTGCCCAGGCCGCGCTCTGGGGCCTCGGCCGTGCCGTCGCGCTCGAACGGCCGGACCGCTGGGGCGGTCTGGTCGACCTGCCCGGGGCGAGTGACCCCCGCACGGCACAGTCCCTGCTCGGGGTGCTGAACGGCGTCGACGAGGACCAGCTCGCGATCCGCCGGTCGGGCACCTACCGTCGGCGGCTGGTCCGCAAGCCCGTACCCGAGCCGGCGGGCGGCGGGGGCTGGCAACCCCGGGGCACGGTCCTGGTGACCGGTGGGGCGGAGGGGCTCGGCCGGCACACCGCCGTCTGGCTGGCGCAGGCGGGCGTCGACCGGCTCGTCGTCACCACCACCGCCCACGCGCCCGACGACAGCGTGCCGGAGCTGCGGGCCGCACTGGCCGGGCTCGGCCTGTCCACGGTGGTCGAGTCCTGCGCCGATGCCGACCGGGACGCGATCGCCGCCCTGCTGGCCGCGACGGCCCCGGAGCAGCCGGTGACTGCCGTGGTGCACGCCGCCGACGTCACCCAGACCAGTTCCGTCGACGACACCGGCGTGGGCGACCTCGCCGGGGTGTTCGCCGCGAAGGTGGACACCGCGCTGTGGCTGGACGAGCTGTTCCGGGACACCCCGCTCGACGCGTTCGTCGTGTTCTCGTCGATCGCGGGGGTCTGGGGTGGTGGCGGCCAGGGGCCGTCCGGTGCGGCGAACGCCGTCCTCGATGCCCTCATCGAGTGGCGTCGGGCCCGCGGCCTGCGGGCGACCTCGATCGGCTGGGGCGCGCTGGACCAGATCGGGGTGGGCATGGACGAGGCCGCCCTGGCCCAGCTGCGCCGCCGGGGTGTCCTGCCGATGGCCCCCCCGGTGGCGGTGACCGCGATGGTCCAGGCGGTGGGCGGCAACGAGAAGTCCGTGACCGTCGCCGACATGGACTGGGCCGCCTTCGTCCCGGCCTACACCTCGGTGCGGCCCAGCCCGCTCTTCACGGATCTGCCCGAGGCGAAGGCCGCCCTGGCGGCGTCGCAGCCCGACACCGGTGACAGCGACACCGCCGCGTCGCTGGCGGACTCCCTGCGCGACGTCACCGACAGCGAACAGCAGCGGATTCTGCTCCGGCTGGTCCGTGGACACGCCTCGACGGTGCTGGGCCACGGCAGCGCCGAGGGCATCGGGCCGAGGCAGCCCTTCCAGGAGGTCGGCTTCGATTCGCTGGCCGCGGTCAACCTCCGCAACAGCCTGCACGCGGCGACCGGGCTCCGCCTGCCGGCGACGCTGATCTTCGACTATCCCACCCCGGAGTCGCTTGTCGGCTACCTGCGTGCCGAACTGCTCCGGGAGGCCGACGACGACCTGGCGGGGCGGGAGGACGACCTGCGGCGGGTCCTCGCGTCCGTGCCGATCGCCCGGTTCCGGGAGGCGGGCGTGCTGGAGACCCTGCTGGGACTGGCCGACGTGGACGCCACCGGCCCGGATACCGGGCCGCCCCCGGCGGACGACGACGGGGAACTGATCGACGCCCTGGACATCGCCGGTCTCGTCCAGCGTGCGCTGGGCACGACGAGCTGACCACCGATGACGAACGAACGTGGAGGATGGGTTATGTCGGCGCCAGACGAGCAGATCGTCCAGGCACTGCGTGCCTCGCTGAAGGAGAACGCCCGGCTTCAGCAGGAGAACAGTGCGCTTGTCGCCGCGACCGCGGAGCCTGTCGCGATCGTCTCGATGGCCTGCCGGTACGCCGGCGGCATCCGTGGCCCCGAGGACCTGTGGCGGGTGGTGACCGACGGCACCGACGTCTACACCGGCTTCCCCACCGACCGCGGCTGGGACCTGGAGGGCCTCTACCACCCGGACCCGGACAACCCTGGGACGACGTACGTCCGGGAAGGTGCCTTCCTGCACGACGCCGGGCAGTTCGACGCCGCGTTCTTCGGGATCTCCCCCCGGGAGGCCCTGGCGATGGACCCGCAGCAGCGGCAACTGCTCGAGGTGGCGTGGGAGACCTTCGAGCGGGCCGGTATCGATCCGCACTCGGTGCGGGGCAGCGACGTCGGGGTGTTCGCCGGGATCGTGCACCAGGACTACGCACCCGACCTCAGCGGGTTCGAGGGGTTCCTCAGCCTGGAACGCGCGCTGGGCACCGCGGGCGGGGTCGCCTCCGGCCGGGTCGCGTACACCCTCGGGCTCGAGGGACCCGCGGTGACCGTCGACACCATGTGCTCGTCGTCGCTGGTCGCGGTGCACCTGGCCGCCCAGGCGCTGCGCCGGGGCGAGTGCTCGATGGCGTTGGCCGGCGGTGCGACGGTGATGGCGACGCCGGGCGGGTTCGTCGGCTTCGCCCGTCAGCGGGGGTTGGCCTTCGACGGGCGCTGTAAGTCGTACGCCGCGGGTGCCGACGGCTCGTCCTGGGCCGAGGGCGTCGGCGTGCTGCTGCTGGAGCGCCTCTCGGTGGCCCGGGAACGGGGTCACCAGGTGCTGGCGGTGATCCGGGGCAGCGCGGTGAACCAGGACGGCGCGTCCAACGGGCTGACCGCGCCGAACGGCCCCTCCCAGCAGCGGGTGATCCGCAACGCGCTGACCAGCGCCGGGCTCCGGCCGACCGATGTGGACACCGTGGAGGGCCACGGCACCGGCACCGTGCTGGGCGACCCGATCGAGGCCCAGGCGTTGCTCGCCACGTACGGGCAGGGCCGGGATCCGAGGCAGCCGTTGTGGCTCGGCTCGGTCAAGTCGGTCATCGGCCACACCCAGGCGGCGTCCGGGGTGGCCGGGGTGATCAAGGCGGTGCTGGCGCTGCGCCACGGGGTGCTGCCGGCGACCCGGCACGTGGACGCGCCCACGCCGCAGGTGGACTGGTCGGCCGGCGCGGTGGAGCTGTTGACCGAGACCCGGGACTGGCCCCGTAACGGTCGTCCCCGCCGGGCCGGTGTGTCGTCGTTCGGTGCCAGCGGCACCAACGCGCACCTGATCCTGGAGGAGGCACCGCAGGAGGCGGCCCCGGCCCCGCTGCCGCCGACCGGGGTCGTTCCGATGGTGGTGTCGGCGCAGACCACCACCTCGCTCGCGACTCAGGCGGGCCGGCTGGCGTCGTTCCTCGCCGACACCCCGGCGCCGCTTCCCCAGGTGGCCGGGACGCTGGTGGCGGGCCGCGCCACGTTGGGCGAGCGGGCCGTGGTGGTGGCGGGCTCGACCGAGGAGGCGGTGGCCGGGTTCGGTGCGTTGGCGCGGGGTGAGAACGCGCCAGGTCTGGTGACCGGCTCCGGTACGCCCGGTCCGGTGGTGTGGGTGTTCCCGGGCCAGGGGACCCAGTGGGCCGGCATGGGCCGGGACCTGCTGGACTCCTCCCCGGTGTTCGCGGCGCGGATCGCGGACTGCGCCGCCGCGTTGGAGCGGTGGGTCGACTGGTCGCTCGTCGACGTGCTGCGCGGGGACGTCGACCCGGCGGTGCTGCAGCGGGTCGACGTGCTGCAACCGGCCAGTTTCGCGGTGATGCTGGGCCTTGCCGCGGTCTGGACGTCGGTCGGTGTGCAGCCCGACGCGGTGCTCGGCCACTCGCAGGGCGAGATCGCGGCGGCC
This sequence comes from Micromonospora sp. NBC_00421, assembly GCF_036017915.1. NCBI lineage: Bacteria > Bacillati > Actinomycetota > Actinomycetes > Micromonosporales > Micromonosporaceae > Micromonospora > Micromonospora sp. NBC_00421. The sequence continues at coordinate 1,442,895 of NZ_CP107929.1, forward strand.
TGTGTGGCCGGTGCGCTGTCGCTTGACGACGCGGCCCGGGTGGTGGCGCTGCGCAGCCAGGCGATCGCCGGGACGCTGTCCGGGCGGGGCGGCATGGCGTCGGTCTCGCTGAGCGAGGAGGAGGCGACCCAGCGGCTGGCCCGGTGGGCCGACCGGGTCGAGGTGGCCGCGGTGAACGGCCCGTCGTCGGTGGTGGTCGCGGGCGACGCCGACGCCCTCGACGAGGCCCTGGACCTGCTCGACGACCAGGGCGTCCGGGTACGGCGGATCGCGGTGGACTACGCCTCGCACAGCCGGCACGTGACGGACGTCCGCGACGCCCTCGCCGACGCGTTGGCCGGGATCACCGCGCTGGCGCCGACGGTGCCGTTCTACTCCACCGTGACGGGGGAGTGGATCCAGGCCGCCGGGGTCGTCGACGGTGGCTACTGGTACCGCAACCTGCGCCACCAGGTGCGGTTCGGCCCGGCGGTCGCCGAGCTGCTCGCCCAGGGGCACGGCGTGTTCGTCGAGGTCAGCGCGCATCCGGTGCTGGTGCAGCCGATCAGCGAGATCGTCGACCGGGCCGGCTCCGAGGTGGTCGTGACGGGGTCGCTGCGGCGCGACGAGGGCGGCCTGCGCCGCCTGCTGACCTCGATGGCCGAGCTGTACGTCCGGGGCGTACCGGTGGACTGGTCGGTGCTGCTGCCCGACGGGGCGGGACAGCCGCCCGTCGCGCTTCCCACCTACGCGTTCGACCACCAGCACTACTGGCTGCGGATGGGCGACTCGGCCACCGACGCGGCGTCGCTGGGCCTGGTCGGCGCCGACCACCCGCTGCTGGGCGCGGTGGTGCCGCTGCCGCAGTCGGACGGGTTGGTCTTCACCTCCCGGCTGTCGCTGCGGACCCATCCGTGGCTGGCCGGGCACGCGATCGGCGGGGTGGTGATCATCCCCGGCACGGTCTACGTCGACCTCGCGGTGCGGGCCGGCGACGAGTTCGGCTTCGGCGTCCTGGAAGAACTGGTGATCGAGGCGCCGCTGGTGCTGCCCGAGCAGGGCGGGGTACGGCTCCAGGTCGCCGTCGGCGGGCCGGCGGAGACCGGGCTGCGCCCGGTGTCGGTGTACTCGCTGCGCGAGGACGGCACGGACACCTGGACCCGGCACGCCACCGGCCTGTTGGCGGCCACGCCGACGACGCCGGTGACCGGATTCGACTTCACCGCGTGGCCGCCGCCGGGGGTACGGCAGGTCGACATCGACGGCTTCTACGCCGACCTCGTCGAGCGGGGTTACGCCTACGGCCCGGCGTTCCAGGGGCTACGCGCGGTGTGGCGGCGCGGCGACGAGGTGTTCGCCGAGGTCGCGCTCCCGGACGACCAGCGGGAGGACGCCGGCAGGTTCGGTATCCATCCGGCGCTGCTGGACGCCGCCCTGCACACCAACGCCTTCGCCAACCCGGACGACGACCGGCGGGTGCTGCCGTTCGCGTGGAACAGGTTGGTGCTGCACGCCGCCGGCGCGTCCGCGCTGCGGGTACGGGTCGCGCCGTGCGGGCCGGACGCCCTGTCGTTCCAGGCCGCCGACGACACCGGCGCTGCGGTGGTGACGATGGACTCGCTGGTGTCGCTGCCGGTCTCCGCCGATCAACTGGAGACGGCGGCGCAGGAGAGCCGCGACTCGCTGTTCCAGGTGGAGTGGACCGAGCTGCCCCCGGTCGCCGCCGCCCCGGTGCCGTCCTGGACGACGGTCACCGGCCCGGCCGACGTGGCGGCCCTGACCCGCGGCGCAGCCGGCGCACCGACGGCCGTCCTGCACGCCGTCGGTGACGACGACGGGCCGCTGGCGCTGACCACCAGGGTGCTGGCGGTGGTGCAGGCCTGGCTGGTCGCGGACGAGCTGGCGGACGCGCGGCTGGTGGTGGTGACCCGGGGCGCGACGCCCGCGCGGGACGGCCTGGTGGGCGACCCGGCCGGCGCGGCGGTCTGGGGTCTGCTCCGGGCCGCCCAGGCGGAGAATCCGGACCGGTTCGTCCTGCTCGACGCCGACCCCGCCGGCCCGGACCTGCTGCTGGGACCGGCACTGGCCAGCGGTGAACCGCAGCTCGCGGTGCGGGGGACCACCCTCGCCACCCCCCGGCTCACCCATGCCGCGAACCAGGATCCGGGTGCGCCCGACGTGTTCCGGCCGGACGGGACCGTGCTGGTCACGGGCGGGACCGGGTCGTTGGCTGCCATGCTCACCCGGCATCTGGTGTCCCGGCACGGGGTGCGCCGGCTGGTGCTGGCCAGCCGCCGGGGTCCGGCCGCCGACGGTGTCACGGAGCTGGTCGCCGAGCTGACCGCGCAGGGCGCGGACGTGTCGGCGGTGGCCTGCGACGTGTCCGACCGCGACCAGGTCGCGGCCCTGCTGGCGGAGCACCCCCCGACGGCCGTGGTGCACCTGGCGGGCGTCCTGGACGACGGCGTGATCGGCGCGTTGACAGCCGAGCGGCTGGCCGGCGTCTTCGCCCCCAAGGTGGACGCGGTGCGGCATCTCGACGAGCTGACCCGGGGCACCGCACTCGACGCCTTCGTCGTCTTCTCGTCGGCCGCCGCGCTGATGGGCTCCGCCGGTCAGGGCAACTACGCCGCGGCGAACGCCTTCCTCGACGGGGTGATGGCCAACCGCCGGGCGGCCGGGCTGCCGGGCGTGGCGCTGGCGTGGGGCCTGTGGGAGCAGAGCACCGGCCTGACCGCCCACCTCAGCGCCGTCGACCAGGCCCGGATGAGCCGGGGAGGCGTCCTGGCGATGACCCCGGCGGAGGGCACCGCCCTGTTCGACGTGGGTCTGCACGCCGACCAGGCGCTGTTGGTGCCGATCAAGCTCGACCTGAAGGCGATGCGGGCCCAGGCCGCGACCGGCGGGGACGTCCCGCACCTGCTGCGCGGTCTGGTCCGGGTGGGCCGGCGGGTGGCGCGGGCGTCGGCCGGCGACAGCGGCGGGCTGGTCCGCCGGCTCGCCGGGCTGACGCCGGACGAGCAGGAGACCATCCTGGTGGGCATCGTCCAGGCCGAGGCGACCGGGGTGCTGGGCTTCAGCGGACCGGAGCTGGCGCAGGGCACCCGCACCTTCAACGAGATCGGGTTCGACTCGCTGACGGCTGTCGAGCTGCGTAACCGGCTGAGCGCGGCGACCGGGGTGAAGCTGCCCGCCACGCTGGTCTTCGACTATCCCACGCCGGTGGCGTTGGCCCGGCACCTGCGTACCGAACTGGGCGACACGGTGGCCGGCACCGCGACCACGGTCACCGTGCTCGCCGATCCCGACGAGCCGGTCGCGATCGTCGGCATGGCCTGCCGGCTGCCCGGTGGGGTCACCGACCCCGACGAGCTGTGGCGGATGCTGTCCGAGGGACGCGAGGGGATGTCCCCCTTCCCCGACGACCGGGGCTGGGACCTGGCGGGCCTGTTCGACCCCGATCCGGAGCGTCCGGGTACGTCGTACACCCGGCAGGGGGGTTTCCTCCAGGGCGCCGGCCTGTTCGACGCCGGGTTCTTCGGGATCTCGCCGCGGGAGGCGCTGGCGATGGATCCGCAGCAGCGGTTGCTGCTGGAGGCCTCCTGGGAGGCCCTGGAGCGGGCGGGCGTCGACCCGACCGCGGTACGCGGCCACGACATCGGTGTCTTCACCGGCGTCTCCATCCACGACTACCTGGAGTCGCTGAGCAACATGCCGGCGGAGCTGGAGGGCTTCGTCACCACGGCCACCGCCGGCAGCGTGGCCTCCGGCCGGGTGTCGTACGCGTTCGGCTTCGAGGGACCGGCGCTCACCGTCGACACGGCGTGTTCGTCGTCGCTGGTGGCGATGCACCTCGCCGCGCAGGCGCTGCGCCAGGGCGAGTGTTCGATGGCGCTGGCGGGCGGGGTCGCCGTGATGGGCTCGCCGATCGGCGTGCTCGGCATGTCCCGGCAGCGCGGGCTGGCCGAGGACGGACGGGTCAAGGCGTTCTCCGCCACGGCGGACGGCACGGTGCTGTCCGAGGGTGTCGCCATCGTCGTCCTCGAACGGCTGTCGGTGGCCCGGGAGCGGGGCCACCGGGTGCTTGCGGTGATCCGGGGCAGCGCGGTCAACCAGGACGGCGCGTCCAACGGGCTGACCGCCCCGAACGGGCCGTCGCAGCAGCGGGTGATCCGCAGCGCGCTGGCCAACGCCGGCCTGACGCCCGCCGACGTGGACGCGGTGGAGGCCCACGGCACGGGTACCGCGCTGGGCGATCCGATCGAGGCGCAGGCGTTGCTTGCCACCTACGGCCGGGACCGCGACCCGGAGCAGCCGCTCTGGCTGGGTTCGTTGAAGTCGAACGTCGGGCACACCCAGGCCGCCGCCGGGGTGGCCAGCGTGATCAAGATGGTGCAGGCGCTGCGGCACGACGTGCTGCCGCCCACCCTGCACGTGACCGAGCCCACCGGCCAGGTCGACTGGTCCGCCGGGGCGGTCGAGTTGCTGACCGAGGCCCGGGACTGGTCCCGCAACGGTCGTCCGCGTCGGGCCGGGGTGTCGTCGTTCGGGATCAGCGGCACGAACGCCCACCTGATCATCGAGGAGGCGCCTGCCGACGAGGTCCGGGCACTGCCCCCGGAGGAACCGGCGGACGGCGTGGTGCCGCTCGTGGTGTCGGCCCGCAGCGCCGGCTCCCTGGCGGGTCAGGCGGGCCGGCTGGCGGCGTACGTCGAGCGGGCCGGCGAGGTGCCGCTGACCCGGGTGGCGGGAGCGCTGCTGTCGAGCCGGGCGCTGCTCGGCGACCGCGCCGTGGTGGTGGCGGGCTCGGCCGGGGAGGCGTCGGCGAGCCTGGCCGCGCTGGCCCGGGGCGAGACCCCGGCCGGGGTGGTGACCGGCAGCGTGCGGGTGCCGGGGAAGCTGGTGTGGGTGTTCCCCGGCCAGGGGACCCAGTGGGTGGGCATGGGCCGGGAACTGCTCGACACCTCCCCGGTGTTCGCCGAGCGGATCGCCGAGTGTGCCGACGCGCTGGCGCCCTGGATCGACTGGTCCCTGGTGGACGTGCTGCGCGGCGACACCGGACCCGAGGTGACGAACCGGGTCGACGTGCTGCAACCGGCCAGCTTCGCGGTGATGGTGGGGCTGGCGGCGGTGTGGGCGTCGGTGGGTGTGGTGCCCGACGCGGTGGTCGGCCACTCCCAGGGCGAGATCGCCGCGGCCTGCGTGGCGGGCGCGTTGTCGCTTCAGGACGCCGCCCGGGTGGTGGCGTTGCGTAGTCAGGCCATCGCCGCCGAGCTGTCCGGCCGCGGCGGCATGGCGTCGGTGGCCCTGAGCCAGCAGGAGGCGGTCGCCCGGTTGACGCCGTGGGCCGACCGGGTCGAGGTCGCCGCGGTCAACGGTCCCACCTCGGTGGTGATCGCCGGTGACGCCGAGGCACTGGCCGAGGCGGTGGAGGCGCTGTCCGGTCGGCGGGTGGCGGTGGACTACGCGTCGCACACCTGGCACGTCGAGGACATCGAGGACGAGCTGGCCGAGACGCTTATCGGGATCGACGCGCAGGCGCCGGTGCTGCCCTTCTACTCCACGGTCACCGGCGGGTGGATCCGCGACGCCGGGGTGGTCGACGGTGACTACTGGTACCGCAACCTGCGCCACCAGGTGCGGTTCGGCCCGGCCGTCGCCGATTTGATCGACCAGGGTCACCGGGTGTTCGTCGAGGTGAGCGCGCACCCGGTGCTGGTCCAGCCGATCAACGACGTGGTCGACGGCACCGAGGCCGACGTCCTGGTGACCGGCACACTGCGCCGTGACGACGGTGGCCCGCGACGGCTGCTGACGTCGATGGCCGAGCTGTTCGTGCACGGGGTGCCGGTGGACTGGCAGGCGATGCTGCCGCCGGTCACCGGTCGGGTGGACCTGCCGACGTACGCGTTCGACCACCAGCACTACTGGCTGCACCCGGCGGTGGCGGCGGACGCGTCGTCGCTCGGGATGGCAAGCGCCGACCATCCGATGCTCGGCGCGGTGGTCCGGCTGCCGCAGTCCGACGGGTTGGTCTTCACCTCCCGGCTGTCGGTGCGGTCGCACCCGTGGCTGGCCGGGCACACCGCCGGCGACGTCGCGGCCGTCCCGGGATCCGGGCTGGTCGAGCTGGCGGTACGCGCCGGTGACGAGGCCGGCTGCCCGGTCCTCGACGAACTGGTGATCGACACGCCGCTCGTCGTCCCCGCCCACGGCGGGATCCGGGTGCAGGTCGCCCTGAGCGGGCCCGGCCGGGACGACGCCCGCACGGTGGACATCTACTCGCTGCGCGAGGACACCGCCGACGAGGTGTGGACCCGACACGCCACCGGCCTGCTCTCGCAGACCCCCGGGACACCGGAACCGTTCGACTTCACCGCCTGGCCGCCCCCCGGCGCGCGTCCGGTCGACATCGCTCCGCACGACGCCGGACCGGCCGAGGAGGGTTCTCCCTACGGCGAGGCGGTGCGGGCCGCGTGGCGGCGCGGCGGAGAGGTGTTCGCCGAGGTCTCCCTGCCCGAGGGGCAGGTCGCGGAGGCGGCCGGATACGGCCTGCACCCGGGGTTGCTGGCCGCGGCCCTGCACCCGGGCCTGCTGCCCACGGCGGACGGGGCCGGTGCGCCGCTCCGACAGCCGCTGGACTGGCACGGGCTGGTGCTGCACGCCGTGGGCGCGTCGACGCTGCGGGTCCGGCTGGTCGCCACCGACGCCGACACGGTGGCGCTGAGCGCCGCCGACGACACCGGCTCGCTGGTGCTGACCGTGGACTCGCTCGGGCTCCGTACGCCGTCCGGGGGCACGGCCGACGCCGGCACGCAACCCGTCAACTCGCTGTTCCGGGTGGAGTGGACCGAGCTGCCCGCCGACGGTGCCGTGCCGACGCCGGCATGGACGCCTGTCGCCACCGCCGACGAAGTGGCCGCCCTGACCGACGTACCCCCGGCGGTCGTGCTGGACGCGACAGGTGCTGGCGATCCCCTGACGGTGACCGCCCGGGTGCTCCAGGTCGTCCAGGCCTGGCTGGCCGGCCCGGGGCTGGAGGAGTCGCGGCTGGTGGTCGTGACCCGCGGCGCGGTGCCCGCCGGGGACGGCGCGGTGCCGGACCCGGCCGGGGCGGCGGTGTGCGGTCTGGTGCGTGCCGCCCAGGGTGAGAACCCGGACCGGATCGTCCTGCTCGACCTGGATCCGGCCCTCGACGGGGGCGTGGAGCCGGTGCTGGGGGCGGCCCTGGCCAGCGGTGAGCCGCAGCTCGCGGTGCGCGGGACCACCCTGTCCGTGCCCCGGCTCGCCCGCGCCACCCGGACCGCCGACCCGGCCACCGGCTTCGGCCCGCAGAGCACCGTCCTGGTCTCGGGCGCCGGCGTGTTGGGCGCGCTGGCCGCCCGGCACCTGGTGGCCCGGCACGGTGTCCGCCGGCTGGTGCTGGCCAGCCGGCGGGGTGCGGCCGCCGACGGGGTGGCCGAGCTGGTCGCCGAGCTGTCCGGGCGGGACGTGGACGTCACCGTGGTGGCCTGCGACATGTCCGACCGGGATCAGGTGGCGGCCCTGCTGGACCAGCACCCCCCGACCGCGGTGGTGCACACGGCAGGTGTCCTGGACGCCGGCGTGATCGAGACGGTCACCCCGGAGAAGCTGGCCCGGGTCTTCGCGCCGAAGGTGGACGCGGTGCGGCATCTGGACGAGTTGACGCGGGGGCTGCCGTTGACGGCGTTCGTGGCGTACTCGTCGGTGTCGGCGGTGTTCATGGGTGCCGGTAGCGGTAGTTACGCGGCGGCGAACGCGTTCCTGGACGGATTGATGGCGCAGCGCCGATCGCTGGGGTTGCCGGGGTCGTCCCTGGCCTGGGGTCTGTGGGAGCAGACCACCGGCATGGCGGCGAACACCGACGAGCTGACCCGGGCCCGGATGAGCCGGCGTGGCGGGCTCCAGCTGATGACGCAGGCCGAGGGCATGGCCCTCTTCGACGCCGCCCTCGGCGCGGAGCAGGCGCTGCTGGTGCCCGCGAAGTTGGACCTGCGCGGCGTCCGCGCCGACGCCTCGACCGGCGGCGCGGTGCCGCACATGCTGCGTGGTCTGGTCCGCGCCGGCCGGCGGCAGGCGAGCTCCGGTGCCGCCGGCGGGGGACGCGGCCGGCTCGCCGAGCGGCTGGCCGGGCTCACCCCGGCGGACCAGCTCTCCCTGCTGCTGGACCTGGTACGCGGCCAGGTGGCGGCCGTCCTCGGACACACCGGTGCCGGTGCGGTCCGGGCGGACGCGGCGTTCAAGGACGCCGGTTTCGACTCGTTGACCTCGGTGGAGCTGCGCAACCGGCTGCGCGAGGCGACCGGGCTGAAACTGCCCGCCACGCTGGTGTTCGACCACCCGAGCCCGCAGGCCCTCGCCCGGCACCTGCGCGACGAGCTGGGCGACGGCACGCCGACGGTGGCCGTGCCGACAGTCGCCGCCGCCGACCCGGAGGAGCCGATCGCCATCGTCGGCATGGCGTGCCGGCTGCCCGGTGGGGTGGCCGGGCCGGCGGACCTGTGGCGGCTGGTGGCCGAGCGCCGGGACGCGGTGTCCGGGTTCCCCACCGACCGGGGCTGGGACCTGGAGGGCCTGTTCGACCCCGACCCGGAGCGTCCGGGCACGTCGTACACCAGCCGGGGCGGTTTCCTGCACGAGGCGGGGCTGTTCGACGCCGGGTTCTTCGGGATCTCGCCGCGGGAGGCGCTGGCGATGGACCCCCAGCAGCGGTTGCTGCTGGAGGCGTCCTGGGAGGCGCTGGAGGACACCGGGGTGGACGCGACCGCGCTGAAGGGGGCCGACGTCGGCGTGTTCACAGGCGTCTTCGGCCAGGGCTACGTCGCCCCGGGGGCCAGCGTGGTCACCCCCGAGCTGGAGGGCTTCGCGGGGACCGGCGGGTCGTCGAGCGTGGCGTCGGGCCGGGTCTCCTACGTCTTCGGCTTCGAGGGCCCGGCGATCACGATCGACACGGCCTGCTCGTCCTCGCTGGTCGCCATCCACCTGGCGGCCCAGGCGCTGCGGCAGGGCGAGTGCTCGATGGCGCTGGCCGGCGGTGCGACGGTGATGGCGAACCCGGGCGCTTTCGTCGAGTTCTCCCGGCAGCGGGGGCTGGCCGTGGACGGGCGCTGCAAGGCGTTCGCCGCCGCCGCCGACGGCACCGGCTGGGCCGAGGGCGTTGGCGTGGTGGTCCTCGAACGACTGTCGGTGGCGCGGGAGCGGGGGCACCAGATCCTGGCGGTGCTGCGCGGCAGCGCGGTGAACCAGGACGGCGCGTCCAACGGGCTGACCGCGCCGAACGGCCCGTCCCAGCAGCGGGTGATCCGCCGGGCGCTGGCCAACGCCGGGCTGGTCCCGGCCGAGGTGGACACGGTGGAGGCGCACGGCACCGGCACCGCCCTGGGCGACCCGATCGAGGCGCAGGCGCTGCTCGCCACGTACGGCCGGGACCGTGATCCGGGCCGGCCGCTGTGGTTGGGGTCGTTGAAGTCGAACATCGGTCACGCGCAGGCCGCCGCCGGGGTGGCCGGGGTGATCAAGATGGTGCAGGCGCTGCGGCACGGGGTGTTGCCGGCGACCCTGCACGTGGACGCGCCCACGCCCGAGGTGGACTGGTCGGCCGGCGCGGTCGAGCTGCTGACCGAGGCACGGGACTGGCCGCGCAACGGGCACCCGCGCCGGGCCGGGGTCTCCGCGTTCGGGGTCAGCGGCACCAACGCGCACCTCATCCTGGAGGAGGCGCCCCCGCAGGACGACACCCCCACCCCCGCACCGGCCACCTGCCCGGACGTGGTGCCGGTGCTGGTCTCCGCGCGCAGCGCCACCGCGCTGGCCGCGCAGGCCGGCCGGTTCGCGGCGTACCTCGACCAGGCAGGCGAGGTGCCGCTGGCGGACGTGGCCGGGGCGCTGGCCTCCGGTCGGGCCGCGCTTACCGAGCGGGCCGTGGTGGTGGCGGGCTCCCGGGCCGAGGCGACGGCCGGGCTCACCGCGCTGGCGGCCGGCGGGAACGCGCCCGGCGTGGTGACAGGTCGGGCGGGCGCCCCGGGCAAGGTGGTCTGGGTGTTCCCGGGCCAGGGCACCCAGTGGGCCGGGATGGGCCGGGAACTGCTGGCGTCCTCGCCGGTCTTCGCCGAGCGGATCGCCGAGTGCGCTGCCGCGTTGACGCCGTGGGTGGACTGGTCGCTGATCGACGTGCTGCGCGGCGAGGCCCCGCCCGACCTGCTGGACCGGGTCGACGTGCTGCAACCGGCCAGTTTCGCCATGATGGTCGGCCTGGCCGCGGTGTGGCGGTCGGTCGGGCTGCGGCCGGATGCCGTGGTCGGGCACTCTCAAGGTGAGATCGCCGCCGCCTGTGTGGCAGGCGCGCTGTCGCTCCAGGACGCTGCCCGGGTGGTGGCGTTGCGCAGCCAGGCCATCGCCACGGCGCTGTCCGGGCGGGGCGGCATGGCGTCGGTCGCCCTGGGCGAGGACGAGACGGTCGCCCGGTTGACGCCCTGGGCCGACCTGGTCCAGGTCGCCGCGGTCAACAGCCCCACCTCGGTGGTGATCGGCGGCGACGCCGGAGCCCTCGACGAGGCGCTCGCCGCGCTGGCGGCCGACGGGGTCCGGGTCCGGCGGGTGGCGGTCGACTACGGCTCGCACACCGTCCAGGTCGAGCAGATCCGCGACCTGCTCGCCGAGACGCTGGCGGACGTGCGGGCGCAGGCCCCGACGGTGCCGTTCTACTCGACAGTGACCCGGGAGTGGATCCGCGACGCCGGGGTCGTCGACGGCGGGTACTGGTACCGCAACCTGCGCGGTCAGGTGCGCTTCGGCCCGGCCGTCGAGGATCTGCTCGGCCGGGACCACGGCGTGTTCGTGGAGATCAGCGCCCATCCGGTGCTGGTCCAGCCGATCAGCGAGATCGTGGACGACGCCGACGTGGTGGTGACCGGGTCGCTGCGGCGCGACGACGGCGGCCTGCGGCGGCTGCTGACCTCGATGGCCGAGGTGTACGTCCGGGGCGTGGCGGTGGACTGGACCGGGCTGCTGCCCCCGCCGCCCCGGCGGTTGGAGCTGCCGACCTACGCCTTCGACCACCGGCACTACTGGCTGCGCCAGCCCATCGGCGTCGCCACCGACGCGACGTCACTGGGACAGGCGACGACCGACCACCCGTTGCTGGGTGCGGTGGTCCAGCTGCCCACCTCGGACGGCCTGGTGTTCACCTCGCTGCTGTCGGTGCGCTCGCATCCGTGGCTGGCCGATCACGCGGTCGGCGGGGTGGTGATCCTGCCCGGCAGCGGGCTTGTGGAACTGGCCGTACGCGCCGGCGACGAGGCCGGTTGCCCGGTGCTCGACGAGTTGGTGGTCGAGACGCCGCTGGTCCTGCCCGAACAGGGCGGGATACGGGTGCAGGTGGCCCTGGGCGGGCCGGGCGCGAACGGCACGCGGGGGGTGGAGGTGTACTCCCGCCGCGACGGCGGCACCGGCACCTGGACGCGGCACGCCGTCGGGGTGCTCTCCGCGACACCGGGCGGCAGCGGCACCGAATACGACTTCACCGCGTGGCCACCGCCGGGCGCGGAACCGGTCGACGTCGGGGACTTCTATGCCGACCTGGCCGAGCGGGGTTACGGCTACGGCCCCGCGTTCCAGGGCCTGCGTGCGGTGTGGCGGCGCGGCGACGAGGTGTTCGCCGAGGTGGCCCTGCCCGAGGACCTGCGCCCCGAGGCGGGCCGGTACGGCGTCCACCCGGCGCTGCTGGACGCCGCCCTCCAGGCCGCCACGGCCGGTGCCACCGGAGAACAACCGGACGAGGCGGTGCTGGCCTTCGCGTGGAACGGATTCGTCCTGCACGCCGCGGGTGCGACGGCGCTGCGGGTGCGGCTCGCGCCGAACGGGCCGCAGACCCTGGTCGTCGAGGCGGCCGACGGGACCGGTGGACCGGTGCTGACGATGGACTCGCTGGTGTCCCGCCCGGTGTCGGCGGCGCAACTGGGTGCCGCCGGGCACGACGCCCGGGACGCGATGTTCCGGGTGGACTGGAGCGAACTGCCCGGGACCTCCGCCGAGCCGGTGCCGTCGTGGACGCCGGTCTCCACCGCCGACGAGGTGACGGCACTGGCCCAGGGCGAGGAGCTGCCACCGGTGGCGGTGTGCGACGCCGACGGCGGTGCCGGTCCGCTCGCGGTGACCTCCCGGGTGCTGGCGGTCGTGCAGGCGTGGTTGGCCGAGCCCCGGCTGGAGGAGGCGCGACTGGTCGTCCGTACCCGGGGTGCGGTACCCGCCGGTGGTGACCACCTGGTGACCGACCCGGCCGCCGCGGCGGTGTGGGGTCTGGTCCGGGCCGCCCAGGCCGAGAACCCGGACCGGATCGTCCTGCTGGACGCCGACCCCACCCCCGGGGCCGCTGCGGACCCGGTGCTGGTGGCCGGTGAACCACAGCTCGCCGTGCGGGCGGACCGGCTCTGCGTTCCCCGGCTCGCCCGGGTCGCCGACCCGCTCCGGGACGCCCCGGTCGCCTTCCGGTCGGACGGCACCGTCCTGGTCTCGGGTGTCGGCGCGTTGGGTGCGCTGGTGGCCCGGCACCTGGTGGCCCGGCACGGGGTACGTCGACTGGTGCTGGCCAGCCGGCGCGGCCCGGCCGCCGAGGAGACGGCCGAGCTGGTCGCCGAGCTGACCGCACAGGGCGTGGACGTGTCGGCGGTGGCCTGCGACGTGTCCGATCGGGACCAGGTCGCGGCGCTGCTGGCCGAACACCCGGTGACCGGCGTCGTGCACACGGCCGGGGTGTTCGACGACGGGCTGGTCGGCGGGTTGACCCCGGACCGGCTGGCCGGGGTGTTCGCGCCCAAGGTCGACGCGGTACGGCACCTCGACGAACTCACCCGGAGCCTGGACCTGGACGCGTTCGTCGTGTTCTCGTCGGTCGCGGGCGTGGTCGGCGGCGGCGGTCAGGGCAGTTACGCCGCGGCGAACGCGTTCCTGGACGCGGCGATGGCGCACCGGCGGGCGGCGGGCCATCCCGGGCTCTCGTTGGCCTGGGGCCTGTGGGAGCGCAGCGTCGGGATGGCTGCCCACCTCAGCATCGTCGACCACGCGCGGGCCAGCCGTGGCGGCGTGCTGGAGCTGAGCCGGGCCGAGGGCCTGGCCCTGTTCGACGCCGCGTTGCGGATGGACCAGGCGCTGCTGGTGCCGATCCGGCTGGACCCGCAGGCGATGCGGGCCGACGTCGCCGCCGGCGGCGCGGTGCCGTCGCTGCTGCGGGGCCTGGTACGCGCGGGCCGGCAACAGGCGCGGGCCGCGGCCGCGCCGGACGACTCGCTGGCCCGCCGGCTCGGCGGGCTTGCCCCGGCCGACCAGGAGGCGCTGCTGCTGGACGTGGTGCGCGGCCAGGTCGCGGCGGTGCTGGGGCACGCCGACCCGCAGGACGTCCGGGCGGACGTGGCCTTCAAGGACGTCGGGTTCGACTCGTTGACCTCGGTGGAGCTGCGCAACCGGCTGCGCGAGGCGACCGGCCTGAAACTGCCGCCCACGCTGGTCTTCGACTATCCGAACCCGGTGGCGCTCGCCCACCACCTGCGGACCCGGTTGCGCCCGGACGACACCGCGCCCGCAGCGGACGCGACGGTGGACGAGGCGCGGCTGCGGCAGGCCCTCGCGTCGGTCCCGCTGGCCCGGCTGCGGGCGGCAGGACTGGTCGACGCCCTGCTCGAACTGGCCGGCACGGACGAGCCGGACGACGGTGCCGCGCAGGAACGGGAGGTCGGCGACCTGGACGTCGACGACCTGGTGGAACTGGTGCTCGGCGGTGAGTAGCCCCGGGTGGTCCGGCAGCTGCTACGGAGGAAAGGTGGGCGTGCGGTGAGTGCGTCGTACGAGAAGGTCGTCGAGGCGTTGCGGCGGTCGGTGGCCGAGGCCGGCGAGTTGAAGAAGCGCAACCGCCAGCTGCTCGGCGCGTCCCGGGAGCCGATCGCGATCGTCGGGATGGCCTGTCGGCTGCCGGGCGGGGTGGCCGGGCCGGCAGACCTGTGGCGGCTGGTGTCCGAGGGCCGCGACGCGGTGTCGGGGTTCCCGGACGACCGTGGCTGGGACCTGGACAACCTGTTCGACCCCGACCCCGACCACGCGGGCACCTCGTACGTCAGCCGGGGCGGTTTCCTGCACGAGGCGGGGCTGTTCGACGCCGGGTTCTTCGGCATCTCACCGCGTGAGGCGCTGGCCATGGATCCGCAGCAGCGGTTGCTGTTGGAGGCCTCCTGGGAGGCCTTCGAGAACGCCGCCGTCGACCCGACCGCGCTGAAGGGCGCCGACGTCGGCGTCTTCGTCGGCACCGCCCCGCAGGGTTACGGGTCCGGTCCGATCGGGCCGGAGATGCAGAGCTTCGCGGGGACCGGGGTGGCGTCGAGCGTCGCCTCGGGCCGGGTGTCGTACGTGTTCGGTTTCGAGGGGCCGGCGGTGACCGTGGACACCGCCTGCTCGTCGTCGCTGGTGGCGATGCACCTGGCAGCGCAGGCGCTGCGGCAGGGCGAGTGCACGATGGCGCTGGCCGGCGGGGTGATGGTGATGTCCAGCCCCAACTCCTTCGTGGTGTTCTCCCGGCAGCGGGGGTTGGCGGCGGATGGGCGGTGTAAGGCGTTTGCGGAGGGTGCGGATGGGATGGGGTTGGCGGAGGGGGTGGGGGTGGTGGTGTTGGAGCGGTTGTCGGTGGCGCGGGAGCGTGGTCATCGGGTGTTGGCGGTGTTGCGGGGTAGTGCGGTGAATCAGGATGGTGCGTCGAACGGGTTGACGGCGCCGAATGGTCCGTCGCAGCAGCGGGTGATCCGGGCGGCGTTGGCGAATGCCGGGCTGTCACCGTCCGAGGTGGACCTGGTCGAGGGCCACGGCACCGGGACGTCCCTCGGCGATCCGATCGAGGCGCAGGCGTTGCTTGCCACCTACGGCCAGGACCGGGAGCCCGGGAGGCCGTTGTGGTTGGGGTCGTTGAAGTCGAACGTGGGTCACGCCCAGGCCGCCGCCGGGGTGGCCAGCGTGATCAAGGTGGTACAGGCGCTGCGGCACGGGGTGCTGCCGCCCACCCTGCACGTCGACGCCCCCAGCACCGGGGTGGACTGGTCCGAGGGCGCGGTGGAGCTGCTGACCGGGGCCCGTCCGTGGCCCCGCGACGGGCATCCGCGTCGCGCCGGTGTGTCGTCGTTCGGGGTCAGCGGGACCAACGCGCACCTGATCATCGAGGAGGCACCCGAGGAGGTGCCCGCCACTGACGGGGTGCCGGCCGACGGGGTGCCGGCCGACGGGGTGGTGCCGCTGGTGGTGACGGCGCGCAGCGCGGCGGCGTTGGCCGGGCAGGCGGAGCGGCTGGCCGGGTTCCTCGCGACGACCCGGTCGCCGCTCACCGGGGTGGCCGCCACGTTGGCCGCCGGCCGGGCCGTGCTTGACGACCGCGCCGTCGTGGTGGCCGGTTCGACCGAGGAGGCACTGACCAGGCTCGGCGCCCTCGCCCGGGGGGAGGACACCGCCGGGGTGGTGACCGGCAGCGCCCGCGCGCCAGGGAAGCTGGTGTGGGTGTTCCCGGGCCAGGGTTCGCAGTGGGTCGGGATGGGCCGCGAGTTGCTGGACTCCTCACCGGTGTTCGCCGCCCGGATCGCCGACTGCGCCACCGCCCTGGCCCCGTGGATCGACTGGTCGCTGGAGCAGGTGCTGCGTGGCGAGGCCGATCCCGAGCTGACCGACCGGGTCGACGTGCTCCAGCCGGCCAGCTTCGCCCTGATGGTCGGCCTGGCCGCGGTCTGGACGTCGGCCGGCGTACGGCCCGACGCCGTGCTGGGCCACTCGCAGGGTGAGATCGCGGCGGCCTGCGTGGCGGGGGCGCTGTCGCTCGACGACGCCGCCCGGGTGGTGGCGCTGCGCAGCCGGGCCATCGCCTCGACGCTGTCGGGAAAGGGCGGCATGGCGACCGTGGCGCTCGGCGAGGACGACGCCGTCGCCCGGCTGGCGCCGTGGGCCGACCGGGTCGAGGTGGCGGCGGTGAACGGCCCGACGTCGGTGGTGGTCGCCGGGGACGCCGAGGCCCTGGACGAGGCGCTGGCGTCGCTGGCGGGCCAGGACGTCGGGGTACGGCGGGTGGCGGTGGACTACGCGTCGCACTCGCGGCACGTGGCGGACCTCCGGGAAACGCTTGCCGAAGCGCTGGCCGGGATCACGGCGCAGGCGCCGGCGGTGCCCTTCTACTCGACCGTGACGGGTGAATGGATCACCGACGCCGGGGTGCTGGACGGGAACTACTGGTACCGGAACCTGCGCCACCAGGTCCGGTTCGCCCCGGCGGTGGCCGAGCTGCTCGACCGGCGGTTCCGGATCTTCCTGGAGGTCAGCGCGCACCCGGTGCTGGTCCAGCCGGTCAACGAGATCGTGGACGACGCCGACGTGCTGGTCACCGGCTCGCTGCGCCGCGACGACGGCGGTCCGCGCCGGATGCTCGTCTCGCTTGCCGAGCTGTTCGTCCGGGGCGTACCTGTGGACTGGACCCCGTGGCTGCCGGCCTCGGCGTCGGCCCGGGCGGAGCTGCCGACCTATGCCTTCGACCACCGGCACTACTGGCTCCGGTCGGCCGACACGGCGACCGACGCGACGGCGCTCGGCCAGTCCGCGCCGGATCACCCGCTGTTGAGCGCGGTGGTGCGGTTGCCCCAGTCCGACGGGGTGGTCTTCACGTCGCAGCTCTCGGTGCGGTCGCATCCGTGGCTGGGCGACCACGCGATAGGTGGCGTGGTGCTCTTCCCCGGCACCGGCCTGGTGGAGTTGGCCCTGCGGGCCGGCGACGAGGTGGGCTGCCCGGTGCTCGACGAACTCGTGACGGAGACGCCGCTCGTGGTTCCCGAACACGGCGGGGTGCGGGTCCAGGTCGCTGTGGGCGGACCGGACGACGACGGCGTACGCCAGGTGGACGTGTACTCGCAGCGCGGGGAGGCCGCCGACGGGTGGACCCGGCACGCCACGGGTTCGTTGTCGGCACGGCCGGGCGACAGCGGCGACCGGTTCGACTTCACGGCGTGGCCGCCCCCGGGCGCGCAGCGGGTCGAGGTCGGCGACTTCTACGCCGACCTGGTCGAGCGGGGTTACGGCTACGGTCCCGCGTTCCAGGGAGTGCGGACTGTGTGGCGGCGGGGCGACGAGGTGTTCGCCGAGGTCGCCCTGCCCGAGGAGCACCGCGCCGAGGCCGCCGGCTACGGCCTGCACCCGGCGCTGCTGGACGCGGCCCTGCAGACCGGCACCGTCGCCGCCGCGGCGGACGAGCCGCAGGGGCAACCCGGGCGGTCGGTGATGCCGTTCGCCTGGAACGGTCTCGTGCTGCACGCGGTGGGCGCGGCGGCGCTGCGGGTCCGGGTCACCACCGGCGGACCGGACACGATGGTCGTCGAGGCCGCCGACCAGACCGGCGGACCGGTCCTGACGATGGACTCGTTGGTGTTGCGCGCGGTCTCCACCGACCAGGTGGACCCGGCCGGGACCGATGCCCTGTTCCAGGTCGACTGGACCGCGCTCGCCACTGTCGCCGGGCAGCCCTCGCCGTCCTGGGTGGCGGTGGACGGCCCCGACGATGTGGCCGCCCTGACCGAGGTGCCCGACGCGGTGGTGGTGACGGCGGTCGGTGCCGGCGACGCGCTGGCCGTGACCTCGCGGGTCCTGGCGGTCGTGCAGGCCTGGCTGGCGGCGGGCGAGCGGGACGAGTCGCGGCTCGTGGTGGCCACCCGGGGCGCGATGCCCGCCGGTGACGGCGGGGTGACCGACCCGGCGGCGTCGGCGGTGTGGGGTCTGGTGCGGGCCGCCCAGGTCGAGAACCCGGACCGGATCGTGCTGCTGGACGCCGATCCCGCCACTCCCGACGGACCGGAGGCGGTGCTTGGCGCGGTGCTGGGCAGCGGCGAGCCGCAGGTGGCGGTACGCGGGTCGACGCTGGCCGTGCCGCGCCTCGCCCGCGTCCCCCGGGGCGCCGGCTCCCCGTCCGGGTTCGGCCCGGAGTCGACCGTGCTGATCTCGGGGGCCGGCACGTTGGGTGCTCTCGCGGCCCGGCACCTGGTCGCCGGCCACGGGGTGCGGCGGCTGGTGCTGGCCAGCCGGCGGGGCCACGCCGCCGACGGGGTGGCCGAGCTGGTCACCGAGCTGACCGCGCAGGGCGTCGAGGTGTCGGTGTGGGCCGGTGACCTGTCCGACCGGGATCAGGTCGCCGCCCTGCTGGCGCAGGAGCGTCCGACCGCCGTCGTGCACACGGCGGGGGTGTTCGACGCCGGGGTGGTCGGGGCGTTGACCCCGGAGAAGCTGGCCCGGGTGTTCGCCCCGAAGGTCGACGCGGTACGCCACCTGGACGAGCTGACCCGTGACCTCGCCCTCGACGCGTTCGTCGTCTACTCGTCCGCCTCGTCGATCTTCATGGGCGCGGGCAGCGGCGGCTACGCGGCGGCCAACGCCTACCTGGACGGCCTGATGGCCCAGCGCCGGGCGGCGGGTCTGCCCGGGTTGTCGCTGGCCTGGGGGCCGTGGCAGCAGCTCACCGGGATGGCGGACACCATCGACGACGTCACCCTGGACCGGATGAGCCGGCGTGAGGGGCGCGGCGGCGTACGCGGTCTCGGGTCCTCGGACGGCATGGCGCTGTTCGATGCCGCCCTGGCGTCCGGGCCGGCGCTGCTGGTGCCGGTCCGGCTGGACCTGCGGGAGGTCCGGGCCGACGCCGCTGCCGGTGGGGGCGTACCGCCTCTGCTGCGGGGACTGGTCCGGGTGGGGCGGCAGTCGGCGCGGGCGGCGGCCGGCGGGGACGGCGGGCTGGCCCGTCGACTCGCCGAACTCGCCCCGGCCGACCAGGAGACGCTGCTGCTGGAGCTGGTACGGACCCAGGTCGCGGTGGTGCTCGGGCACGCCGAGGCGGGGGCCGTCCGGGCGGACGCGGCGTTCAAGGACGCCGGGTTCGACTCGCTCACCTCGGTGGAGCTGCGTAACCGGCTCCGCGAGGCGACCGGTCTGAAGCTGCCGGCCACCCTGGTCTTCGACTACCCGAACGCGCAGGCCCTGGCCCGCCACCTGCGGGCCGAGATCGCCGTCGAGGAGGTGTCGCCGGTCGACTCCGTCCTGGCCGACCTCGCCGGCCTGGACTCGGCGATCGGTGCCGTGGCCGGCGACGACGAGGCCCGCGACCGGATCACCGCGCGCCTGCGGGAGCTGCTCGACACGGCCGAGGCGGCGGCCGATCCGGGGCCGTCCGACGACGACCTCGACACCGCCAGCGACGAGGAGCTCTTCGCGCTCGTCGACCGTTTCGCCTGACCACCGCACGACCCGCAGACCGGCAATCGGACACGGACATCCCCGGGGAGCTGAGTTTCCATGGCTGACGAGGTGCAACTCCGCGACTACCTCAAGCGGGCCATCGGCGACGCCCGCGACGCCCGCAGGCGGCTGCGCGAGGTCGAGGACCAGGCACGGGAGCCGATCGCGATCGTCGGGATGGCCTGCCGGTACCCGGGCGGGGTGACCTCGCCGGACGACCTCTGGCGGGTGGTGGTGGACGGGGTCGACGCGGTCGCCGGTTTCCCCACCGACCGGGGCTGGGACCTCGACGTCCTGTTCGATCCGGATCCCGACCGGCCGGGCACCTCCACCACCAGCCGGGGCGGTTTCCTCTCCGACGCCGGCCTGTTCGACGCCGGATTCTTCGGGATCTCACCCCGCGAGGCGCTGGCGATGGACCCCCAGCAGCGGCTGCTGCTGGAGGCGTCCTGGGAGGCGATGGAACGGGCGGGCGTGGACCCCTCGTCGTGGCGCGGCACCGACGTCGGCGTGTTCACCGGGTTGTCCAGTCAGGGCTACGGGGCCGGCTCCGGTCGCCCGGTCGCGCCGGAGTTGGAGGGGTTCGCCGGCACCGGTGCCGCGCCGTGCATCGCCACCGGCCGGGTGTCGTACGTGTGCGGTTTCGAGGGGCCGGCGGTGACCGTGGACACCGGCTGTTCGTCGTCGCTGGTGGCGATGCACCTGGCCGTGCAGGCGCTGCGGCAGGGCGAGTGTTCGGCGGCGCTGGCCGGCGGCGCGATGGTGATGGCCCAGCCCGGTTCCTTCCTGTCCTTTTCCCGGCAGCGGGGGTTGGCGGCGGATGGGCGGTGTAAGGCGTTTGCGGAGGGTGCGGATGGGATGGGGTTGGCGGAGGGGGTGGGGGTGGTGGTGTTGGAGCGGTTGTCGGTGGCGCGGGAGCGTGGTCATCGGGTGTTGGCGGTGTTGCGGGGTAGTGCGGTGAATCAGGATGGTGCGTCGAACGGGTTGACGGCGCCGAATGGTCCGTCGCAGCAGCGGGTGATCCGGGCGGCGTTGGCGAATGCCGGGCTGTCACCGTCCGAGGTGGACCTGGTCGAGGGGCACGGCACGGGCACGGTGCTGGGTGACCCGATCGAGGCGCAGGCGCTGCTTGCCACCTACGGTCAGGGCCGGGAACCGGGGCAGCCGTTGTGGCTGGGCTCGGTGAAGTCGAACATCGGGCACACCCAGGCGGCGGCCGGGGTGGCCGGCGTGATCAAGGTGGTGCAGGCGCTTCGGCACGGGGTGCTGCCGCCCACCCTGCACGTACAGCAGCCCAGCACCGAGGTCGACTGGTCGGCGGGTGCGGTGGAGCTGTTGACCGGGGCCCGGCAGTGGCCGCGCGGTGACCGGCCACGTCGCGCCGGGGTGTCGTCGTTCGGGATCAGCGGGACCAACGCGCACCTGATCATCGAGGAGGCACCGGAGGAAGCACCCGAGGAGGCGTCCGAGGCACCCGATGCCGAGGTGTCGGCGCCCGGGGTGGTGCCGCTGGTGGTGACGGCGCGCAGCGCCGGGTCGTTGACCGGCCAGGCCGCCCGGCTCGCGTCGTACCTGGAGTCGGCCCCGGTGCCGCTGGTGGAGGTGGCCGGCGCGCTGCTCTCGCACCGGACCCTTTTCGACGAGCGCGCCGTGGTGGTCGCGGGTTCGGCCGGGGAGGCGTCGGCCGGGCTGGCCGCGTTGGCCCGGGGCGAGACCGCCCCCGGTGTGCTGACCGGTGCGGGCCCGGCGGGCAAGGTCGTGTGGGTGTTCCCCGGTCAGGGGACCCAGTGGGTCGGGATGGGCCGGGAACTGCTCGACTCGTCCCCCGTCTTCGCCGCGCGGATCGCCGAGGTCGACGCCGCGTTGACGCCGTGGATCGACTGGTCGCTGATCGACGTGCTGCGCGGTGACGCGGATCCGGGACTGACCGATCGGGTCGACGTGCTCCAGCCGGCCAGCTTCGCGGTCATGCTCGGGCTGGCGGCGGTGTGGGCGTCGGTGGGTGTGCTGCCCGACGCGGTCGTCGGCCACTCCCAGGGCGAGATCGCCGCGGCCTGCACGGCCGGCGCGCTCTCCCTCGCGGACGCCGCACGGGTGGTGGCGCTGCGCAGCCAGGCCATCGCCGCGAAGCTGTCCGGCCGGGGCGGGATGGCCTCGGTCGCGCTCGGCGAGGAGGACGTCCTCGCCCGGTTGCGGCCCTGGGCGGACCGGGTCGAGGTGGCCGCGGTGAACAGCCCGTCGTCGCTGGTGATCGCCGGGGACGCCGAGGCGTTGGACGAGGCGCTGGAGGCGCTGGCCGGGCAGCAGGTCCGGGTACGGCGGGTGGCGGTGGACTACGCCTCGCACAGCCGGCACGTGGAGGACATCCGCGACGCCCTCGCCGACACGCTGGCCGGGATCACCGCACAGGCCCCGACGGTGCCGTTCCACTCGACGGTGACGGGGGAGTGGATCCGCGACGCCGGGGTGACCGACGGCGACTACTGGTACGAGAACCTGCGCCGACGGGTCGGGTTCGGGCCGGCGGTGGCCGACCTGGTCGCGCAGGGCTACCGGGTGTTCGTCGAGGTGAGCGCCCACCCGGTGCTGGTCCAGCCGATCAGCGAGATCGTCGACGACACCGACGTCGTGGTGACGGGCACGCTGCGGCGCGACGACGGCGGGACGCGCCGCCTGCTCACCTCGATGGCCGAGCTGTTCGTCAGGGGCGTACCGGTCGACTGGACCGGGGTCCTGCCGCCCGTCGCCGGGCACGTCGACCTGCCGACCTACGCCTTCGACAGGCAGCACTTCTGGCTCCGGCCCGAGGAGTCCGCGACCGACGCGGCGTCGCTCGGTCAGTGGGCGACGGAGCACCCGCTGCTGGGGGCGACGGTCCCGCTGCCCCGCTCCGACGGCCGGGTGTTCACCGCGCGGCTGTCGCTACGGTCGCATTCCTGGCTGGCCGACCACGTCGTCGGCGGGGTGGTGCTGCTGCCCGGCAGCGCGCTTGTGGAGTTGGCGGTGCGGGCCGGCGACGAGGTGGGGTGCCCGGCGCTCGACGAGCTCGTCACCGAGTCGCCGCTGGTGCTGCCCGAGCACGGCGGGGTCCGGGTGCAGGTGTCCCTGGGCGGGCCGGCGGACGACGGCACCCGGACGGTGGAGGTGCACTCGCTGCCCGACGGCGTCGACGACGGGTGGACCCGGCACGCCCGGGGCACGCTGTCCGCCGCGTCGCCGCCGGCCCCGGAGTTCGACTTCGCCACCTGGCCGCCGATCGGTGCGCGGCAGGTCGACCCGGCGGACCGCTACCCCGACCTGTCCGCACGTGGGTACGTCCACGGCCCCGCCTTCCAGGGGCTGCGCGCGGTGTGGCAGCGGGGCGAGGAGGTGTTCGCCGAGGTCGCCCTGCCGGACGAGGTGGCCACGGAGGCGGCCGGCTTCGGGATCCATCCCGCGCTGCTGGACGCGGCCCTGCACGCCACTCTGCCCACCGCCGACGGCGACCCCGACGAACTGCGGCTACCGCTGGACTGGGCCGGGCTGGCGCTGCACGCGGCCGGCGCCTCGGCGCTGCGGGTACGGCTGGTGCCCGGCGCGGCCGGTGTCGTCTCGCTGGCGGCGGCCGACGGGACCGGCAGCCCGGTGCTGACGGCCGAGTCGGTCGTGCACCGTCCGGTCACCGTCGCCGGGCTCGCCGCCGCCACGACGCCGCAGGACGCGTTGTTCCGGGTGGAGTGGACCGGCCTGACCGCCCCGGCGGCGACATCGGCCGACGCCCGGCCCGACGTCGAGGTGCTGGAGGTGGCCGGTGGAGCCGACACGCTGGCCGTGACCTCGCACGCGTTGGCGGCGCTCCAGGACTGGCTGGGCCGGGCGGAGCAGGCGCGACTGCTTGTGGTGATGCGGGGGGCGGTGCCGGTTGGCGACGGGGCGGTGGTCGACCCGAGCGCGGCGGCGGTGTGGGGGCTGATGCGTTCCGCCCAGGCCGAGAACCCCGACCGGATCGTCCTGCTGGACCTCGACGCCGACGGTGCCGCGGAGCAGGTCCTGGGGCCGGTGCTGGCGAGCGGGGAACCGGAGGTCGCCGTCCGCGCGGGGAAACTCCTCGTCCCGCGCCTGGCCCGCGCCGACACGCCCGCGCCGCAGACCCCCGCCGACGCGCCCGCGTCGCAGGCTCCCGCCGGATTCGGTCCACACGGGACGGTGCTGGTGTCCGGTGCGGGTGTGCTCGGGGTGTTGACGGCCCGGCACCTGGTGGCCCGGCACGGCGTACGACGTCTGGTGCTGGCCAGCCGGCGGGGACCGGACGCCGAGGGCATGGCGGACCTGGTCGTGGAGCTGACCGGGCAGGGCGCCGAGGTGTCTGTCGTCGCCTGCGACCTGTCCCGCCGCGACGACGTGGCGGCCCTGCTCGCACAGCACCGCCCGACCGGGATCGTGCACACCGCCGGCGTGCTGGACGACGGGGTGGTCGAGGCGTTGACCCCGCAGCGGTTGGCGCGGGTGTTCGCCCCCAAGGTGGACGCGGTACGGCATCTCGACGAACTGACCCGGGGCACGGACCTCGACGCGTTCGTGGTGTTCTCCTCCGGCTCGGGGGTGTTCGGCTCGCCCGGCCAGGGCAACTACGCGGCGGCGAACGCCTTCCTGGACGCCACGACGGCGAACCGTCGGGCGGCCGGGCTGCCCGGCTTGTCGCTGGCGTGGGGCCTGTGGGAGCAGGCCACCGGGATGACCTCGCACCTCGGCGGAGCCGACCAGGCCCGGATGAGTCGGGGTGGCGTGCGGCCGATCACCGCGGCGGAGGGTGTCGACCTGTTCGACGCCGCGCTCGCCGCCGGGCAGGCGTTGCTGGTGCCGGTCAAACTCGACCTCCGCCAGCTGCGTGCCGGCGGTGTGGTGCCACACCTGCTGCGCGGCCTGGTCCGGCCCGGACGGCAGCAGGCGCGGCGGGCGGCCGACGGCGACGGCGGGCTGGCCCGGCGGCTCGCCGGACTCGCTCCGGCGGAGCAGGAGGCGGTGCTGTTGGACCTGGTGCGTGCCCAGGTCGCGGTGGTGCTCGGTTACTCCGGCGCGGCGGCGGTCCGGGCGGACGGGGCGTTCAAGGACGCCGGGTTCGACTCGTTGACGTCGGTGGAGCTGCGTAACCGGCTGCGGGACGCGACAGGCCTGAAACTGCCCGCCACGATGGCGTTCGACTATCCCACCCCGTACGCCCTCGCCCGGCACCTGCGCGACGAACTGGGCACCGGTGGTGACGCACTCACCCGGGTCACGGCCAGGATCGAGGAGGTCGAGTCGCTGATTGGCGAGCTGACGCTCGACGAGTCGACGAGATCCGCCCTCACGCTCCGCCTGCAGGGGCTGGTCGCCAGGTGCACAGGGGTCCGTGGGCAGGGCGAGGTCGCCTCGGTGGCGGAGCAACTCGAATCCGCCTCCGCCGACGACGTCCTCGACTTCATCGACGCGGAACTCGGACTCACCTGACCTCGGTGCGCGCCGCCGGACCCCATCGACACCTTCGTGAGGACAGACGACAATGGCCACTGACGAGAAGCTCCTGCAGTACCTCAAGCGCGTCACCGCCGAGCTGCACACCCTGCGGCAGCGGGGTTCCGGGCACGCCGACGAGCCGTTGGCCGTCGTGGGCATGGCGTGCCGGTTCCCCGGTGGGGTGTCCTCGCCGGAGGAGCTGTGGCGGCTGGTGGCCGACGGGGTGGACGCCCTCTCCGACTTCCCCGAGGACCGGGGTTGGCCCCTGGAGGGCCTGTTCGACCCGGACCCGGACCGCCCCGGCACCTCGTACACCAGTCAGGGTGGTTTCCTGACGGGCGCCGGGCAGTTCGACGCCGGCCTCTTCGGGATCTCCCCCCGGGAGGCGCTGGCGATGGACCCGCAGCACCGACTGCTGCTGGAGACGTCGTGGGAGGCGCTGGAGGACGCCGGGGTCGATCCGACGTCGATGCACGGCACCGACGTCGGGGTGTTCTCCGGGGTGTTCACCCAGGGCTACGGGGCCGGGTCGATCACGCCGGAGCTGGAGGCCTTCGCCGGCACCGGGTCGGCGTCGAGCGTCGCGTCCGGCCGGGTGTCGTACACCTTCGGGTTCGAGGGGCCGGCGGTCACCATCGACACCGCCTGTTCGTCGTCGCTGGTGGCGATCCACCTGGCCGCGCAGTCGCTGCGGCTGGGGGAGTGCTCGATGGCGCTGGCCGGCGGGGCGACCGTGATGCCGACACCCGGCACGTTCGTGGCGTTCTCCCGGCAGCGGGTGCTCGCCGCCGACGGGCGGAGCAAGGCGTTCGCCGCCGCCGCGGACGGCACCGGTTGGTCCGAGGGCGTCGGTGTGGTGGTGCTGGAACGGCTGTCGGTGGCCCGGGAGCGTGGCCACCGGATCCTGGCCGTACTGCGGGGCAGCGCGGTGAACCAGGACGGCGCCTCGAACGGGTTGACCGCGCCGAACGGCCCGTCGCAACAGCGGGTGATCCGCAAGGCGCTGGCCGGGGCCGGGCTGACCCCGGCGGAGGTGGACGCCGTGGAGGCCCACGGGACGGGTACCGCGCTCGGCGACCCGATCGAGGCCCAGGCCCTGATCGCGACCTACGGCCAGGGCCGCAAACCGGGCCGCCCGCTGTGGCTGGGATCCGTCAAGTCCAACATCGGGCACACCCAGGCGGCGGCGGGCGTGGCCGGCGTGATCAAGATGGTGCAGGCGCTGCGGCACGGCGTGCTGCCGCCCACGCTGCACGTGGACGAGCCCACGCCGCAGGTCGACTGGTCCGCCGGCGCGGTCGAGCTGTTGACCGGGGCGCGCGACTGGCCGCGCGACGGCCAACCGCGCCGCGCCGGGGTCTCCGCCTTCGGGATCAGCGGCACCAACGCGCACGTGATCCTCGAAGAGGCCCCCGCCGCCGACGTCGCGACGGCCCCGGCGGAGGCGCCCACCGGGCTGGTGCCGCTTGTCGTGTCGGCGGGCAGCGCCGCCTCGCTGACCGCGCAGGCGGATCGGCTGGCCGCCTTCCTCGCCGGCACCGAGCTGCCGCTGGCCCGGGTGGCGACGGCCCTGCTGACCGAGCGGGCGGTGCTCGGTGAGCGCGCCGTGCTGGTGGCGGACACCACCGCGCAGGCGGTCGCCGGGCTGCGCGCGCTGGCCGGCGGCGAGGCCGCCCCCGAGGTGGTGACCGGTTCGGTTACGCCCGGCCGGGTCGTGCTGGTCTTCCCGGGGCAGGGCGCGCAGCGGCCCGGCATGGGCCGTGAGCTGTACGACAGGTATCCGGTGTTCGCGCAGGCGCTGGACGAGGTCTGCGCGCACCTCGACGCGTGTCTGGCCGGCTGGATCGACCACCCGGTGCGCGACGTCGTGCTGGACCGGCTGCCGCGCAGCGGTGACCTGCTGAACCAGACGGTGTTCACCCAGGCCGGCCTGTTCGCGCTGGAGAGCGCGCTGTTCCGGCTGGTCACCTCGTGGGGGGTGCGGCCGGACCTGGTGATCGGGCACTCGATCGGCGAGCTCACCGCCGCGTACGCCGCCGGGGTGTTGTCGCTCGCCGACGCGGCCCGGGTGGTCGCGGCACGCGGCCGGCTCATGCAGGCGTTGCCGCCGGGCGGGGTGATGGTCGCGGTGGCCGCGAGCGAGGCGGAGGTCGCCGACCTCCTCGACGAACGGGTGGAGCTCGCCGCGGTCAACGGCCCGTCCTCCGTGGTGCTCTCCGGCGACCACGACGCCACCCTCGCCGCGGCGGACCGGCTGCGCGAGCGGGGCCACAAGACGAAGCAGCTAGTCGTCTCGCACGCGTTCCACGCCCACCAGATGGAGCCGATGCTGGCCGGGTTCGCCGCCGAGATCGCCGGGGTGACCTGGCATCAGCCGACGATCCCGGTGGTGTCGAACGTGACAGGCCGGCTGGCGGAGCCGGGCGAACTCGCGGACCCGGGGTACTGGTCGGCGCACGTACGCCGGCCGGTCCGGTTCGCCGACGGGATCGCCGCCGCGCTGGCGTACGGCGGCGACCTGTTCGTGGAACTCGGGCCGGGCGCGACGCTGACCGCGATGGTGGCGGAGACCGCCGCCGCGACGGACGCCGAGGTCAGGTGCGTCCCGGCGCTGCGCGACGGCCGCCCGGAGGACCGGACGCTGCTGACCGCGCTTGCCGAGTTGTTCGTCCGGGGCGTCCCGGTCGACTGGGCCGGCCTGCTGCCGCCGGTGACCGGGCACGTCGACCTGCCGACGTACGCCTTCGATCAGCGGAACTACTGGCTGCCGCCCGGCGGGGCCGGGGCGGACGCGACGTCGTTGGGGCAGTCCGCCGTCGACCACCCGCTGTTGGGTGCGGTGGTACGCCTGCCGCAGTCCGACGGGCTGGTGTTCACGTCGCTGCTGTCGCTGCGGTCGCACCCGTGGCTGGCCGACCACGCGATCGGTGGCCGGGTGCTGGTGGCCGGGACCGGCCTGGTCGAGTTGGCGGTCCGCGCGGGCGACGAGGTCGGGTGCCCGGTGCTCGACGAGCTGGTCATCGAGACGCCGATGCGCGTCCCGGAGCGCGGCGGGGTGCGGGTGCTGGTCGCCGTGGGCGCCGCCGGGGACGGCGGGACCCGCCCGGTGGACGTGTACTCGCAGCGCGACGACGATGCCGACGAGTGGACCCGGCACGCCACGGGCCTGCTGTCGGTCGGGCCGGCGGCGCGGCCCGCCGGGTTCGACTTCACCGCCTGGCCGCCGCCGGGCGCCCAGCCGGTCGAGACGGGCGGTGTCTACGCCGACCTGGCCGAGCGGGGCTACGCGTACGGCCCGACGTTCCAGGGGCTGCGGTCGGTGTGGCGGCGGGGCGAGGAGGTGTTCGCCGAGGTCGCGTTGCCGGCGGAGACCGGCACCGGGTCGGGCGGCTTCGGCATCCACCCCGGGTTGTTGGACTCCGCCCTGCACGCCGGCATGCTCGGCACCGCGGCGGCGGAGGATGCCGGCCCGCCGGTGCTGCCGTTCGCCTGGAACGGGATGGTGCTGCACGCCGCCGGCGCGTCGGCGCTGCGGGTGCGGATCACCTCCGCAGGCCCCGGCGCCATCGCGGTGGAGGCGGCGGACCCGACGGGTGCCCCGGTGCTGTCGGTGGATTCGTTGGTGTCCCGGCCGGTGTCGGTCGACCAGCGGGACGCCGGCCCGTCCCGCGACTCGTTGTTCCGGGTGGAGTGGACCGCGCTGCCGGCGGTCGCCGGGGAACCCGTGCCGTCGTGGGCGTCGGTGGCGACCGTCGACGACGTGGTGGCCCTGGTCGACGACCCGCCGGCGGTGGTGGTGTTCGAGGCGGTCGGCGCGGACGACGCGCTGGCCGTGACCGCGCGGGCGCTCGACGTCCTCCAGGTGTGGCTGGACGCCGGTCCGCAGGAGTCGCGGCTGGTGGTGGTGACCCGGGGTGCGGTGCCCGCCGGTGACGGCGGGGTGGCCGACGCCGCCGCGGCGGCGGTCTGGGGGCTGGTGCGGTCGGCGCAGGCCGAGAACCCGGACCGGATCGTGCTGCTGGATCTCGACCCCGACGACACCGTCGAGCAGGCGCTGGGGCCGGTGCTGGCGGCGGGTGAACCGCAGGTCGCGGTGCGGGGCACCGGGCTCTCGGTACCCCGGCTGGCCCGGGTGGCGGCCCCGTCGGACGCCGCGACGACCGGCTTCGACGGGCCGGGGCCGGTCCTGGTCACCGGCGGCACCGGGTCGTTGGGCGCGCTTGTCGCGCGGCACCTGGTGTCAGGGCGCGGGGTGCGGCGGCTGGTCCTGGTCAGCCGGCGTGGTCCGGCCGCCGACGGTGCGCAGGAGCTGGCCGCCGAGCTGACCGGGCAGGGCGCCGTGGTCTCGGTCGTCGCCTGTGACGTGTCGGACCGCGACCAGGTGGCGGCGCTGCTGGCCGCGCACCGGCCGACGGCCGTGGTGCACACCGCGGGTGTGTTGGACGACGGCGTGATCGGGGCGTTGACCGCCGACCGGTTGGCCACCGTGTTCGCCCCCAAGGTGGACGCGGTCCGGCACCTCGACGAGCTCACCCGGGGGCTGGACCTCGACGCGTTCGTGGTGTTCTCGTCCGCGTCCGGGGTGTTCGGCTCCGCCGGGCAGGGCAACTACGCGGCGGCGAACGCTTTCCTGGACGCCACGGTCGCCCGCCGCCGCGCGGCCGGCCTGCCGGCGGTGTCGCTGGCGTGGGGCCTGTGGGAGCAGACCGACGGGATGACCGCCCACCTGGGCGAGGCCGACCAGGCACGGGCCAGCCGTGGTGGCGTCCTGGCGATCGGGCCAGCCGAGGGGATGGCCCTGTTCGACGCGGCCGTGCGCACCGACCAGGCGCTGCTGGTGCCGGTCAAGCTGGACCTGCGGGCGACCCGGGCGACCGTGCCGTACCTGCTGCGCGGCCTGGTCCGGCCGACCCGGCAGCAGGCCCGCGCGGCGGCGGCCGGGGACCAGGACCTGGTCCGCAGGCTGGCCGGTCTCGACCCGGCCGCGCAGGAGGCGCTGCTGCTGCACCTGGTACGCGGTCAGGTCGCGTTCGTGCTCGGGCACGCCGGCGCGGACGCGGTGCGCCCGGACACGGCGTTCAAGGACGCCGGATTCGACTCGCTGACCTCAGTCGAACTGCGCAACCGGCTGCGGGAGGCGACCGGGCTGAAACTGCCGGCGACCCTGGTCTTCGACTACCCGAACCCGGTCGCCCTCGCCCGCTACCTGCACGGGGTGCTGGGCGAGCGGGTGGCCGGCACGCCCACCCCGGTCGCCGCCGTGGCGGACCCGGACGAGCCGATCGCGATCGTGGGCATGGCCTGTCGGCTGCCCGGCGGGGTGACCAGCCCGGACGACCTGTGGCGGCTGGTACGCGACGGCCGCGAGGGCGTGTCGCCCTTCCCCACCGACCGGGGCTGGGACCTGGCGGACCTGTTCGACCCGGACCCCGACAACCGGGGCACCTCCACCACCAGCCGGGGCGGCTTCCTCGCCGACGCCGGCCTGTTCGACGCCGGGTTCTTCGGGATCTCGCCCCGGGAGGCGTTGGCCATGGACCCGCAGCAGCGGCTGCTGCTGGAGGTGTCGTGGGAGGCCCTGGAGGGCGTCGGCATCGACCCGACCTCGCTGCGGGGCAGCGACGTCGGCGTCTTCACCGGGATCTCCGCCCAGGGCTACGGGATCGGGGTGCCCGCGCCCGAGCTGGAGGGCTTCGCGAGCACGGCCGGGGCGGCGAGCGTGGCGTCCGGCCGGGTGTCGTACGTGTTCGGCTTCGAGGGGCCGGCTGTCACCATCGACACGGCGTGTTCGTCCTCGCTGGTGGCGATGCATCTCGGTGCGC
The DNA here is from genome assembly GCF_036017915.1 of Micromonospora sp. NBC_00421. Taxonomy (NCBI): domain Bacteria; kingdom Bacillati; phylum Actinomycetota; class Actinomycetes; order Micromonosporales; family Micromonosporaceae; genus Micromonospora; species Micromonospora sp. NBC_00421. The sequence goes on from NZ_CP107929.1 coordinate 1,473,476, forward strand.
AGGCGCTGCGGCAGGGTGAGTGTTCGATGGCGCTGGCCGGCGGGGCGACCGTGATGGCGACGCCGGGCACCTTCGTGGCGTTCTCCCGGCAGCGTGGTCTGGCCGGTGACGGCCGGTGCAAGTCGTACGCGGACGGCGCGGACGGCACCGGCTGGGCCGAGGGCGCCGGCGTGGTGGTGCTGGAGCGGCTGTCTGTGGCGCGGGAACGCGGTCACCGGGTGCTGGCCGTGCTGCGGGGCAGCGCGGTGAACCAGGACGGCGCGTCCAACGGGTTGACCGCGCCGAACGGACCCTCGCAGCAGCGGGTGATCCGCCGTGCCCTGGCCAGCGCCGGTCTCGACCCGGCCGACGTGGACGTGGTGGAGGGGCACGGGACCGGGACGGCACTGGGGGACCCGATCGAGGTGCAGGCCCTGCTGACCACGTACGGGCAGGACCGGTCGCCCGACCGTCCGCTGTGGTTGGGTTCGATCAAGTCGAACATCGGCCACGCGCAGTCGGCGGCGGGCGTCGCCGGTGTGATCAAGATGGTGCAGGCGCTACGGCACGACCTCATCCCCCCGACGCTGCACGTGGACGCCCCCACCTCCCAGGTGGACTGGTCCGGGGGAGGGGTGGAGCTGCTGACCCGGGCACAGGAGTGGCCGCGCGACGGTCACCCGCGCCGGGCGGGGGTGTCGTCGTTCGGGATCAGCGGGACGAACGCGCATCTGATCATCGAGGAGGCGCCGCCCGAGCCGGCCCCGCCGGTGGCCGCCGCGCCGCCGGCCGGTGTGCTGCCGTTGGTGGTGTCGGCGCGCAGTGCCGGCTCGCTGGCCGGGCAGGCCCGCCGGTTGGCCGGCGTCGTCGAGGACGCCGACGGGGCGTCGTTGGCGGCGGTGGCGCGGGCGTTGGTGTCCGGGCGGGCCGTGTTCGGGGAGCGGGCCGTCGTGGTGGCGGGGTCCGCCGAGGAGGCGTTGACCGGCCTGCGGGCGCTGGCGCACGGCGAGAGCGCCCCCGACCTGGTGGTCGGCCGGACGACCACCTCGGGACCGCCCGGAAAGCTGGTCTGGGTCTTCCCGGGCCAGGGGGCGCAGTGGGTGGGCATGGGGCGGGAGTTGCTGGACTCGTCGCCGGTGTTCGCCGAGCGGGTCACCGAGTGCGCCGCCGCGCTGGCGCCCTGGGTCGACTGGTCCCTGCCGGAGGTGCTGCGGGGGGAGTGCGATCCCGCGTTGATGGAGCGGGTCGACGTGCTCCAGCCCGCGAGCTTCGCGGTGATGGTCGGGCTGGCGGCGGTGTGGTCCTCGGTCGGGGTGTTCCCCGACGCGGTGCTGGGCCATTCCCAGGGCGAGATCGCCGCGGCATGCGTGGCGGGTGCGTTGTCGCTTCAGGACGCGGCCCGGGTGGTGGCGCTGCGCAGCCGGGCCATCGCCACGGAGCTGTCCGGACGCGGTGGCATGGCCTCGGTCGCCCTGGGCGGGGAGGAGGTCGCCGCGCGGCTCGCACCGTGGGCCGGGCGGGTCGAGGTGGCCGCGGTCAACGGTCCCGGCTCGGTGGTGGTCGCCGGCGACGCCGAGGCGTTGGACGAGGCGCTCGACGCGTTGTCCGCCGACGGCGTGCGGGTGCGCCGGATCGCTGTGGACTACGCCTCGCACAGCCGGCAGGTGGAACGCATCCGGGACACCCTCGCCGACGCGCTGGCGGGGATCCGCGCGCAGGCGCCGGTGGTGCCGTTCCGCTCGACGGTGACCGGCGAGTGGATCTCCGCCGCCGGGGTCGTCGACGGCGGCTACTGGTTCCGCAACCTGCGCCACCAGGTGGGTTTCGGTGCCGCCGTGGCCGAGCTGGTCGACCAGGGGCACCGGGTCTTCGTGGAGGTGAGCGCGCACCCGGTGCTGGTCCAGCCGATCACCGAAAGCACCGACGACACCGACGCGGTGGTCGTCGGGTCGTTGCGGCGCGGTGAGGGCGGACTGCGCCGGCTGCTCACCTCGATGGCCGAGTTGTACGTCCGCGGTGTCGCGGTGGACTTCGGCGGCGTGCTGCCCACCCCGACCGGCCGCGTCGACCTGCCGACCTACGCCTTCGACCACCAGCACTACTGGCTGTACGCGACCGAGCCCGCCACCGACGCCGTCTCGTTGGGGCTGGCCGGCACCGACCATCCGATGCTCGGCGCGGTGGTCCGGCTGCCGCAGTCCGACGGCCTGGTGGTCACCGCCCGCCTCTCGTTGCGTACCCACCCCTGGCTGGCCGACCACGCCGTCCGGGACGTGGTCGTGGTGCCCGGTGCCGGACTGGTCGAGCTGGCCGTCCGCGCCGGGGACGAGGCCGGCTGCGCGGTGCTCGACGAGTTGGTGATCGAGGCGCCGCTCGTGATCCCCCCGCACGGTGGGGTCCGGCTACAGGTCGCCGTCGGCGGGCCGGACCACCACGGCACCCGTACCGTCGAGGTGTTCTCCCAGCGTGAGGACGTCGACGGCGGCGCGGACAGTTGGACGCGGCATGCCACAGGTGTGCTCGCGGTGGACGCGCCGCGGGGGCACGGCGGCGGGTTCGACTTCACCGCCTGGCCGCCCCCCGGCGCGCAGCCGCTGGACATCGGCGAGGGCTACCGCCGGCTCGCCGAGGTGGGCTACGGGTACGGCACGACGTTCCAGGCCGTCCGGGCGGTGTGGCGGCGGGGCGAGGAGGTCTTCGCCGAGGTGGCGCTCCCCGAGGAGCACCGGGCGGAGGCCGGCAGGTTCGGCATCCACCCGGCGTTGCTGGACGCGGCCCTGCACTCGACCCTCGTCGGTGCCGTGTCCGCCGCCGACGCGTCGGGCGGGCAGGAACTGTCGTTGCCGTTCGCCTGGAACGGGCTGCGACTGCACGCGGCCGGCGCCGCGGTGCTGCGGGTACGGGTCACCAGCCCCGGGCCGGACGCGATGGCGCTGGAAGCCGCGGACGAGGCCGGTGGCCTGGTCGTGACGATGGAGTCGCTCGTGGGTCGGCCGGTGTCCGACGCGCAGTTGGCGGCCGCCGCGGCGGGAACCGCGCCCGCCGACTCGCTGTTCCGGTTGGAGTGGGTCGGGCTGCCCCCGGTCCGGGTGGAGTCGGCACCGTCCTGGCTTCCCGTCGCGGACGCCGAAGCGGTGGCCGACCTGGCCGACGACGTGTTGTCGGGCACGGTGGACGCCCCGGCGGTGGTGGTCCTGGAAGCCGTCGGCGGCACCGACGTGCTGGGGCTGAGCACCCGGGTGCTGGACGTGGTCCAGTGCTGGCTCGACGGCGGCGGGTTCGAGGAGTCGCGGTTGGTGGTCGCGACCCGGGGCGCGGTGCCCGCCGGGGACGGTGCGGTGACCGATCCCGCCGGCGCGGCGGTGTGGGGCCTGGTACGGGCCGCGCAGGCGGAGAACCCCGACCGGATCGTCCTGGTCGACCTCGACCCGGCCGGCGGGGAGGCGACGGAGTCGAGGTGGGGTGCGGTGCTGGCCTCCGGTGAGCCGCAGGTGGCGGTGCGCGGCGCGGCGCTGTCGGTGCCGCGCCTCATCCGGGCCACCGGCGCGGTGCCGGCGGCCGGGAAGGTGTTCGGCCCGGACGCGACGGTGCTGGTCACCGGTGGCACCGGGGCGTTGGGCGCCCTCGCGGCCCGGCACCTGGTCACCCGGCACGGGGTGCGACGGCTGGTGCTGGCCAGTCGGCGTGGTCCGGCCGCCGAGGGCGCGACCGCGCTGGTCGCCGAGCTCACCGGGCAGGGTGCCGAGGTGGCGGTGGTCGCCGCCGATCTGTCCGACCGGGATCAGGTGGCGGCCCTGCTGGCCCAGCACCCCCCGACCGCGGTGGTGCACACCGCCGGTGTCGCGGACGCCGGGGTGATCGGCACGGTCACCCCGGACCGGTTGGCGGAGGTCTTCGCGCCGAAGGTGGAGGCGGTGCGGCATCTGGACGAGTTGACGCGGGGGCTGCCGTTGACGGCGTTCGTCGTGTACTCGTCGGTGTCGTCGGTGTTCATGGGTGCCGGTAGTGGTAGTTACGCGGCGGCGAACGCGTTCCTGGACGGATTGATGGCGCAGCGTCGGTCGCTGGGCCTGCCGGGGTTGTCGTTGGCGTGGGGCCTGTGGGAGCAGACCACCGGCATGGCGGCCGGCACCGACGAGCTCGCCAGGTCCCGGATGACCAGGCGTGGCGGGCTCCTGTCGCTGACCCCTGCGGAGGGCATGGAGCTCTTCGACGCCGCCGTCGGGTCCGGGCAGGCGCTGCTGGTGCCCGCGAAGTTGGACCTGCGCGGCGTACGCGCCGACGCCTCGACCGGCGGCGCGGTGCCGCACCTGCTGCGTGGCCTGGTCCGGGCCGGTCGACAGCAGGCGCGTGGCGCGACCGGCGACGAGGCCGGGCAGATCGCCGAGCGGCTGGCCGGACTGCCGGCCGCCGAGCGGGCCGGGATCCTGCTGGATCTGGTGCGGGCCCAGGTGGCCGCGGTGCTGGGCTACCGGGCCGGCCACCACGTCGAGGCCGACCAGGGACTGTTCGAGGTCGGCTTCGACTCGCTCACCGCCATCGAGCTGCGCAACCGGCTGCGCGACCTCACCGACCGCAAGATCGCCGCCAATCTCGTCTTCACCCATCCGACACCGGAACGGATCGCCGCCCACCTGTACGAGCTGATGTACGGCGACCGGGCGGACGTCCCGGCGGCGATCTCCGTCTGAGAGAGGGTGACGACGTGTTCGACGTGGACGGCTACCTGCGGCGGATCGGCTGCCAGGGAATGACCGGGGTGGACCTGGAGACGTTGCGGGTGCTGCAGAAGAGGCACCTGATGGCGATTCCGTACAGCAGTCTCGCCTACGACCTCGACGACGGGGTGGTCGTCGTCGACCTCGACGACGACGCGGTGTTCACCCGGAGCATCGTCGATGGGCGGGGCGGCGCGTGCTACCACCTGAACCGCCTGTTCTACCGGCTCCTCTGCGAGCTGGGCTACCAGGCCACGCTGCTGGCGGGCAGCACCACCGAGGGCCGGGCCGCGTTCGGCAGCGACGTCGAGCACATGTTCGCCCGGGTCGCCCTGGACGGTGCCGACTGGCTGGTCGACGTCGGCTACCCGGGACCGACGTACGTCGAGCCGCTGCGGGTCTGCGCCCCGGTGCAGGCCCAGTACGGCAGCCGGTTCCGGCTGGTCGACCAGGGGCCCGGGATCGCGCTGCAACGCAGGGGGGTCGCCACCCGCTGGGGCACTGTCTACACCTTCACCATGCAGCCCCGGCAGTGGAGCGACTGGAAGGAGATGGAGAGCAACTTCCGGGAGATCCTGGCCGATCCGGGCCGGGACGACACCCGGGAGGTCCTGTGTGGCCGCGCCGTGGACGACGGGCAGGTGTTCCTGCGGCAGCGCCGTTACCTGACCGTCCGCAACGGTCGTGAGCAGGTACGCACGATCACCGACGACGACGAGCACCGGATGCTGCTGTCCCGCATCCTCTCCGGTCACCTCGACTGAGCTCGAACCCGGTCGTTACCAGAAAGGGAGACGATGGAGAAGCTGGATCATCCGTTCGCATGGTTCGTCGACTTCGTCCGGGCCTGCTTCGTGGAGTACTCCCGCTTCGTGTGGGCCTTCTACGGCGGCGCGCCGGAGCTGATGGCCGCCCGCCCGGCGCCGCAGCCGAGGGGCGTCCGCCCCGCGCCGCGGTCGACGGCCGCCCGCCCGGCGCGGTGGCCCGGGCCGGAGACCGTGGAGAAGACACCGTGAGCGCGACGGTTCCGGTGCGGCTCGGTGACCGCTCCTACGACGTGTCCGTCGGCGCGGGGGTCCGTTCCTCCCTCGCCGAGGTGGTGGGCCGGTTGGGTGCCAGACGGGCGGTCGTGGTGTCGGCCCGGCCACCGCGGTGGGTTCCCGACCCGGGGGTGGAGACGCTGCTGTTGCCGGCCCGCGACGGCGAGCACGGCAAGACCCTCGCCACCGTGGAGGCGTTGTGCGGCGAGTTCGTGCGGTTCGGGTTGACCAGGAACGACGTCGTCGTCTCCTGTGGCGGCGGGACGACCACCGACGTCGTCGGGCTGGCCGCCGCGCTCTACCACCGGGGGGTGGACGTGATCCACCTGCCCACGACGCTGCTCGCCCAGGTGGACGCCAGCGTCGGCGGGAAGACGGCGGTGAACCTGCCGGACGGCAAGAACCTGGTCGGCGCGTTCTGGCAGCCCCGTGCGGTGCTCTGCGACACGGACTACCTGTCCACCCTGCCGCCCCGGGAGCTGGCCAGCGGGTTCGGTGAGATCGCCCGCTGCCACTTCATCGGCGCCGGTGACCTGCGCGGCCTGCCGCTGACCGCGCAGATCGCCGCCAGCGTGGCCCTCAAGGCCGGCATCGTGGAGGTCGACGAGCGCGACGCCGGCCGGCGGCACCTGCTCAACTACGGCCACACGCTGGGTCACGCGCTGGAGTTGGCGACCGGCTTCGCGCTCCGGCACGGTGAGGCGGTCGCCATCGGCACGGTCTTCGCCGGCCGGCTGGCCCACGTGCTGGGTCGGATCGACCAGGCCAGGGCGGACGAGCACCTGACGGTCGTCCGGCACTACGGCCTGCCCACCGCACTGCCCGCCGGGGTCGATCCCGAACTCCTGGTCGGTCAGATGCGCCGGGACAAGAAGGCGGTCGACGGACTCGGTTTCGTCCTGGACGGGCCCGCGGGCGCGGAACTGGTCGGCGACGTGCCGGTGGCGGCGGTCCGGCGGGCCCTCGACGAGATGCCGCGGGTGCCGATGGCCACGCTGGTCGGGGCCGCCACCGCCGATGCGGTCTCGACATGAGACGGTTCCCGCACCCGCCGGGCGACGCCGACGGACCTGCGCACGCCCGCTGCCCGGCGGATCGGCTGCTGGCCCACCGGTTGGACGAGGCGCTGGCCCGTCCCGCGGCGCAACAGCCGGGCTGGCCGGACCCGGACCGGGCCCGGGCCGTCGTCGCGCGGTTGCGGCAGGTCGATCCGATCGTGACGCCGGTGGAGACGGCCCGGCTGGCCGATCGGCTCGCCTCGGTCGCCCGGGGTGAGGCGTTCCTGCTCCAGGGCGGCGACTGCGCCGAGACCTTCGCCGACAACACCGAGTCGCACCTGCGCGCCAACCTGCGGGTGCTGTCCCGGATGTCCGACGTGCTGACCGGGGCCACCGGGATGCCGGTGGTCAGTATCGCGCGAATGGCAGGCCAGTACGCCAAGCCCCGGTCCAATGCCGTGGACGCGTCGGGCCTCCCGGTGTACCGCGGTGACATCGTCAACTCCGCCGAACCCACCCTCGCCGCCAGGACGCCCGACCCGTACCGCATGTTGCGGGCCCACGCGCACGCGGCGGGCGCGATGGAGGTGGTCCGCCGGGTCGGCGCGGGCGGGGTCTACGTGAGCCACGAGATGCTCCTGCTCGACTACGAGCGGGCCGTGCTCTGGGCGGATGCCTGCACCCCCCGAGCCCGGCTGACCAGCGGTCTCGCCCACTTCCTGTGGGTCGGTGAGCGCACCCGTCAGCTCGGCGGGGCGCACGTCGCATTCGCGGAGCTGCTGGCCAACCCGATCGGCGTCAAGATCGGTCCCGGGGTGACCCCGGAGCTGGCCGTCGAGTACGTGGAGCGCCTCGACCCGGACGCCGTCCCGGGACGGTTGACGCTGGTGAGCCGGATGGGCCACGCCCTGGTCCGGGACGTGCTGCCGCCGATCGTGGAGAAGGTCAACGCCTCCGGGCACCAGGTGGTCTGGCAGTGCGACCCTATGCACGGCAACACCCGGCTGTCGGGTAACGGGTTCAAGACCCGGCACTTCGACGGAGTGCTCGACGAGCTGGCCGGCTTCTTCGAGGTGCACCGGGGACTCGGCACCCATCCGGGCGGCATCCACGTCGAGGTGACCGGCGAGGACGTGACGGAGTGCCTGGGTGGCGGCTGCGGGATCACCGAGCGTGACCTGCCCACCCGCTACCGGACCGCCTGCGACCCGCGACTGAACGCCGCGCAGTCGGTCGAACTCGCCGTCGCGGTCGCCGCGATGCTGACCGGTCGGGGCTCGGCCGGGCGGGCGGGACGGTGCTGACCACACCCGCACCCGTGAGCGGCACCACCCGGCTGTACGTGGTCCTGGGTGATCCGGTCGTCCAGGTGCGCTCACCCCTGCTGGTCAACCCGCTCCTCGCCCGGCTGGGCGTCGACGCGGTGCTGGTCCCGGTGCACGCGCGGCCGGAACACCTCGCCCGGATCCTGGACGGGTTGCGGTGTGTCGGCAACGTCGACGGCATCTTCGTCACGGTGCCGCACAAGGCCGCGGTCGTCGCGCTCGCCGATCGGTGCAGCCCGATGGTCCGGATCGCCGGGAGCGCCAACGCGCTGCGCCGGGACGACGACGGCAGCTGGTACGCGGAGAACTTCGACGGTCTGGGCTTCGTGGCCGGTCTGGTGGCGGCCGGCCACGAGCCGGCGGGCCGTCGGGTGGCCCTCGTCGGGGCGGGGGGCGCGGGCAGCGCCATCGCGGCGGCGCTGCTGTCGGCGGGGGTCGACCGGTTGGCCGTGTGTGACCCGGACACCGCCCGACTGGCCGGTCTGCGCTCCCGCCTGGACCCGCACTGGCCCGGCCGCACCGTCACCTCGGCCGGGCCGGACCTCGACGGCGTCGACCTGGTGGTGAACGCCACGCCGCTCGGGCTCGAACCCGACGACCCGCTGCCGATGCGACCGGACCTCCTACCACCGGGCAGCGTGGTGGCCGACATCATCATGCACCCCCGGGAGACCCGCCTGTTGCGGGCCGCCGCGGCGCGTGGGCACACCGTCCATCATGGATTCCACATGCTCGACGGGCAGCTCGATTCGTACCGCTCCTTCTTCCGCTGGGGCGACGTGTCGACGACTACCAGACCGAGGGATGTTGGCCCCCGACCGCGCTCATACCATGACGCAAGAGGCTGAAATCGCCATTTCCCTGTCACACGGCCATTCACGCTTTCTCCCAATGGGATCCACCACGAGAATCGGAGAGCCATGGACGCGCGACCGGCACCAGAATTCCCCGCGTGGCCTCAGCACGACGACGCCGAGCGGGACGGCCTGATCCGTGCGCTCGAGCAGGGCCAGTGGTGGCGCATGGGCGGATCCGAAGTGGACTCGTTCGAGCGAGAGTTCGCCGACCACCATGGCGCCGAACACGCGCTGGCGGTCACCAACGGCACACACGCGCTGGAGCTCGCCCTGCAGGTCATGGGAGTCGGGCCGGGCACCGAGGTCATCGTGCCGGCCTTCACCTTCATCTCCTCCTCCCAGGCGGCCCAGCGGCTCGGCGCGGTCACCGTCCCGGTCGACGTCGACCCGGACACCTACAACATCGACCCGGGAGCGGTCGCCGCCGCCGTCACGCCACGCACCAGGGCGATCATGCCGGTGCACATGGCCGGTCTGATCGCCGACATGGACACGCTGGCGAAGATCTCCGCCGAGAACGGCGTACCGCTGCTCCAGGACGCCGCGCACGCGCACGGCGCGCAGTGGCAGGGCCGGCGCGTCGGTGAGCTGGGCAGCATCGCCACCTTCAGCTTCCAGAACGGCAAGCTGATGACCGCCGGCGAGGGCGGTGCCGTGGTGTTCCCGGAGGGGGAGAGCGAGAAGTACGAGCTGGCCTTCCTGCGGCACAGCTGTGGTCGGCCCCGGGGCGACCGCCGCTACCTGCACCGGATCTCCGGGTCCAACATGCGGCTCAACGAGTTCTCCGCCGCCGTGCTGCGGGCACAGCTGCGTCGCCTCGACGCGCAGATCGCGCTGCGGGACCAGCGCTGGACGCTGCTGTCGCGGCTGCTCGGGGCGATCGACGGGGTGGTGCCGCAGGGCGGCGACGTGCGCGCCGACCGCAACTCGCACTACATGGCGATGTTCCGCGTCCCCGGCATCAGCGAGGACGGCCGCAACGCCCTGGTCGACCGGCTGGTGGCGGCGGGTCTACCGGCGTTCGCCGGGTTCCGCGCGATCTACCGCACGGAGGCCTTCTGGGAGTTCGGCGCACCCGACGAGAGCCTGGACGCCATCGCGGAGCGCTGCCCGCACACCGATGCCATCAGCCGGGACTGCGTCTGGCTGCACCACCGGGTGCTGCTCGCCGGAGAGCAGGAGATGCACGCGACGGCCGAGATCGTCGCCGCCGCCGTGGCCACCGCATGAGCATCCGGGTTGCGGTGGTCGGGCTCGGCTGGGCGGGGCGGGAGTTGTGGCTGCCGCTGCTGCGTGCGCACGCCGACTTCGAGGTCGTCGCGGTCGTCGACGCCGACCCGGCGTCGCGGGCGGCGTTCCGGGACGAGCCGGGCCTCGCCGTGCATCCCACTGTCGACGCGTTCACCGCGAAGGAGGTCGACCTGGCCGTCGTCGCGGTGCCCAACCACCTGCACGTCGAGGTGGCCGGCGCGTTGCTCGCCACCGGGATCTCGGTGTTCGTCGAGAAACCGGTCTGCCTGACCTCTGCCGAGGTCGACGTCCTCGCGATGGCCGAACGCCGGGGCGGGATGCTGCTCGCCGGCAGCGCCGCCCGGTACCGGGGTGATGTCGAGGCGTTGCGGCGGGCGCTGCGGGACCTGGGTGACATCCGGCACGTCGACCTCGGCTGGACCCGGTCCCGCGGCGTGCCGCGGGCCGGCGGCTGGTTCACCCAGCGCGGCAAGGCCGGCGGGGGAGCGCTGTTCGACCTCGGCTGGCACCTGGTAGACACGCTGGCGTTCCTGCTCGGCCCGGCCACCTTCACGCAGGTGATCGGCGTGACGTCGGACGACTTCGTCAACGTGGACGCCTGGCGGGCGGCGTGGCGACAGGACCAGCCCGGCGCCGACGCCGCCGACGTGGAGGACACCGCACGCGGTTTCCTGGTACGCGACGACGGCGTCTCGGTCGCCCTGCGGGCCAGTTGGGCATCGCACGAGGCGCGGGACGTGTCGTCGATCCGCGTCGAGGGCCGGGCCGGGGTCGCGGAGTTGAGGTGCACCTTCGGCTTCAGCCCCAACCGGGAGCCCGATCCGGTGCTGACGATGACCCGGGAGGGCGCCACGACCCGGCTCGCGGTGCCGACCGAGCGGATCGGCATCGAGTACACCCGGCAACTGGACGACCTCGCCGCGATGCTCGCCGACCCGGCCAGCCGCGGCCGCGCCATCGCCGAGGCCCGGCCGATCGTGCAGATGATCGAGAACTTCTACGCGTCGGCGGGGTCGGCGCGTGCCCGGCGCACGGTGTCCGCGTACCAGTGAAGAGGTCTCCATGGCATTTCCGATCGTCGACCGGCCGGCGACCGCGACCGACCCCTCGGCACCGGTCCGGCACGCGGTCATCTTCGACCTCGACGGGGTCGTCGTCGACAGCTTCGCGGTGATGAGCGAGGCCTTCGCCATCGCGTACGCCGAAGTCGTCGGCGACGGCCCGGCGCCCTTCGGGGAGTACCGTCGCCATCTGGGTCGCTACTTCCCGGACATCATGCGGATCATGGACCTGCCGCTGGCGATGGAGGAGCCGTTCGTCCGGGAGAGCTACCGCCTCGCCGACCAGGTGCAGGTCTTCGACGGCATCCTCGAACTGCTGCTGACCCTGCGGGTCCGCGGCCTACGGCTGGCCATCGCCACCGGCAAGAGCGGGCCACGGGCCCGTTCACTGCTGGACCGGCTCGGCCTCCTGCCGTTCTTCGCCCACGTGATCGGCTCCGACGAGGTGGCCCGCCCCAAACCGGCCCCCGACATCGTGCGACGCGCCCTGGACCTGCTGGACGTGCCCCCCGAGCGGGCCATCATGATCGGGGACGCGCCGACCGACCTGGCCAGCGCCCAGGGCGCCGGGGTCGCCTCGGCCGCCGCGCTGTGGGCGCCGCCGGAGGACATCGCCGAGTTGCTCGCCGGCGGCCCCGACCTGGTGCTGCACCGCCCCGCCGACCTGCTCGCCCGCTGTCCGGCCGTCCCGGCCGGCTGACCGTGGAGACGGCCCACTACCTCGGCGTCGACGTCGGCGGCACCAAGGTCGCACTGCGGGCCGAGACCGACGCCGGGCTCGTCCGGGAGTCCACCTTCGGCTGGACGCCCCGGCACAGCGTGACCCGGGATCTCGCCCAACTCGCCGGGGAACTGACGAAGCTGCGGGCCGGCATCGGTGCCCCACCGCGCTCGGTGGGGGTCGCGATGCCGGCGACGGTCGGCCCGGGGGGCCGGGTCACCTCGTGGCCCAGCCGGCCGGAGTGGGTCGACCTGGACCTGGACGCGGCCCTGCGGGCGCTGTTCCCCGGGGCGAGCGTCGCCTGGGCGGACGACGGCGATCTCGGCGCGCTCGCCGAGGCGCGGGCCTCTGGCTGTGACGATCTGCTCTACGTCGGGGTGGGCACCGGCGTCGGTGGCGGTCTGGTCCTGGGTGGCGTCCCCTGTCCCGGACCCGGCCGTGGCTCGTTCGAGATCGGGCACGTCATCGTCGAGTCGGGCGGGGCGAGCTGCGTCTGCGGCCGGCGCGGGTGTCTCCAGGCGGTCGCCTCCGGACCGGCCACCCTGCGCCGCGCGGCGCGACTGCGGGGAGCGGAGGTCACCTTCGACGAACTGGGGCCGGCGGTGCGCGCCGGACAGCCCTGGGCCGTCACCGCCGTCGACCGGACGTGCCGCGCCCTGGCCGCCGCCGTGACCAGCGTGCAGGAGCTGCTCCACCCGCAGCGTGTGCTGATCGGTGGGGGCTTCTCGGCCGGCGTCCCCGAGATCGTCGACCGGATGGCCGCCTGGTTGGCCGAACTGGCACGCCCCGGACACGACCCGTTGCCGGTGGCGCCGGCCCGGCTGGGCGGTCTGTCGTCGTTGCACGGCGCGGTGTCGCTCGCCCGCCTCGTCGCACCGCCCCCGGCCGGGCCCGCGCGAGGGTCGACGTCACCGCCGGCCGGCGTACCTGTCCCGACCGCCGCCCCTGCCGACAGCGCGGGATGACCACCGGGCCGACCGGTCCGACCACAGGCGTCAGCCCACCCCGGCGGGTCGGAGCAGCGGCAGCACGATGGTGTCGACGATGTCCTCGAGGGTCGCGTCGGAGACGGGTTGGAGGGTGGTGAGGAGTTCGAGCCGCAGCAGGGCGAAGGGCAGCTCCCGGACCCGTGCGGAGAGTCGGGTGAGATCGATCTCACCGCGCGCCGCGGCGCGGCCGTAGACGATGTCGAGGGCGTGTGGGCGGCCGTACCGGATCACGTCGCGAAGGTCGGCCGGACCGGTGCCGGTCTCCTCGAAGTACCCGGCGAGGTGGACGCTCATCACGGTGACGAACTCGGTGCGGGTGCGGCTGATCTCCTGCATCAGGGCTAGCAGGTCGCCGCGGAGCGAGCCGGTGTCCTCGGGTGCCGGGACACGGTTGCGCTCGAGGACGTGGACGATCGTCGCACGCAGCAGCTCGAGCCGGTCGCCCCAGCGTCGGTACAGCACGGGACGGCTGGTCCCGGCGCGCGCGGCGACGGCGTCCATGGTGAAGCGCGCGTAACCGGCCTCCTCCAGCTCCTGCCAGGACGCGTCCAGCAGGGCCTGCTCCAGTGCGGCGCCCCGTCGCCGGCTGCCCGGCTCACCCACCTCGACTCACCTGCGCAGCATACTTGCGGGCCCGGTGCGCCCGATCTAGAGTCGCCTCTCGATAAGAAACAACGATGTATCTTAGGATGTGTCCATGTCTGCATCCGGCAAGCCCGCACCCGCCGCAACGCCGACCGATTCCGATCGCATCGACCCGGTGGTGCGGCGGCTGGCGCTCACGATCATCGTCGGTGCCCTGGCGGCGGTCTTCGACACCACGATCGTCAGCGTCGCCATCAACGACCTGGCCCGTGACCTGGATGCCCCGCTGAGCACCATCCAGTGGGTGAGCACGGGCTACCTGCTGGCCATGTTCGTCACCATCCCCATCGTCGGCTGGACCCAGACCGCGGTCGGCGGCAAGCGGTTGTGGCTCGGTTCGCTCGGGTTCTTCCTGCTCGGATCGGTGCTCTGCGCGTCGGCGTGGGACGCCCCCAGCCTCATCGTCTTCCGGATCGTCCAGGGCGTCGCCGCCGGCGTCATGATGCCGCTCATGAGCACGCTGATCATGCAGGCCGTCCGGGGTCGCAACATCGGCAGGGTGATGGCGACCATCAGCCTGCCCGTCGCGCTCGGCCCGATCCTCGGCCCGGTCCTGGGCGGCCTCCTGCTGGCCACCGGGAACTGGCGGCTGCTCTTCCTGGTCAACATCCTGTTCTGCAGCGTCGGTGGCTGGCTCGCGTTCAGGAACCTGCCCGACGACCGGCCCGTCGGCGAGCGGGGCCGGCTCGACACCGTCGGCCTGCTCCTGTTGTCGCCGGGTGCCGCCGCCCTCATCTACGGCCTGTCCCAGATCCCGGTCACCTCCGGCCTCGACAGCCCCAGGGTCCTGGTCCCGCTCCTGGCCGGCCTCGTCCTGGTCGCCGGTTTCATCGGCTGGGCGCTGCGCCGGGGAGCCGGGGCGCTGGTGAACATCCGGCTGCTGAGTCACCGGTCGCTCGCCGCGTCGGCGGGCCTGCTCTTCCTGGTCGGGGTGACCCTGTACGGCGCGATGCTGCTGCTGCCGCTCTACTGGCAGCAGGCCCGAGGTGAGGACGCGCTCGGCGCGGGGCTGCTGCTCATCCCGCAGGGCATCGGTTCGCTGTTGTCACGGCCGCTAGCCGGTCGGTGGACCGACCGGGTAGGGCCCCGCTGGATCGCGTTCGCCGGCTTCGGCATCGTGGGCCTGGCCACCGTGCCCTTCGCCGTCGCCCCCGACGCGCCGTACCCGCTGCTGATGGCCGTCCTGGTCGTGCGCGGTCTGGGGCTGGGCACCGCCACCATCCCCCTGGCCAGCGCCGCCTACCTGGGCCTGGACCACCGCGACATCCCCAACGCCAGCATCATCGTCCTGGTCACCCAGCAGATCGGCGGCTCGTTCGGCACTGCCGTCCTGGCCATGATCCTCCAGCACGCCGGTTCCGGCTCGCGGGCACCGGACGCCGTCACCCGGGCCTTCGGCACGACCTTCTGGTGGTCGGTCGGCTTCACCGTCCTCGCCGTGCCGCTCTGCCTCCTGCTCCCCGGCCGTCCCAAGCCTCTTCCCGATTCCGAGAAACCCCAATCCGAGGTCGCCGCCCGCGCCTGAACCGCAGCGCAGCTGCTTATCCGAGGGGTATCTCCGACGTGCCCCAGGGGCCGACTGGTGCATGTCCGCAGGGTGACCCGAAGGTCGAGCCATTTCGTCATCAGAACAAGGTGGACAGTGCTCGGAGGCCACGGATCGGACGGTGGGTGTCTGATTCCCAACTCAGTTCGCAAATGTCTCCACAAGGTATGGTCAGCGGTGCTGGCCTGCCCTACCCTACGATGGCTCGCACGGATCGCCGGTGATCGTAAGGCAATCCTGTGGATGGCGGGGTCGACGCACATCGACATTCGGTAATCCACTTCTGCGGCGGAGGTCGCTTCAGGTGATCACCGGTGTTGCGGGTCGCGGCGGTGCTGTTCCTGTTCATCCCAGGTGGAGAATGTCGGCGCCTGCCCGCGTACTGACGAAGACTGCGACAGGGTTGGAGAGAACAGAACATGGATAGTCCAGGGGGAATCGTTCGGTCACGGCGCGGGTCCGTCCGCACCGTCGGCCTGTTGGCGGCTCTTCTCGTCGCCCTCCCCACCGCGGGCTGCGGCACCGACAAGGTCGAATACCGTGACGACCGAGGAGACATCACCCAGCTCGTCTACCGCTTCTACGCCGACACGACGGAGGGGAAGTTCGACGATCTGAACAAGGTGCTCTCCGAAGGGGTGGTGGTCAGCAATCCCGGTGGGGGTCTCACCGAAGGACGGGACAAGGTCATCGCCGGCGCGTCCGAGGGGTTCAAGACCGAGGACCGGGTCCAGGAGCTGGTCAGCAACGTCCTCGTCGACCTGGACGGCGACAAGGCCAAGGTCCGGGCGGACGTGGTGCAGCTCTTCGGTAGCAGCGTCACGCCGAAGGGGAAGATCGCGCCGGAGCCGACCCTCACCCTCAACTCGCGGATGCGCTTCGAGGCGACGCGCTCCTCGGACGGGTGGCGCCTGTCGCGCATCGAGGGCGACGTCCTGTGGGCGATCGACAAGTCCGTTCCCGCCCCCGCCCCGCGTTGATCCCGGGTAAGGGGTAGCCGGCGAGCCGGGGAGGGGCGGTGTCGTCCACCGTCCCGAACCGGCGGACCGCCCTCCGTCCGACCGGGACGGGCGGCATGCGGACGCCGTGTCGAATCACACGCGTCCGGCGGTGGCTCGCCACCCTGGTCGGCGGCCACCTTCCGGCTTCCACTGCTATCAAGGCGAGGTATGCCCAGCCGCCCTCGCCTGCCCTAGCCTACGAATGCTCGTACGGATGACCGATGGGGCCGACAACAGGCTGGCGGGGGGGAATGATGGCGATCCTGGTGACCGGTGCGACCGGCAACGTCGGCCGTCACGTCGTCGACCTGTTGGTGCGGGCGGGCGCGGACGTGCGGGCGACCTCCCGCAAGCCGGAGTCGCTCGACCTGCCGGCGGAGGTCGACGTCCGCCGGGCCGATCTGACCGACCCGGCGACGTTCACGCAGGCGTTCCAGGGCGTCGAGAAGGTATTTCTGTACAACCAGCCGGCCAGCATCGACGGGGTGATGGCGGCCGCGAAGGCCGCCGGGGTCAGGCACGCCGTACTGCTGTCCTCGCTGGCCGTCGCCGGTCGCGACCCGGACCACTGGATCGCCAGGTGGCACCGGGAGGTGGAGGAGGCGATCGAACGGTCAGGTCTGTCGTGGACCTTCGTCCGACCGGGCGCCTTCGCCGTGAACTCCCTGCTCTGGGCGCCCGCTATCAGGCAGGGCCGGCCGGTGCGGCTGCACTACGCGCACTCCTACCTGTCCTCCATCCACGAGCGGGACATCGCCGAGGTGAGCACCCGCGCCCTGCTGGAGGAGGGCCACGCCGGGGCGAGGTACCACCTCAGCGGCGGTGACAGCATCACCCAGGCCGAGCAGATCGCCCTCATCGGTAAGGCGATCGGCCGAGAGTTGACGATCGAGGACGTCACGGGCGACGAAGCCCGCGCCGAACTGCGGGAGCGGTTCGGGCCCCGCCTTCGGGAGCTGATCCGGGAGGGGGTGATCGGTCCGACGGACCCGCCGGGGATCATCGAGACCAGGATCCGCTACTACCTGGAGGCCCTCGACGGGCCCGCCGAGATCGACCGGACGGTCGAGCAGGTCCTCGGCAAGCCGGCGCGGACCTTCGCCGACTGGGCGGTGGACCACCGGGCGGACTTCATGAGCTAGCCGTCCGGATCGTGGTGTCTGGCGGTCGCCACGAATCTCCGCACCGCACCGGTAACCCCCACGTCACCGCACTGGCTGCTCGGAAGGTTCGCGTATGACTGACACCGTGGTGTTCCCGCAGGACCGTACCTGTCCCTACCAGCCGGCACCCGACTACCCGTCGCTTGTCGACCAGCGGCCACTCGCCCAGGTTGCGCTCTATGACGGGCGGCGGGTCTGGGCGGTCACCGGTCGTGAGCTGACCCGCCGGCTCCTGGCCGACCCCCGCATCTCCAGTGACCGCACCAACCCCGCCTGGCCCATGATGTTCCCGAGCATCGCCGCCGCCGTCGGCGACGCACAGCAGAAGGTCATGAAGATCGTCACCGCGTTGGTGGGCGTCGACGGCCCGGTGCACCAGGCCCGGCGCAAGATGCTGATCCCCAGCTTCACGATCAGGCGGATCAACACCCTGCGTCCGATGATCCAGGAGATCGTCGACCAGCGGCTGGACCACATGGTCGACAACGGCGCTCCCGCCGATCTGATCCCGGCCTTCGCGGCCCCCGTGCCGGCCACGGTGCTGTACCGCCTGATGGGCATCCCGGACGACGACCACGCGTCCTTCGCGCGGATGTCGCACCAGCTCGCCGCCGGCCCGAACGCCAACCAGGCGTACGACGTGCTGATGGCCTACATGGGTGACCTGATCGCGGAGAAGCGACGTAACCCGGGGGAGGGGGTGCTCGACGACCTCCTCACGAAGCGCGGTGCCACGGACGACGCGGACCACGAGGAGTTGGTCTCGACGCTGGTCCTCCAGGTGGCGGGCGGCCACGGCACCACCGGGACCATGATCTCGCTCGGCCTGTTCACCCTGCTCCAACACCCCGACCAGTTGGCCGAGCTGCGGGCCGACCCGGCGCTGATGCCCACCGCGGTCGACGAGCTGCTACGCTTCGTGTCCATTCCGGACGGTGTGACCCGGCTGGCCACTGACGACATCGAGGTCGAGGGAGCCACCATCCGCGCGGGCGACGGCGTCTTCTTCATCACCTCCCTGATCAACCGCGACGCGGAGGTCCACGAGGAGCCGAACTCGCTGGGTCTGCGCCGCAGCACCGCCCGGGACCACGTCACGTTCGGGTTCGGCACCCACCAGTGCCTCGGCCAGAGCCTGGCCCGCATCACGATGGAGATCGCCCTCGCCACCCTGCTCCGACGCCTGCCCGGCCTGCGTCTGGCCGTCCCGGCGGAGGAGGTTCCGTTCAACCCGACCGCGGGCTTCGAGGTGCTGACCACGCTACCGGTCACCTGGTAGCACCCCGCAGGTGTCGGTACGCCGCCATCCCCACGCAGGAGTAGAACCAATGGATTCCCCCGTTCAGCGTCGTGCCTTCCTGGCCTCCACCGTGCTCGGTACCGCGGGCGTCGTCGCGGGGGTGCAGACGCTCGGCCCGGGTGCCCCGGGGGCGTCGGCGGCGACGGGCAGCGGAGCCCGGGCGCCACTCGTGGCACCACAGTTCGGTCTCACCAAGTTCCTCGACCCACTGCGGATTCCGCCGACGGTCCGACCGTCGTCGGGGCGTCACCGAGACGAGCTCACGATCACGATGACCAACGCGCGGCGCCGGTTGCACTCCCAACTGCCCGAGACCACCCTGTGGACCTACGAGGGACAGTTTCCCGGCCCCACCATCGAGGTGCGCCGGGACAGGCGACTGCGGGTCGCCTGGGTCAACGAACTACAGGGAACGGTGCCGCTGGTGGCGGTGCGGGCGCCGTACGCGGTGCCGACGCCGGCGAACATGCCCGGCTACCGCAGCGCGGACGGCAGCCTGCCCACCGGGGTGGAACTCATCGACGGGGTCGCGGGCCTGCCGCCCTGGAACGTCGTCCACCTGCACGGCGCGACGACCAACGGCGGCAACGACGGCTGGGCGCACAACGGCATGTCGCCGGGGGACGTGCAGCTCACCGAGTACCCGAACCGGCAGGCGGCCACCGCACTGTGGTACCACGACCACGCGATGGCCGTGACGCGGTTCAACGTCCACGCCGGGCTCGTCGGCCTCTACCTGATCCGCGACGAGGAGGAGGACCGGCTGCGACTGCCCGGCGGTGACCACGAGATCCCGTTGGTCATCGCCGACCGCAACCTCGACACCGACCCGGCGACCGGGGCGCTCACCGGCCGGTTGCTGTTCAAGTTCCAGTACCAGCCCGCGACCGGTACGTCGGCCCCCGTCACCGGCCCGTTCACCGTCGTCAACGGCGTCATCTGGCCGCACCTGGACGTCGACGCGCGCTGGTACCGCTTCCGGGTGCTCAACGCGGCGAACGGCCGGTTCTTCCGGCTCGACCTGGTCGACGAGGCGGGCGTCGTTCACAACGACGCGGTCCGCATCGTAGGCACGGACGCCGGCCTGCTGCCCGCCCCGGCGGCGGTGCCGGCGGGCGGGCTGACCCTCACCCCGGCCGAGCGCGTCGACCTGCTCATCGACTTCAGCCGGTTCAAGGGGCAGCGCCTGCGCCTGGTCAACACCGGTGCCTCGGTCGACCCGGACATCATGCAGTTCCGTGTCGAGAGCCGGAGCCGCGCCGACTTCTTCACGCCGCCGGCCCGGCTGTCCGGCTCGTACGTCCGGCTGCGAGAGGGCAGCACCGTTCCGGAGGATCACGACGAGGTGTTCGTGGCGACGACCCTGCCGGGGGTGGCAGGTCGACCGCACCCGGAGATGTGGGAGTTGCAGGAGATCACCGACCCGGCCGAACTGCCCACCCGGTTCCCGCAGGAGGGGATCATCCAGCTCACCGACCCGGCCGCCGGGCGGGTGCGCACCTTCCGCAAGGTCGCGCGGCTGTTCGACGAGACGACGACGGTCTTCATCGACCGGGGCCGGTGGGTGGTGTGGAATCTGATCCAGCTCGGTGGGGCCCCGCATCCGATGCACATCCACCTGGCCCGGTTCCAGCTGCTGACCCGGTGGAAGTTCGCCGACCTGACGGCCTTCGACCTCGCGGTCGGCGGCACCAGCAGGCCGTTTCCCGCTCCCGGTGAGGGCCCGCCGATCGAGAAGCACGAGGAGGGTTGGAAGGACACCTTCAACCTGTGGGCGGGGGAGTGGATCCGGGTCGCCGGCCGCTTCGAGGGTGCCACCGGCCAGTTCATGTACCACTGTCACATCCTCGACCACGAGGACGAGGGCATGATGCGGCCCTTCGTCGTCCACCCGGCCGAGGTGGCCCGGTTCCACATGCATCCGGGCGGCTCGACCCACCACTCCGGCAGTTCGGAGCACCACCCGGGGGGCGGGGGAGGTCCAGGTGGGCGTTGACCGCCGACGGTGCGGCGCGGGCCCTCCGCTCGACGACGACCACCGGACCGGGGCCGACGCCGTCAGCGTCGGCCCGGTCCCGGCGGGAGCCTCGGCTCTCGTCGACGTCGGTGACGGTGGGCGCCGCTTCGTTCTGTCCGATTGTTGCCCAAGGCGACCGAGGGGGCCGGCGGCCACCCTCGGCTGTCACGGGCCGGACCCGCCACCCGGTGCCGTACCTGCCGAACAGCACATCGCCACAGCGCGCCCGACGTCAGGCCGTCCCGGTCGCGCCTGTTCGCCCACGCGCCAGCGGCGGGGGTACGCCCCCGCCGTCCGTAAGGCCGGTCGGCCGGCGAATCCGGTCGACCGCGTGCCCACTACGTGACACCCTGGGAGGCAGACATGGACACCATCAGCGGGACCTGTCCCGTGGCCACCAGCAATGGGACCTCCGCACTGGACATGAGGGACGCGGACCTGCTCCGCGACCCGTTCCGGGGATACTCGCGGCTACGCGAGCAGGACCGGATCGTCCGGGCCGTCTACCCCACCTCGCCCACACCGCTGTGGCTGATCACCCGGTACGACGACGTCAAGATGGTGCTGGCTGACCAGCGCTTCGCCAACAACCCGGCAAGCGTTCCCGGCGCGAACGTCGACGACCTGCACGAAGAGCTGGCCAAGGCGCTCGGACTCGAAGAGAAGTACATCAAGATCTTCACGAGCAGCCTGCTGGACGCCGACGGAGAGGACCACGTCCGGCTGCGGCGGCTGGTGTCGCGCACCTTCACCGCACGCCGCGTCGCCGCCCTGCGTCCCCGGGTGGAGGAGATCGCCGCGAGACTGCTGGACCAGCTCGCCCGGCGGGCGGCCGAGGACGACGCCGACGGGGTGGGCGTCGTCGATCTGATCGAGAACTTCGCCTACCTGCTGCCGATCAACGTGATCTGCGAGCTGATCGGCATCCCCGAGGCCGACTGGCCCAGGTGGCGGCAGTGGGGCCGGGCCGCGTTCTCGCTGGAGCCGGGGGCGCAGAACGAGCCGATGCGTGGCATGGTGGACCACATCACCGAACTGGTCGAGCAGCGCCGGGCCGTGCCGACCGGCGATCTGTTGTCCGGGCTGATCGAGGCGCACGACGAGGAGGGGGACCGGCTCACCGGGGACGAGCTGATCACGATGGTGCTGACTCTGGTGCTGGCCGGCACCGAGAACACGGCGCACATGATCGGAAACGGCACCCTGGCGCTGCTCACCCATCCCGACCAGTTGCACACGCTGCGCGCCGAACCCGCGTTGATGCCGGCGGCGGTCCAGGAGCTGATGCGGTGGTGCGGTCCGCTGCACGGGACCCAGTTCCGGCACGCGGTGGAGGACGTCGAGGTCGGCGGTGTCACGATCAGGCAGGGCGACCGGCTGATGTGCATGCTCGTCGCGGCCAACTACGACCCGCGTTACTTCCCCGACCCCGATCGACTGGACCTCCGCCGGCAGCCCGACGGCCAACGCGAGCTGCACGTGGGCTTCGGTGCCGGTCTGCACTACTGCCTGGGCGCGCACCTGGCCAAGCAGGAGTTCGAGGTGGCGTTCGGCGGGCTGCTGAGCCGTTTCCCGCACCTGGAGCTGGCCGTCCCCGCGGAGGAGCTGGAACGGCAGAACATGCCTGGCTCGTGGCGGCTGCGGCGGCTGCCCATCCGCCTGCACGGCGCCGGGTCGCGGCTCGGCTAACGGGCCCGGTGTGCCTGGTCGTGGCTGCTGGCTCGGGGTCGGCGGACCTGAGACAGCAGCCGCGACCAGGTAGGGCGCGGACGGTCGCCCGCCGACCACGGCGACCGGTGATCGTCCGGTCGCCGTCAGTGGGCACCTCGCCGCTCGACGGCGACCGGGCACCGGTGACGGGGTACGACAGCAGCGCGCCGAAGCCGGCGCGCTGCTTGCCGTCGGGGGAGTCCTGCCCGGGTGGTCAGTTCACCGTGGTGTGGGGGTCGACGAACACGTCTCCGCCCTCGACGCGTACCAGATAGACGTCCACCGGGTCGACGGCGGGTGGCGAGGTCGGCACGCCGGTGCGCAGGTCGAAGCAGGCGCCGTGCATCCAGCACTCGATCCCCTTGCTGGTGACCTCGCCCTCCGACAGCGACATCCGGGCGTGCGTGCACTGGTTCCGCAGCGCGTGCACCTCGTCCCCGATGCGGACCACCACGACGGGGACGTCACCGACCTGGACGGCAAGAGGTGCCTTGTCTTCCAGGTCGGACAGGGCACACAGTCGGATCCCTTGCGGCGTGCGCATACGGGCGGTTCTCCCTCTCGACGGGAACGTGCTGGTCTGCCCGGACGGGCTCGATGGAGGTCAGCGTACGACGCCGTGCAGGTCTGGGCGGTCCTGTATCCGGACCGCCCAGACCTGCACTTTCGGGCGTGGATGATCAGCCGGCCCGCCCGGGGCACCGACAGGGTGCCGGGGTGCTCAGGCGAGTTTCAGCGGGAGGGTCCTGGTCCGGGTGAACCCGGGCCGCAGGATCCACGGGATCTCCTCGCGCGGCACGGCGAGGGAGAGGTCCGGGAACCGGGTGAACAGCCCCTGCAACGCCACCTCCGCCTCCTGGTAGGCCAGGTGCTGACCGAGGCAGCGGTGGATGCCCTTGCCGAACCCGAGGTGACTCTCGCTGCCGACGGCCAGCCGGTCGATGACCAGCTTGTTGGGGTCGGGGAACTTGCGCGGATCGGTGTTCGCCGCCAGCAGCAGCGGCGCCACCGGCGCACCCCGCGGGATCGTCACGCCACCCAGCTCGATGTCCTCCACGGGGAACCGCGGCTGCGCGAACTGGATCGGGCCCAGGCGCTGCAGCTCGCGCACCGCCTGCGGCCACATCGACGGGTTCTCCTTCAACCGCGCGAGCTGGTCGGGGTTCTCGAGCAGGATGATGACCGAGTTGCCGATCAGGTACGTGGTGGTCTGGTGGCCGGCGGTCACCAGGCTGAACAGGATGCCGATGATCTCGTCGTCGGAGACCCGGCTCGGGTCCTCGGCCTGCGCCTGCACGAGGGCGGTGACCAGGTCGTCCTGGGGCTCGGCCCGCCGCTTCTCGATCAGCTCCCGGGCGAGGTCGATGCACTTGAGCAGCGTGGTCGGGATGCGTTCACCGTTCATCGTGGCCATCGAGTCGCCCCAGGCCCGCCAGTGCGGCCGGTCGGGTTCGTCGATGCCGACCAGCTCGCAGATCACGGTGACCGGCAGCGGGTAGCAGTACTCCTCCACCAGGTCGACCGGTGAGCCGTCCCTGCTGTCCTCGGCCAGCTTGTCCAGCAGGTCCGCGGTGATCTTCTCGACTCGGGGGCGCAGCTTGCCGATCCGGTGTGCGGTCAGCGCGTACGAGACCAGCTTGCGGAGCCGGGTGTGGTCCTCGCCGTCGGAGACGTTGAGGAGGTTGGCCATCCACGGGATGAGATCCGGTGGGAAGTCCAGTCGCTTGAACACGCCGTCGCGGATGTCCGCGATGGTCGAGTCGGCCGGCGGGTTGGTGACGAACCGCGGGTCGGTGAGGACCTGGCGGACGTCCTCGTAGCGGGTGACGAGCCACATCTCGGGCCCGCCCATCATGGTGCCGATGTTCAGCGTCCCGGTGGTCGGGCCGGTCTCCTCGCGCAGCCGCGCGTACCAGCCGAACGGGTCGGCGACCACTTCTGGTGAGAACAGGTCGACCGTCTCGGCCGTCGTCTCGGCAGTGGTCATGAGCCCCTCCCTTTCGTGTCGAATAGCGTGCGATCCGTTGGCGTGGGGCGGGCGCGTTACGGCGCCTTTTCGGCAACGATAGGGAGCGGCCGGCGGGCTGAGCATCCCTCAACCTGATAGGTGTCGGTGCCGGCGGCGCTATCAGCGTGAGGGATGTTCGGCCGGTGTGGACTGTCCTAGGCTTCGACAGCGGAGTATGGGTCGGCGGGAGCTGGTTCGCTGTCTGTTGGAGCAATTGGGAGGACCCTGCGGTGACGACCGAGACGATGAAATCTCCACCCGCCGACGAATCGCTTCAAGCGCCGCTTTCCCGGGAGTTCCTGCAGCGCGATGATCCGTTCGCGCTGCCACCCGGTCTGGCGGCGCTGGCCGGGCAGTCCCCGGTGGGCAGGTCGACATTGCCCGGCGGGGAACCGTGCTGGATGGTGTCCGGGTACGAGGAGGCCCGCGCGGTGCTGTCCGACCCGCGTTTCTCGGCCGACCGGTTCCGCTACCACCCCCGGTTCAAGAACCTCTCCCCGGAGGTGGGGGAGCAGTTGCGCAGCGGCAAGGCGCGGGCCGGATCGTTCATCAACATGGATCCGCCGGAGCACACCCGTTACCGCAAGTTGCTTGCCGGCCTGTTCACGGTGCGCAGGATGCGGGACCTCGCCGCGCGGATCGAACAGATCGTCACCGAGCGGCTGGACGCGATGCTGGCTGCGGGAACCAGCGCCGATCTCGTGCCGGAGTTCGCGGTTCCGGTGCCCTCGCTGGTGATCTGCGAGCTGCTCGGGGTGGGCTACGAGGACCGGGCGGAGTTCCAGCAGCGCGCGGCGGACCTGCTGCAGACGAACGTGCCGGTCAAGGAGGCGATCGAGAACACCGAAGCGCAGCGCGCGTTCATGCAGCGGCTGGTGGCGGACAAACGGGCGAATCCCACCGACGACATGATCTCCGGGCTGGCCCACCACCCGGGCGCCGATCCGGCGCTTACCGACGACGAGCTGGTCGGCATCGCCAACCTCCTGCTCTTCGCGGGTCTCGACACCACCGCGAGCATGCTCGGGCTGGGCACGTTCGTACTGTTGCAACGGCCCGAGCAGCTCGCCGCGCTGCGCGCCGACCCGTCCCGGGTCGGCGACGCCGTCGAGGAGCTGCTGCGCTTCCTGACTATCGTCAGCACGGGGCTCTTCCGGTTCGCCAAGGAGGACCTTGAGCTGGGCGGGGAGCACATCCCGGCGGGGGCGACGGTGGTGGTCTCCCTGCTGGCCGCGAACCGGGACGGGCGGCACTGGCCGCAGCCGGAGGTGCTGGACGTGACCCGTGAGCGCACCTCGCACCTGGCGTTCGGCCACGGTGTGCACCAGTGCCTCGGCCAGCAGCTGGCCCGGATCGAGATGACTGTCGGCTACACCGAACTGCTGCGTCGGCTGCCCGGTGTCCGCCTCGCCGTACCGCCGGCGGAGGTGCCGCTGCGCAACGACATGATCACCTACGGGGTGCACGCCCTGCCGATCGTCTGGGACGCCCGATGAGGGTCCGTGCCGACCGGGGCGTCTGCGTCGGTGCGGGACTGTGTGTGCTGCGGCTGCCCCGGATCTTCGACCAGAACGACGAGGACGGCACGGTGGTGCTCCTGCGGCCCGACCCGGACCCCGACCAGGAGGACGCCGTGCTCAAGGTGATCGCGGCCTGCCCGTCCGGGGCGTTGCGGGCCGATCGCTGAGGCCGACGGCCGCCCGGCCGTACCCCACCCGGCACCGGGCCCCGTTCCCCACCCGGCGCAGCGCGGGTACGGGTCGGCGCACCGTCCGCGACAGCGGGCGGTGCGCCGGGTGGGGTCGTCCGGTCAGTGCGTGGCGACGAACTCCTTGAGCGTGCCGATGACGTACTCGATCATCTCGGTGGTGATGCCCGGGTAGACGCCGATCCAGAAGGTACGCTCGGTCACCGTGTCGCTGTTGGCCAGTGAGCCGACGATGCGCTGTGGCCGGCCGATGTAGGCCGGGTGCCGGGTGAGGTTGCCCGCGAACAACCGCCGGGTACGGATCTTGTGGCTCTCCAGGTGGCCGACGATGTCCGGGACGTCGAAGCCCGCGTCCGGCAGCACCGTGATGATGAAGCCGAACCAGCTCGGGTCGCTGCCCGGCGTCGGCTCGGGCAGCAGCAGGCCGGGCAGGCCGTCCAGCCCCTCCCGGAGCTGACGCCAGTTGCGCTTGCGGGCCTCGATGAAGT